>NZ_JBEPBA010000005.1:0-499967 GCF_040298885.1 Streptomyces sp. NPDC001137
CGCCCCGACAGAGCTCGTGCAGCGGGCATCGGCCATCGCCGAGGTCTGCGAGGCCCACGGCACCACCCTGCCCGCCGCCGCCATCGCCTTCCCCTCCACACACCTCTCCGTCGTCAACGTCACCCTCGGCATGCGCACCGCGGAACAGGTCCGGCGCAACGTCCAACTGCACGCCCAGCACGTCCCCGACGGCCTCTGGGACGAACTGCGTGCGCAGGGCCTGATCAGGCCTGATGTGCCCACCCCGAGCGACGAGCGGCGCCCCCTCTTTCCGTCCTCATGAAGGTGGTGACACTGCGGCTCGACGAGCCGCCGACCGTGGCGGCCGTGGGCATCGGGGTACACGGTGTCGCCACCGATCACGAAGTCTTCCGGCTGCCCGGTCTGTGGCAGCTGCACCTCTACAACTACGAGGGCACGCTGTCCCTCGGGCAGTCCGTCCACCCCATCAGGCCCGGTCATGTCAGCCTCGTGCCCCCGGACACGGAGGTTCACTTCGGCTACCGGGGCAGGTCCGAGCACCTCTACGTCCATCTGCGGCTGAGCGACACGGGAGTTGCGCGATCGGTCCCGGTGATGCAGGACGCCGGGGCCGAGAGCACGCGCCTCGCCGAGCTGCTCCGGCACGCGGTCGCGGCCATGCCGTCCTCTTCCCCGCGTGCCACCGCCGAGGTCTGGACCGCTCTGTGGCGCGTCGCCGAGTTGCCGAGGGACGAGGGAGCCGGGCGCAGCCACCCCTTCGTGGCAGCGGCGCAGGCCTACATCGAAGTGCACCTGGCGGGCCCGCTGTCCGTACCGGACGTGGCCCAGGCCGTCGGGGTCTCCCACACCCACCTGACGCGGGTGTTCCGTGCCGAGACCGGCCACACGGTGGTTTCGTACATCCGGCACCGGCGCCTTCAACGCGCCCGCCATCTCCTGCTGTCGTCCACCCTGTCCGTCACCGCCATCGCCGCGGCCGTGGGCATCGCCGACCTCCAGGCCTTCAACAAGGCCTGCCGCCGTGAACTCGGGGCGAGCCCGCGGGCCATACGCCGGTCCGGTTCCACGCCCGCGGTCGAGGGTCCGTACGGCCCCGCGGTTCCCTCACCGCAGCCGCAACCGGCCGTTGGACGCACTGACTTCGACGGCTCGCGGTAGTCGTGACCGTTGCTCGCGCCCGCCGTTCACCGCTTCGACGGCGGTGCGGGCGGGATCGTCACCTGCGCCGGGTCGGGGTCTCCGAGGGCTCCTGGCCCGAGGCACGCACCGAGGTGTGGTCCGGCTTCTTGAGGTGCCGGGGCACGACGTCCTGGGGGAAGGTCAGCTGCTGGTTCATCCACTTCAGGGTGGCCGGCATCTCCCGTACCCAGGTCGGGAAGTTGTGGCTGCCGTGGTCGGGCAGGATCGACACCACCCGCATGGGCGCCTTGACCGCCTTGATGAAGGCCAGCGTCTCGGGGTAGCCCCGCTCGCCCTGCTTGCTGTCGGCGACCAGGACGGAGACCTGCGGCACGGGAAGGTGCTTGAGCCGCCACATCAGGTCGTGCCCGTTGATCCGGTTGACGCGGCCCAGTCCGCTGCCGAAGAGGTTGCCGGTCGTGGGGTCGTCCTTGATCTTGTAGTCGGGCGAAAGGGCGCCTGCCGTCGTGTACACGTGCGGGTTGCGCATCGTCAGCTGCAGGGCGCAGGTGCCGCCGGAGGAGTAACCCATGACGCCCCAGGCGGTGGCGTCGTGGCCCACCCGGTAGGTGGACTTCAGGGCGTCCGGCAGGTCCTTCGCCAGGAAGGTCTCGGTCTGCGGTCCGCCAGGAACGTTCACGCACTCGGTGTCGCGGGGCGGGGCGATCGTCGGCCGGATCATCACCATGATGGTCGGCTGCATCTGACCGGTCTTCTGCAGCTCTCCGGCGGTCTGCGACACCCGCAGGTACTGCGCGAGGTTGAAGATGCTGCCGGGGTAGCCGCTGAGCGCGACGATCACCGGGAAGCGCTGCCGGTGGTACGCCTTCTGGAAGTACTGCGGCGGCAGGTACACGAAGGCGGGGTCGACGACGCCGGTGCGGCGGCCGATGACCTTCACGGACTCGACTCGCCCGTTCACCGCTGCGGGACCGGTGGGCAGTCCGCTGACCCGGTTCAACTGCTCGTTGCCGTTGGGCTGTATGAGGGCGCCCTTCACGGAGACACCGGTGATGGCCCCGCCGTCGTTGTTTCCCCCCGCCTGGGTGACACCCACGGGAGCGGTGTCGACGTTGCCGAAGAGCTCGCCCCACGATCCGAAGAACTGGTACGACGAGTTCAGCCAGCACGCGAAAGCCGCGAGGATCGTCACCTGGGCCACTCCGACGGCCGCCAGCCGCCCGAGTACCTGCCACACGCCCTGCTTGGCGAGCCGTGGCCACAGCCAGACCAACAGCGCCACACAAATGGCGGCCACGGCCGCCATCACGTACACAGTCGTCTCGCTGGTCAAACCCATGCCACTCAGTCCCCGGTTTCCTTGCCCGTGGTTTTTCCGTCACCCAGGAGGAGGGTTGCGGACCCTTCCGCGTTCCCCAAGAAACGCTAATGGGACAAAGCCCATACCTCTTTCTTGTTTTCCCGGAAAGGGCGTCAACGGAGGTCAGGAGCCGTCAGCCGTTCGGAGGGACCTGCGGTATGTGACGCAGTCCTCATACGCCGGGAGCAGACCCTGCGCCTCCGCCTCGGCGAGGGTCGGCGCCTGCTCGTCCTTCGGGGACAACAGCGGCTCCACACCGGCCGGCCACGCTATGGCGAGATCCGGGTCGAGCGGATGGATACCGTGCTCACGCTCGGGGGCGTAACCCTCGGAACAGAGATAAACCACGGTCGCTTCGTCCGTCAGAGCGAAGAAGGCGTGGCCGAGGCCCTCGGACAGATAGACGGCGTGATGGGTCTCGTCGTCGAGCCGGACGGCTTCCCACTGCTTGTACGTCGGCGATCCGACACGGATGTCGACGATGACGTCGAGGACCGCGCCGCGTACGCACTTGACGTACTTGGCCTGGCTCGGCGGAACGTCGGCGAAGTGGATGCCGCGCAGGGTGCCCCGTCTGGAGACGGAGCAGTTGGCCTGCGCCAGGTGGAGGTCCTGGCCGGTCGCCTCGCGGAACTCGGCGCCGCGGAACCATTCGTGGAAGCTGCCGCGGTCGTCGGGGAAGACCTTGGGCTCCAGTACCCAAGCGCCGTCAATGCCCAGTGGTCGCACGTATCGATCCTAGTTCGCGTGGTTCGGTTCGGTTACTTCTTCAGAGCCCGACGGAGCCTGCCCGCCGCGCGGCGCAGGAACGTCGGCCTCCCCGGGCGAGCGGCGGACTTGCGCCGCCCGGGCTCCCTGGCCGGGTCGGCGGCCGTGAGGGGTATGACCTCGGCTCCACCGCTCGCGGAGACCTCGAGTGCCAGCGGGAGCGCCACCGGCTTGCCGGCGCCGGCCGACGGCAGGATCAGCTCAAGCCGCCACTGGCCGCCCGCCAGCTCATCGAGCGGGAGCCCGGCGCTCAGCTCGGCCTCCCCGGTCGCACGGGCGGCCAGGGTGGCGGGGAGGTCGGCCGAACGGCTGGTCGCGCCGTCCGTCAGCTTCAGGGTCACCCCGCTCTCGCCCCGGACGTGGAGGGGCAGGGCAACGGTGAGGCGGTCGGGGCCCGTTGTCACGGTGGCGTCGGCGGCGCTGAGACCGGCGAACTCGTACGAGATCCGGTTGGTCTTCCCGCCGACGTCGAGCGAGAGGTTACCGTGCGGGTCGGTCCAGTACGGCAGGACCAGGTGGGCCGGGGAGCCGACGACGGCGCCGGCGCGTCCGCGCCCGGCCGCCTCGCTGCGTACGGAACCCAGTCGGGTCTCCTTGGTCCACCCGCAGGAATTGATGCGGATGAGGACGTCCCAGATGCCCGCATCCAGTGCGGCGCCGTTGGCAGCCGACAGCGGGTCGACCCACGAGGTGGCGTGCAGCACCTGCCGGAAATAGCCGTCCCTGCCCGCCACGGCGACCTTCTCCCGGGTGAACTCGACGGGCTGGAAGAACTCCGCGGCCGTCGCGCGCTCCCGCACGACGAGGTCCGCCTTCGACGCGCCCAGCGGGGCGGAGGTGTCGGCGCCGAGCAGGGCCAGGGCGTCCAGGGCGGCCTGAGGCAGCGGCGGAACGAGCAGATCCTTCTCGCCGTCGGCACGGAAGGCGATGGGCTCACCGCCCGACTTGTACTCGGCGGTGAAACCGATCGTCAGCCTGCCGTTCTCCCAGCCGAGGTTCTCCAGGACGCCGGAGGGCTTGATCTCCGCCTCCCACCGGGCGAACTCCTCGAGGTCGGGGAACCGGTCGGCCGCGATCAGTCCGGCCACGATCTGATGCGTGGGCGGCAGACCGGCCGCGACCGAGGGTCCGAAGCGTTCGACGACCACCTTGTGGATCTCGTCGAACAGCTCCCGGCGGTAGTCGGCGGGCAGCTTGAGCAGCCGCCGACCGCGCATCCGCTCGACCATCTCGTTGCGCAGCCAGCGGCGGAAGAGCCGGTCGCGCAGCGGACCCGGCTCGGTGAGTTCCTCGACGACGTCGAGGGCCTCACGGAGGTTCTTGAAATAGCCGACCGGGTCGAATCGCTGGAAGCCCGCGTTGGAGGCGTCCTCGCGCTTGACGTGGTAGTAGCACAGGTAGTCGCTGAGAACGGCGACGTTCTCGGCCCGCAGATAGGCCTCGGTGACGAAGACGTGGTCCTCCAGACGGCGGCGCCCCTCCAGGTAGCGGAGGTTGTGCTTGTCCAGGAACGCCTTCCGGAACATCTTGTGCGGGGTGAGACTGTCGATCAGCGGCGCATTCGCGACGTTCGCCTGCGGCAGGTTCTTGCGGAACAGCTCCCGCGGGACCGGGCGGCCCTTGCCGGCCATCTTCCCCACGATCACGTCGGCGCCGTTCTCCACGCCGTAGTTGTACATGCGCTCGAGCGCTTCGTCGCCCAGCCAGTCGTCGTTGTCCACGAACTGGATGAACTCGCCCTTGGCGGCGGCGATACCGGTGTTGCGCGGCTTGCCCGACCAGCCCGAGGGCTCCTGGTGAATGACGTGCATGTGCGGGTACTCGGCGGCGAGCCGGTCCAGGCGTTCGGGGGTGTCATCGGTGGAACCGTCGTTGACGAAGATCGCTTCGTACTCGTCGTCCGGCAGGCTCTGACGCAGAAGAGAGGCTATGCAGTCCTCGATGTAGTGGCCCGGGTTGTATACCGGGATGACCACGCTCACCTTGATGGGCATGCGCCTTCTTTCCGCCTCGGTTGCTGGGGAGTCACCGCGCCACCTCCGGCGCGCGACGCCGCCCGGTAAGCGCTCGGCGAAGAGTAGAGGTATCAGGTAAGCCTCGGTTATGAAAACTGAAAGTCCATGGTGTAAATCGATCAAAAAGGCTCCCAGAATGGCCTGAAGAACGAGGTCGGAACGTCGGTATGTCGCTTAACAGGACCCCGGCTAGAATCCCGCCCATGAAGGCTCTCGTACTCTCCGGTGGCTCGGGCACCCGCCTGCGTCCGATAACCCACACATCGGCGAAGCAGCTGGTACCCGTCGCCAACAAGCCCGTGCTCTTCTACGGGCTCGAGGCGATCGCCGACGCCGGTATCACGGATGTCGGAATCATCGTCGGCGACACCGCCGAGGAGATCCGGGAAGCCGTGGGTGACGGCTCCAAGCTGGGGATCGACGTCACCTATATTCCGCAGGAAAAGCCGCTCGGTCTCGCGCACGCGGTGCTCATCGCGCGCGACTTCCTGGGCGACGACGACTTCGTCATGTACCTCGGTGACAATTTCATCGTCGGCGGCATCACCGGCCTCGTCGACGAGTTCCGTACGGAACACCCCGACGCCCAGATCCTGCTGACCCGGGTGCCCAACCCCACGTCGTTCGGTGTCGCCGAGCTCGACGAGAGCGGCCGGGTCAAGGGACTGGAGGAGAAGCCGAAGCAGCCCAAGAGCGACCTCGCGCTGGTCGGCGTGTATCTCTTCACCCCCGCGGTCCACGAGGCCGTCCGCAGCATCGAGCCCTCCTGGCGCGGCGAGCTGGAGATCACCCACGCCATCCAGTGGCTGATCGACCAGCGCAAGGACGTCCGCTCGACGACCATCTCCGGCTACTGGAAGGACACCGGGAACGTCGCCGACATGCTGGAGGTCAACCGCTCCGTCCTGGAGACGCTCGAGCCCCGCGTCCACGGCGACGTCGACGACTCCAGCGAGATCATCGGCCGCGTGCAGATCGACGCCGGTGCCGAGGTCCGCGGATCGCGCATCGTCGGCCCCGCCGTCATCGGCCCCGGTTCGGTGATCAGCGACTCGTACATCGGCCCCTTCACCTCCATCTCCGAGGACTGCCGGATCGACGACAGCGAGATCGAGTACTCCATCGTCCTGCGCGACTCGTCCATCACCGGCGTACGGCGGATCGAGACCTCGCTCATCGGCCGGAACGTCCAGGTCACCCCCGCGCCCCGCAATCCCGCAGCCCACCGACTCGTCCTCGGCGACCACAGCAAGGTACAGATTTCCTCATGACTACGAGAATCCTGGTGACCGGCGGCGCCGGTTTCATCGGCTCCCACTACGTCCGTACGCTGCTCGGCCCCGCGGGGCCGGGGGACGTGGCGATAACCGTCCTGGACAAGCTCACCTACGCGGGAAACCCGGCCAATCTCGACGAGGTGCGCGCCCACCCCGGCTTCACCTTCGTGCAGGGCGACATCTGCGACCCGGACCTGGTCGGCAAACTGATGGCCGAACACGACCAGGTGGTGCACTTCGCCGCCGAGTCGCACGTGGACCGCTCCATCGACGGCGGCGCGGAGTTCGTCCGCACCAACGTCGTCGGCACGCACACCCTGATCGACGCCGCGCACCGGGCCGGCATCAAGACCTTCGTGCACATCTCCACCGACGAGGTCTACGGCTCCATCGACGAGGGCTCCTGGCCCGAGACCCACCCGCTGCAGCCCAACTCGCCGTATTCCTCGGCCAAGGCGTCCAGCGACCTGATCGCCCTGTCGTACCACCGCACCCACGGCCTCGACGTCCGCGTCACCCGCTGCTCCAACAACTACGGGCACCACCACTTCCCCGAGAAGGTCATCCCGCTCTTCATCACCAACCTCCTCGACGGCAAGAAGGTCCCGCTGTACGGCGACGGCGGCAACGTCCGCGACTGGCTGCACATCGACGACCATGTCCAGGGCATCGAGCTGGTGCGCACCAAGGGCCGCCCGGGCGAGGTCTACAACATCGGCGGTGGCACCGAACTCTCCAACAAGGAGCTCACCGGGCTGCTGCTGGAGGCCTGCGGCGCCGGCTGGGACACCAGCGTCGAGTACGTCGCCGACCGCAAGGGCCACGACCGCCGCTACTCCGTCGACTGCACGAAGATCCGCGAGGAGCTCGGCTACGAACCCCGCAAGGACTTCGCCACCGGCCTCGCGGAGACCGTCGCCTGGTACCGCGACAACCGCGCCTGGTGGGAGCCCCTGAAGGAGCGGGCGGCGCTGTGACCTCCACCTGGCTGATCACCGGCGCGGGCGGAATGCTCGGCAAGGACCTGCTGGCCCGCCTCGCGGCCGACGGCGTGCGGAGCGTCGGCCTGGCCCGGGGGGACCTCGACATCACGGACCCGGAGGCGGTGCACGGCGCCGTCGCCGAACACCAGCCCGACGTGGTGGTCAACTGCGCCGCCTGGACGGCCGTCGACGACGCGGAGACCCGGGAGGCCGAGGCGCTGCGGATCAACGGCGACGGTCCCCGCAACCTGGCCGCGGCCTGCGCCAAGACCGGCGCCAGGCTGCTCCAGGTCTCCACGGACTACGTCTTCGCGGGCGACGGCGCCTCTCCGTACGCGGAGGACGCCCCGACGGCCCCGCGCAGCGCCTACGGCCGCACCAAGCTGGCCGGTGAGCAGGCGGTGCTGACCGCACTCCCGGACGCGGGCTACGTGGTGCGCACGGCATGGCTGTACGGGGCGGGCGGCGGCAATTTCGTCCGCACGATGATCAAGCTGGAGGGCGTCAAGGACACCCTCGACGTGGTCGACGACCAGCGCGGCCAGCCCACTTGGACCGTCGACCTCGCCGACCGGCTGGTCCGCCTCGGGCACTCGGCGCTGGCGGGTACCGCTCCGGCGGGTATCTACCACGGCACCAGCGGCGGCGAGACCACCTGGTTCGGCCTCACCCGGGAGATCTTCCGGCTGCTCGGCGCGGACCCCGAGCGGGTCCGCCCCACCACCAGCGCCGCCTACGTCCGCCCGGCCCCCCGACCGGCCTACAGCGTCCTCGGTCACGACCGCTGGGCAGCCGCCGGGATCGAGCCGATCCGCGAGTGGCGCGAGGCCCTGCAGGAGGCGTTTCCTGCGCTGCTGGCGGCCGAGCGGCCGTAAGCCGACGTCCCACTCCCCTTGAACGAGCGGGGTGGCCGGATCCTTCGCTGATCCCGGCCACCCCGCTCGTGTGCAGCTCCACGGCGGCGGGTTGCCGTCCGTTCTCACCGTGAATTTCGCTGATTCTCACGAAGTAAGAGATTTCTGATCAATGGAACCCGGCGTCCGGTCGCTCCCTCATGCAGGGCAGCGAAGGAGGTCGAAAAATGGGCGACAGCCCCATGCGGACGAGCACCACGCTCATGCGGCGGTTCGCGCCGAGACTCGATCCACCCCCTCAGCAGCAGCCGTGGCGTGTGGAGTTGGGAAGGGCACTGCCGGCACTGACGTTGTTCGTCTCCGTGCGGCTGGCCGGGGTGATCATGGCAACCTTGTGGTCGCTCCACCTCGGCAGACACCCGCGAAGCGTGGCCGGCCTGGAGTGGGACGGCCACTGGTACTGGCACATCTCCCAGTACGGCTACGGCCTGATCGTCCACCCCAAGGGCGGCCACGCCGTCTGGAACGACCTGGCGTTCTTCCCGCTCTTCCCGGGTCTGATCCGCGCAGTGGACACAGTGCTGCCGATCGGCCCGGTCAACGTGGCGCTGCTCATCGCATGGACCGCCGCCCTGGCGGCGGCCTGGGGCGTGTACGCGGTCGGTGAGCTGCTGCACGGACGACGCGTCGGGATCCTCCTCGTGGCGCTGTGGGCGCTGCTGCCGCACGCGATCATCCTGACGATGGCGTACACCGAGCCCGTCATGACCGCCTTCGCGGCCTGGGCGCTCTACGCGGTGCTGACCCGCCGCTGGCTGACCGCGGGCACGCTGGCGGTGCTGGCCGGACTGTGCCGTCCCAACGGCCTTGCCGTGGCGGCCGCCGTGGTCACCGGCGCCGTCGTGCATCTCTGGCAGCTGCGCCGCACCGGTGCGCCCACCGCGCCACGCGCCTGGGCGGCCGCCGCCGTGGCTCCCCTCGGATGGCTGGGCTACATCGGCTGGGTGGGGCTGCGGACCCACGACCCCGTCGGCTACTTCCACGTACAGAGCCTGTGGGGTTCGCGGTTCGACTACGGTCTCTACACCGCCCGCACGTTCAAGCACCTGATAGTCGGGCACGACGTCCTCGCCGTCTATGCCACCGCCGCGATCGTCCTCGGGTTTCTGCTGCTGTTCGTCTTCTGCGTCCTGAACAGGATGCCCCTGGCCCTGGTCGCATACTGCGCGGTCCTCATCGTGATGGCGGTCGGCGGCACCCACTTCTTCAGCAGCAAGCCGAGGTTCCTGCTGCCGGCCTTCCCGCTGCTGCTCCCGCTCGCCCGGCATCTGGCGCGCAGCAGCCTGCGCACCCTGGTCATCCTGCTCTCCGCCCTGGCCGTCGTCTCCCTCTTCTACGGCACCTACCTGCTCACCGTCTCCCATCGGGCTCTGTGACGGGAGGACCGTTACCTCAGAGGTCGTTCGGGGTGCCCAAACCCGTGAGGGCACCCACCGGGTCGAGGTCCGGGGTGCCGCGGGGCCACCAGTCGTCGTGGCCCGGCTCCGACTCGTAGGCGTACCACAGGCCGTCGCGGCCGAGGCGGAGCTGGACGTGGCCGCGGGGGTGGGTGAGGTGGTTGCGCCAGGGTCTGAAGGCGGGGAGGTCGGCGGCGAGGAGGAGGGGGCGGGCGCGGTCGAATCGTCCGGCGGGCGGGTCCCAGGGTTCGTCCAGGACGGCGAGGCCTTCGAGGCCGCCCTGCCGCCAGGCGGCGACCGCTCGGGCCAGCTCGGCGGGGGTGCGGCCGGCGGCCGAGGCGAGCGAGGCGTAGAGGGCGCGGGTGCCGGCGGTGAGGCCGGAGCCGGGGCGGGCGGCGGCGAGCCGGACGGCGTCCTGCCACAGCGTCAGCTCCGCCACCGGGTCGCGGCCGGTGCTGAGCAGTGCGTGGGCACGGGCGGCGGCGTCGGTCGCCAGCTGGTCCAGCGCGAAGGGGTCGGGGCCGCCCGGGGCCGCCGGGTAGACCGGCGGCTGCTCGGGGTGCGGTGGGACGGGCAACGGGGCCGGGAGCGGCGGTAGTCGGCGGGGCGTGAGGGCTTCCGTCGCGCGGACGCCGGGAAGCGGGGCCGGTTCCTGCTCCTGGGCGGCGCGGGCCGCGCGCGTGGCGCTCAGTCGGGAGAGCGCGTCGAGCAGCTCGCGTTCCCCGCGACCGCGCAGCAGGAGCAGTACGAAGGGGTCGGCGTCGAGGAGGCGTGCCGTCTGGTAGCAGAGGGCGGCGGCGTGTTTGCAGGGGTGGCCGCGATCGGGGCAGCTGCAGTGCGGGTCGAGGTCGCGCGGGCCCGGCAGCAACGGCACTCCGCAGTCGGCGAGCCCCTGGGGCAGCTCCTTGTCGAGCAGCGCCGCGATGTGCCCGGGCCGCTCGGCGGCGGCGTCCAGGAACCGCGCCCAGTCGGCGTCCTCCAGCGTCCGCAGCCGCACTTGGACGCGGTACGGGCGCGGGCGGCTGCCCTGCACATACGCGAGCACGAGTCCGGGCGTCACCGTGATGGCGTCCACATGGCCCTGCTCGGCGTAACTCCGGCCACGCGCCAGCCGCTTGGCGTCCAGCGCACCCTCCTCCAAGGCCGTGACCCAGGCATTGCCCCACCATGTTTCGGCGAAGGAGGCGTCGGCCGGGGAGCGGGAGGTACGGGACCGGAACGCGGGGAAGGTGCGGCGCAGCTCGCCGTCGCGGGAGGGGGCGGCCATGGAGTGTGGGGGGAGGGAGGCCGGGGTGGGGGTGGAGGGCGCGGTGCCGGTCGGGGGCCGGTCGGCGCGCGGCTGATCCATGCGGGTATCTGTCTGTACGGCTGCCTCCGGGTCGGACTCCGGCGTGGCTGCGCGCGGCCCCGAACTCCCCTTCTTCGTGGCCTCGTTGTCGTCGAGCACCGTTTCCGGCTCGTTCGCCGAGCCGGGCATGCGGAAGCTGTCGGCGAGCAGGTCTCTCAAGTCTCGCGCCCGCACGCCGGCGGCACGGCGGGGCGCATCGCCGCGGGTGCGGTCGCTCGGCGGCGCGGGGCGGCGCGACCGCCGACCGGCTTCGGCTTCCGTCCGCTCGGCGACCGTCCGTGCCTGCCGGGACTCCGCTCTGGCAGCGCGCAAGGCCTCACGGGCGACATCAGCGGGGCGAGTCGCTGAGGTGTCCGGTACCGCCGGGGGGCCGACTGGCCCCTCACCGGAGTCGTGCGTGTCCTCCGCCGCATCGCGGTCGCTCCCCGACGTCGGGGACGCGGCACTGTCGGAACCGTCGTCCGGTCCAGGAACCGAGGGCATCGCGTCGGTGTGCGGGTCGCCAACGCCCACACCGCCGCCGCGCCTGGCCGAAACAGCCCGGCGCAACGCCGCACGGGCGGCATCACCTGGCCTGGCTGCGGCATCGCCGGGTCCCTCGGGCCCCTGCGTCGATGCCTGGGGCTCCTCGGCGTCCGGCTGCTGCGCAACCCCCGCTCCCGGGGGCTCTCTCCGCACCGCGCCGGCAGGTTCTTCCGCTGCCGACCCCCGCGCCTGCCGCAGCGCCCGGCGGGCCTCGTCGGCCGGGCCCGGGGTCATGTCGGCCTCCGGAGCGTGACCAGGTCGGTGAGTTCGCGGTCGGTCAGTTCGGTGAGGGCCGACTCGCCGGAGCCGAGGATGGCGTCGGCCAACGCCCGCTTGGACTCCAGCATTTCGGCGATGCGGTCCTCGACCGTGCCCTCGGTGATGAGGCGGTGGACCTGGACCGGCTGGGTCTGCCCGATGCGATAGGCGCGGTCGGTGGCCTGTTCCTCGACCGCCGGGTTCCACCAGCGGTCGAAGTGGATGACATGGCCCGCGCGGGTCAGGTTCAGGCCAGTGCCGGCCGCCTTCAACGACAGCACCAGTACGGGGGTCGCGCCGCTCTGGAAGCGGTCCACCATCCGTTCGCGCTCCGGTACCGGTGTGCCGCCGTGGAGCAGGTCCACCGGGACCGCCCGGGAGGCCAGATGCGCGGTGATCAGGCGGGCCATCCCCACGTACTGGGTGAAGACGAGTGCCGAGCCGTCCTCCGCCAACAGGGTGTCCAACAGCTCGTCCAGGAGGGCGAGTTTGCCGGAACGCGCGAGCAGCCGTTCGTCCTGGGCGGCCTCCTCCTTGAGATACAGCGCGGGGTGGTCGCAGATCTGCTTCAGCGCGCCGAGCAGCTTGAGCACCAGGCCCCGGCGTGCGATGCCGTCCGAGGTCTCGATGGCCAGCATGGACTCCCGCACCACCGCCTCGTAAAGGGCCGCCTGTTCGCGGGTGAGCGGCACCGGATGGTCCGTCTCCGTCTTGGGCGGCAGCTCCGGGACGATGCCGGGGTCGGACTTCTTGCGGCGCAGGAGGAAGGGGCGGACCAGACGGGCCAGGCGGGTCACCGCCTCCTCGTCCTCGCCGTTCTCCACGGCGCGGGCGTGCCGGGCGCGGAAGGCCTTCAGGGGGCCGAGGAGTCCCGGTGTCGTCCAGTCGAGCAGGGCCCAGAGTTCGGAGAGGTTGTTCTCCACGGGGGTGCCGGTGAGGGCCACGCGCGCCGGGGACGGGATGGTGCGCAGGGCCTTCGCCGTCGCCGAGTACGGGTTCTTGACGTGCTGCGCCTCGTCCGCGACGACCATGCCCCAGCGCTGCTCGGCGAGGCGCGGTGCCGTCGTCCGCATCGTGCCGTAGGTGGTGAGGACGAAGCCGTCGGTCAGGTCGTCCAGGGTGCGGTCCGGGCCGTGGAAGCGGCGGACGGGGACGCCGGGCGCGAACCGGGTGATCTCCCGCTGCCAGTTGCCGAGCAGGGAGGCCGGGCAGACGACCAGGGTCGGCTCGCTGCGGGCGCGCTTGAGGTGCAGCGCGATGAGCGTGATCGTCTTGCCGAGTCCCATGTCGTCGGCGAGACAGCCGCCGAGGCCGAGGGAGGTCATGAGGTCCAGCCAGGCCAGGCCCCGGAGTTGGTAGTCGCGGAGGGTGGCGTGCAGCTCCGGGGGCGGTTCGGCGGGACGTACCCCGGCCGTCAGACGGTCACGCAGGGCCGCCAGGGCGCCGACCGGTACCGCCTCGACCGTCTCGCCGTCCACCTCCGCACTGCCGCTGAGCGCGACCGAGAGTGCGTCCACCGGGTCGAGCAGGCCCAGTTCGCGCTTGCGGGCCTTGCGGACCAGGGCGGGGTCGACCAGGACCCAGCGGTCCCGCAGCCGCACCACCGGACGGTGGGCCTCGGCCAGCGCGTCCATCTCGGCCTCGCTGAGCGGGTCGCCGCCGAGCGCCAGCTGCCAGCGGAACTGGAGGAGTTCCTCGCTCTCGAAGAAGCCGGTGCCGTCGGTCGCGGAGCCCGGTGCGGGCCGGACCACCGCGGCCGCGCTCAGGTCCTGGGCCAGGTCCCGGGGCCAGTGCACGGCGACCCCGGCGGCCGCGAGCCGGGTCGCCGCCACGCCGAGCAGTTCGCCCAGCTCCTCGTCGTACAGCGGCAGGACGTCGGGCACGTCCTGCTCGGAGAGCCGGTCCAGCGGCGGCCAGATCCTCGCGGCGCGCCGCACGGCGAGGGCCGCGTCCACGCGGGCGCGCGGGCCGAACGCCGCGTCCGCCTCGCCCGCCCACAGGGCCGCCGCGTCGGTGATCAGCGTGGGGTCGGCGAGGCTGTGCACCTGGACGATCGCGGCGCCCGCGGTGCGCACCGCCTCGTCCCGGTCGAACAGCTCGTACGCCGACAGGTCGAGGCGGAGCGAGATCCGTACGCCCGCGTCCATGCCGGCGGCCACCTCGGCGGCCCAGTCGTGGGCGTCGGGCAGGCGCTGCGGGCGGCGGTCGGCGAAGGGCCTGCCGGAAGCGTGCGGTGCGGCGGGGGTGCGCGGGAGGGTGTCGGCGACCGCGTCCAGGAAGGAGCGCAGCAGCGCCTCCGGCTCGGGCAGCCTGAGCGGGCCCGGGCCGGGCAGCGGGACCGCGTGGCCCTCGTACGGCAGGGCCGCGGCGACCGACCGGATGTGCGCGATGTCCTCCGGGTCCAGGGGGCCGGCCCGCCAGGCGTCGTGACCGGCGGCCGTCAGGCCGGGCAGCAGGCGTCCGCGGGCGATCAGCCGCAGCGCGTGCAGTGCGGCCGCGCCCCAGCAGGCGGTGGCGGGGTGGGCGGCCGGGTCGCGGCGGGCACGGACGAGGTGGGGCAGCGCCTCGCCGACCGGGAGGGAGAGCGCGGGGGCGGTCCTGCGCCGTACTCCCGCGCCATGCGGCCGTACGACCGTGAGCTCGGTGTCCCCGGCGGTCAGTGGGCCGCCCTCGGGATCCCAGAAGGCGATCCGGCCGTCCCTGGGCAGCGGGGCGGGCAGGAAGACGGCCGCGAGCCGGACGGGCACGGACTCCCCCGCGCCCTGCTCCCCCGCACGCGCGGCCACCGCAGCGGTGTCGCTCATACGACCTGTCACCTCCCGTCCCGTGAGTCGGATCAGACGTCTTCGACTCTACGGGCGGGGTCTGACAATCGGCTCCGGCGGCCGTGCCGAGGCCGGCCGCGTCAGGGAACCGTACGGGAGACGACGTAGAAGAACGGGTTGTTCCTGTTCCCCAGGCTCATCATGACGTACTGGGTGGGCTTGGGTGCCTTCTGGTGGTGGACCAGGCCGTACCAGGGGCCCGGGCTGGTGAAGTCCCAGCCGGTGATCTTCTGGTCGCGTGCGCTGATCGTGATGTCGCCCCGCTTCAGATCGGCGCGGGTGACGCCCATGTCGTGCAGGAAGACGTCGAGGTTGCGCAGGGGGGTCTGGAACTGGACGTAGAGACGGCTGGTCTTCCAGTTGTTCGTCTCGTAGCTCGCGACCTTGCCCGAGGGGTGCGGCATCGGCACCTGGTAGAGGCGGCGCTGCACCTTCGACGGCCAGCCCTTGGTCAGACCGGTCGCCGCGTACTTGGCCTCCTTGTCCTTGCCGCTGTCGCGGCTCTGGTTGGCGGAGATCACCAGGTAGCCGGCCGGGACGCCGATGAGCAGCACGATGATGAGCAGGGTGAGCGCCCTGCGGCGGATCTTGTGCCGGCGGTCCTCGGCCGGCTTCTGCGGCTCGTCCGGGGGCAGGGCCTGGCGCGGCAGCGAGGCGGTCATGCGGTGTCCCGGGTGGAGCGGCGGGTCTCCAGGTACCGCCCGTAGCGCTCGTGCCGCTCGACCCGGCGCCGGTTGGCGCGGCGGAAGCGGCGGGCGACCAGGCGGGCGAGGTCGGCGGCGCCGACCATGCCGGCCTCGGGGCCGAGCTGGGCGCGCGCGATACGGGCCTCGGGGCGGTAGCCGCGGCCGGTGAGCTGACGCTTGAAGGCGTCCCGCGCGGGGCCGATCAGCAGGTCGTCGGCGGCCGAGACGCCGCCGCCGATCACGAAGCAGGACGGGTCCAGCGCGGCCGCCAGGTTCGCGATGCCGACGCCGAGCCACTGCCCGATGTCCTGGAGCAGCTCGATGCACATCGCGTCGCCCTCGCGGGCCAGCTCGGTGATCATCGGGCCGGTGATGTCGGCGATGTTGCCCTTGACGTGCTCGATGATCCCGTACGCCACCGGGGAGTCGGCAGCGGCCAGTTCCTTGGCCTCGCGGACCAGCGCGTTGCCGGAGCTGTACTGCTCCCAGCAGCCGCGGTTGCCGCACGGGCAGCGGTGGCCGCCGGGCACGACCTGCATATGGCCGAACTCACCCGCGACGCCGTACTTGCCCCGCTTGACCTGGCCGTCCTCCAGAATCGCGCCGCCGATGCCGGTACCGAGCGTGATCATGACGAGGTGGTCCTCGCCGCGGCCGGCGCCGAAGCGCCACTCGGCCCAGGCGGCGGTGTTGGCGTCGTTGTCCACCAGGACCGGGACCGCGAGGCGGCCCGCGATCCGGTCCCGCAGGGGCTCGTTGCGCCAGGACAGGTGGGGGGCGAACAGGACGCGGTTGCGGTCGGCGTCGACCCAGCCGGCCGCGCCGATGCCGACCGCGTGCACGTCGTGCCGGTCGGAGAGGTCCAGGACCAGTTCGACGATGGTGTCCTCGACGACCTTGGGGCTCTTGGACTTGTCCGGGGTCTCCGTGCGGAGCTTCTCCAGGATGTTGCCGTCGGCGTCGACGACGCCCGCCATCACTTTTGTGCCGCCGATGTCGATGCCGACCGTGGGCACGCGGGGTGCGGTCAGGTGCGAGCGGCGCTCCCGGGTGCCGACGGTACGGAGCGCGGGGGCACGCCTGGACCCTATGGGGGCGGTGAAGTTGCCGTAGGTGCTCATCAAGGCCCGATTCTGCCTCACCGTGGGTAAGGGTGCTGTGCGGGGGAGCACAGGGGGGCGCGATGTGTGGCGAAGGCCGCAGACCCAATCGGTTTGTCCTGACATTGCGACGAACCGGGGCCGGCTCCCGACCCCCGGCCCCTCAGGACCGTACGAGCAGCTGGAACTCGAACGAGTAGCGCGTCGGGCGGTACGTGTGGGTGCCGTACTCGACCGCGCGGCCCGTGTCGTCGAAGGTGACGCGCTGCATGGTGAGCAGGGGGGCGCCCTCGCTCTCGGCGAGGCGGTCGGCCTCGGCGGCGGTGGCGGCGCGGGCGCCGATCGTCTGGCGGGCGCTGTGCAGGGTGATCCCGGCGGCGCGCATCATGCGGTACAGGCCGGTGGCCTCCAGCTGGGCGGTGTCCAGGTCGAGCAGGCCCGGCGGGATGAAGTTGCACAGGTGGGCCATCGGCTCACCGTGCGCCAGCCGCAGGCGCTCCACTCGGTGGACGTCGCTGTCCTCCGCCACGTTGAGGGCCGCGGCGACCTCGGCGGTCGCGGGGACGACCTTGTTGACGAGCACCTTGGTGGCGGGGCGCTGGCCGGCCGCCTCCAGGTCGTCGTAGAGGCTGGAGAGCTCGAGGGGGCGCTTGACCTGGCTGTGGACGACCTGTGTGCCCACGCCGCGGCGGCGCACCAGGAGGCCCTTCTCGACGAGGGACTGGATGGCCTGGCGGACCGTGGGCCGGGACAGGCCGAGCCGCGCGGCCAGCTCGATCTCGTTGCCCAGCAGGCTGCCGGGGGTGAGCGCTCCGTGCTCGATCGCCGCTTCGAGCTGCTGGGACAGCTGGAAGTACAACGGCACCGGAGAGCTCCGGTCCACACGGAGCTCGAGCGATGCGGTCGGGTCCACTTCTGGTTTCGGCACGGGGCGAGCGTAGCTCCACGAGTTGTTGACGGGAAGTTGTGTAGTTCGATTGTCCGGACATATGCATTGACAGCGTACGCACTGAACCCTCACTTTGTTTTCATGCGCATCGGGGTCATCGGTACGGGCCGGATCGGCACCATCCATGCGAACACGCTCAGCCGCAACCGTGACGTGGGGTCGCTGATCCTCACGGATGTGGATCCGGCGCGGGCCCAGGAACTCGCGCTCCGCCTCGGGGAGACGGCCGCGCCGGGGGTCGACGAGATCTTCAAGTGGGGCGTGGACGCCGTGGTGATCACGACGGCGACGTCGGCCCACGCCGAACTGATCGGTCGGGCAGCACGCTCGGGGCTCCCGGTGTTCTGCGAGAAGCCCATAGCACTGGATCTGCCCGGCACCCTGCATGCCATCAGCGAGGTCGAGGCGGCCGGGACGATTCTGCAGATGGGGTTCCAGCGCCGCTTCGACGCGGGCTACACGGGCGCGCGCGACGCGGTGCTCGCGGGCCGGCTCGGGCGGCTGCACACCGTACGGGCGGTGACGTCCGACCAGGTTCCTCCCGCGCCGGGGTGGCTGCGGCTGTCCGGCGGGCTGTACCGGGACGCGTTGATCCACGACTTCGACGCGCTGCGCTGGGTGACGGGACACGAGGTCGTCGAGGTGTACGCGGCCGGGTCCGACGCCGGGCCGCCGATGTTCCGGGAGGCGGGTGACGTGGACACGGGGGCCGCGCTGCTCACACTCGACGACGGCACCCTCGCCACGGCCACGGCGACGCGGCTGAACGGCGCCGGCTACGACGTCCGCATGGAGCTGGCCGGGGAGCTCGACCAGATCGTCGTCGGCCTGGACGACCGCACGCCGATCGCGTCCACGGAGCCGACCGGGCCCCCGGCGGCGGACAAGCCGTGGTCCGGCTTCCTCGAGCGCTTCGGACCCGCCTACGAGGCCGAGCTGGCCGCGTTCGTCGAGGTCGTCCTCGGCCAGCGCCCCAACCCCTGCGACGGCCGCGAGGCCCTCCAGGCGCTGCGCATCGCCGAGGCCTGCGAGGTCTCACGACGGGAACGCAGACAGGTGGCACTCGCGGAGATCCCGGGCCGGGCCGAGTCCGCGTTCAGGTGAGCAGGCGTATCGCGGGTGCCGTGGCGTCCGTGGCCATGAGTGACTCGCAGTGGGCGCAGCGCAGTTCGTACGGCCGGACCACGTTGGTCTGGATGCTGTTCGTGCCGGACTCCTTGGTCTTCGGGCAGTAGTACCCGAGGTGCAGCCGCACCCAGGGATGGCTGGTCGGCGCCTCGCCCCGCCGGCCGTCCTTCGCGTCCTCGAAGGGCGACCACCAGAAGTCGACCAGGGCCCGCAGTGCCAGCCGCTCCTTGCCGGACGTGGTGTCGTACGCGGCGATCCGGCCCGCCGCGTAGTGGCGCCGGAAGCCGCTGCGGCTGCCCGAGCACAGCGCCCGCTCCGCGCCACGCTCGTAGACCGTGGTACGGCCGGTCCGCTCACAGATGAAGCAGTCCACGCTGAACTCGAGTTTTGAACGCCAGTGCAGATTGTGGAAGTTGTCGCCGCCGAGCTGTCCGGTCAGCTCGGCGGTGATCTCCGCGGTGCGCAGCACGCATGCCCCCTGGGTCCTTCTGGATCACGGTGTTCTACCAGCTCACCGGCAGGCTGCGCACCCCGCGCATCAGCATGCCGGGGAGCCATTCGCCGGGTGGGCCGTCGAGGGCCAGGCCGGGGGCCCGCTCCAGGAGGGTGCGGATCGCCGTACGGGCTTCGAGTCGGGCCAAAGGGGCGCCGAGGCAGTAGTGGATGCCGTGGCCGAAGGCCAGGTGGCCGCGGGTGTCGCGGTGGATGTCGAAGCGGTCCGGGGCGGGGTAGCGCAGTCCGTCGCGGTCGGCCGCGGTGAGGCCGACCATCACGAAGTCGCCCTTCTCCACCTGTGTGCCGCCGATCTCCAGGGGTTCGGCGGCGAACCGGAACGTGGCGTTCTCCACCGGCCCTTCGTAGCGCAGCGTCTCCTCGACCACCCCGTCGACGAGGCTCAAGTCGGCGCGCACTGCGGCGAGTTGGTCCGGGTGCGTGAGCAGGGCGTGGACGGCGTTGCCGATCAGGTTGACCGTTGTCTCGTGCCCGGCGATGAGCAGAATGAAGGCCATACCGCGCAGTTCGCCCGGGGAGAGCCGGTCGCCGTCCTCGGCGGTGGTGCGGATCAGATCGCTGAGCAGGTCGCCGCTCGGTCCGGCGCACCGCTTGTCCTCGATGAGCTCGGTGAGGTACTCGGCGAGCCGCGTGAACGCTTTGTGTTCGAGGTTCGCGTCGGTCGGCGCGACCGCCTCCGACGACAACTTGCGGAACTCGCCGCGGTCCAGCTCGGGTACGCCGAGCAGCTCGCAGATGACGGTGATCGGCAGCGGATACGCCAGGGAGTCCACGAGGTCGGCGCGGCCGAGCGGCAGCATCGCGTCGAGCAGCCCGTCGGTGATCTCCTGGATCCTGGGCCGCAGTTCCTCCACGCGGCGCATGGTGAAGGCCCGTGAGACCAGGCCACGCAGGCGTGTGTGCTGGGGCGGGTCGGAAGCCAGCAGATGCTTCCCGATCAGCTCCTCGTCGAGGAAGACCATGCCGATCCTGCTGCTGTCCTTGGCCAGCCGCGGATCGGCGAGCGCCGTGCGCGCCTCCTCGTGGCCGACGACGAGCCAGGTCACGTGGTGCTGGTCGGGCACGGGCAGCCGCACCCGGTGCACCGGCCCGCGCTCGCGCAGTCGCGCGTACACGGAATGCGGGTCCTCGCGGAATCCGTCGCCGAAGTCCCCCAGGTCGATCAAGTCCGCCATGCTCTCCCCGTCCCGCCCCGTCCCCCGCCCGGTTCTCCCCCGGTGCACCGACAACGCACGGCGGGCCGCGTCAGTGCCCGTCCGCCGGACGGATCCTGCGCGGTCGCGCGACGTCCGCAGCCGTCCGACCGCGCCCTGAAATTGCGCGGGGCCCCGCCGCGGCAGCGGCTCATCTCACAGCCGATGTGCGCCGCCGCGGGGCGCGACAGGCCACGACGACGCCGCGGACGACCGGCCGGCGCATCCCGCGGAGCGCTCAGTGCCCGTTCCCCTCCGGCTCCTCCAGAAGGCCCGCGTCGTACGCCAACAGGGCGATCTGCACACGGTTGTTGAGGTCCAGCTTGGCCAGGACGCGGGAGACATGGGTCTTCACGGTGGCGACGCTCATGAAGAGCGTGGCGGCGATCTCGGCATTGGACAGGCCGCGGCCGACCGCGACGGCGACCTCGCGTTCGCGGTCGTTGAGGGCGTCGATGCGCACGCGCGCGTGCGTGCGCCGGGTGTCGGCCCCGGAGCCCGCGGCGTGCTCCATCAACTGCCGTGTGACGGTGGGCGACAGCACGGGGTCGCCCGCCGCGACGCGGCGCACGGCGTCGACGATCTCGGCGGGCGGGGTGTCCTTCAGGACGAACCCGGCGGCACCCGCGCGCAGGGCGCGCAGCACCTGTTCGTCGGCGTGGAAGGTGGTGAGGACCACGACCTGCGGCGCGTCCTTGCGCTCCCGCAGCCGCTCGGTGGCCGTCAGGCCGTCGACCGACGGCATCCGGATGTCCATGAGGACCACGTCGGGGCGGGTGCGGTCGACGAGTTCCTCGACCTCGGCGCCGTCGGCGGCCTCGCCGACGATCTCGATGTCCTCGGCGCCGCCCATCATCAGGGACAACCCGGCCCGCACCAGGGGATCGTCGTCCACGAGGAGCAGTCTGATCGCAGTCATGGGCCTTACGTAATCACGGCGGGCGGGACCGCCGCGCCCGGGTCGTCTCATCCCCAGGGCAGCCAGGCCCGCACCCGGAACCCGCCGTCCGGCTCCGGCCCGTGCTCCAGCCGGCCACCGGTCAGGGTGGCCCGTTCCGTCAGCCCGATCAGCCCCTGCCCGGAGCCGGGCACCGCGGGCACCTCCCCCTCCGGGGCGGGATTGCGTACGTCCACGACGAGGCCCTCACCCGGGGCGCCCGTGACGTACACGGTGACCTCGGTGCCGGGGGCGTGTTTGCGGGCGTTGGTCAGGGCCTCCTGGGCGATGCGGTACGCGGTGCGGCCGACGGAGGACGGGACGGCGGCGGGGTCGGTGACGCGGCTTGCGAGGGTGACCTTCATGCCGGCCTCGCGGCACTCGGCGACCAGCCCGTCCAGCGCGGCGAGCGTCGGCTGCGGGCGGCCCGCGTCGTCGGGCTCGCCCGCCCGCAGGACGCCGATGATCTCCCGCAGGTCCTGAAGGGCCTCGTGCGCGCTCTCCCGGATGACGCCGGCGGCCCGCGCGACCTCCTCCCGGGGCGCGTCGGGCCGGAACTCCAGGGCACCCGCGTGCACGCTCAGCAGGGTCAGCCGGTGTGCGAGGACGTCGTGCATCTCCCGGGCGATGGCCTCGCGGGCGAGCCGCTGCGCCTGCTCGGCGCGCAGCTGCGCCTCCGTCTCGGCACGCCGGGCGCGGTCGCGCAGGCTCACCATGAGCTGGCGCTTGGACCGTACGAACATGCCCCAGCCGATGACGGCGAGGGTGAACAGCTCCGTGAACGCGACCGCGCCCGCGTACGGCAGGTCGGGGTCCGGGCGCATCCAGAAGAACAGCGGGATCAGCGCGAGGGAGATGCCGCCGATCCAGGCGACGTACCGGAAGGGCCGGTGCACGGCGAGCGTGAAGACGGCGACCATCCCGGCGCCGCCCGCCGTGTTCGACAGGAGGCCGACGGGGATCATCGCGACGGCCAGCCCGAGCGGCCACCGGCGGCGCGCCCACACCGCGGCGCAGGACAGCGCACCGAGCAGCTGGTCGACCACGGCGAGGGCGTGCGGGGTGTGCGTGTCGTGGTGCAGGGTGTCCGCGGCCGCCAGACCGATGGCCACGGCGAGCAGGAAGCAGGTGAAGTCGACGACCCAGTCCCGCGCGGTGCGCCGGGGCCGCCCGGACCGGCCGGTGTCGGGGTCGATCTCGTGCAGTACGGCCGACGGGAACAGCCATCTGCGGCCTATGACCCCCGCGTCCGGTGTCGGCTTGTCATCCCTCACGGTCGACAAATCTACGCAGTGCGGCGCGCCGTCACCCCTCCACACGGAGGATTCACGACCAAAGTCGCACCCTTGGAGACTTTCGGTGCACGGCGCCGCCGGACGGTGGACTTCCGTCGGGCACGACTCGCCCCGCGGCCGATGTCTGTGGGGGGTCCGCGGGGCGAGGGTCGGGGCATGAAGCAGCTGCTGGAGCTCCTGGGATTCATCGCCCTGGTGCAGGGCGTGCTGGGCCTGGTGCACGAGTTCACCCACTGGCATGTGGGCCTCGTGCAACGGCTCGGCTTCCTGGACGGCTACGGGGTCTATGCGAGCGTCGCCCTGGTGGTGCTGGCGCTCGCGCTGTTCGCCGCCGCGGAGAGCCGGAAGTCCGGATGAGCGCCGACCGGACTTCCGGCGCACCGTTCCCTCGGAGCGACTGAGCGGGGGAAGTCGCTCAGCAGCCGAAGTCGATCAGGTTGAACGTGGCGTAGTGGTCCGAGGTGTAGTAGTCCTCCTGGGTCTCCTCACCGGTCACGATGCGGCGGGCACCGCGCGTGGAGGAGCCGGGGGTGATGACCGTGTACTCGTGGTAGTACCCGGACGGCTGGCTGGGCAGGACACGCTCACGGTTCGAGAAGACGGTGCCGTCCTGCGAATACGGGTACGGCCCGCCCTGCTCGATCAGGTCGAGGGTGTCGTACGCCTGGGAGGGCAGGGCGCTGTAGCAGATGCTGCCGACGGCGGCGGACGCCGGGGTGGCGGTGACGGCGCCGCCCACGAGGAGGGCGGACAGCAGGGCGGCTGCGGCACCGATGCGAGTGGTGCGTGTGGGGGATGTCATGCCGTCATGATGACGCGCGTAGACAGTGGCATGTCAATGTCAAGTCGGGAGAATTTCCCGTCAAGTCCGATGAGTTTTCCGCACGTTAACCTGCGGCCCTGCGTCCCCACGCGGTCCCCACAAGCACCAGCGCACCGCCCGTCAGACCAAGAACTCCGAGCCGTTCGCCGCCGAGCGCGATACCGGCCGCTGCGGCCCACAGGGGCTCGGTGCCGAGCAGCAGGCTGACCCGCGAGGGGGACGTCCGGCGCACGGCCCACATCTGCACGAAGAACGCGAACAGCGTGCAGCACACGGACAGGAACAGCAGCCCGGCCCACTCGTGCACCCCGAAGCCGGCCGCCGTGCCCCACGGCGTGGTGTCGGCGCCCGCGGACAGGACCGCGAACACGACGACGGCGGCGGCGAGTTGGACGGTGGTGAGCGGCAGGGCATCCGCGCCCCGGACGGCCCTGATGCGGGACATCGCGAGGACGTGCACGGTGCGGGCGAGGGCGGCGAGCAGCATCAGCAGATCGCCGAGGGAGGGGCGGGTGAAGCCGCCGCCCTGGGTGAGCAGGACGACGCCGAGGACGGAGAGGCCAGCCGCGGCGAGGAACGCCCGCGGCGGCCGGACACGGGCGACGGCGGCCTCGGCGAGCGGAGTGAAGATCATGGTGAGGCTGATGATGAGGCCGGCGTTGGTCGCCGAGGTGTGGACGACGCCGTACGTCTCCAGCAGGAAGATCCCGCCGAGGATCAGCCCGAGCAGGGCGGCGCCGCGCCACTGGGCGACGGTGAGGGCACGCAGCGAGCGCCACGCGACGACGGCGAGCACGGGCAGGACCACGGCGAAGCGCAGCACCAGCACGGCGAGCACCGTCCGGGCGGTGGTGATGTCCTTGGCGGCGAGATAGCTGGCGCCCCACACGACCGCGACGAGCAGCACCGGCAGATCGGTGAGCCAGGCCCGGCGGGGCGCGAGCGTGCGCGGTACGGCGATCGACGACATGGGGGCGGCTCTCCCGGTCTCCGGCGGGCGTGCGGAGACGTCGGCGGCTCCCACGGGAGCGATCACCGTACCGGTACGGTGGATCTTCGGCTAGGCGTTTTCCGGGAGCTCGTACGAGCCGTAGTCGGGCCGTCCGGCCACGTCGTACGTCTGGATGGAGACCCCGGCGGGGGTGGTACGGCCGCCGGTGTGGCGGAACTTGGTCGGGACGGCGCCCTCCCTGAAGAGCCGGAGGCCGGTGCCGAGCACCACCGGGAACGTCACCAGGTGGAGGGTGTCGACGAGGCCGAGGTCCAGCAGGGACTGGACGAGGGCGCCGCTGCCGTGCACCTGGAGCTCGCCGTCGGTGCGCTCCTTGAGGGCGGTGACCTCCTTGGCGAGGTCACCGCTGATCACCGTCGTGCCGGCCCAGGCGGGGTCGCCGAGGGTGGACGACGGTACGTACTTCGGCAGCGCGTTCAGTTGGGCGGCGATGCGGTTGGCGGGGTCGGTCACCTTCGGCCAGTACGCGGCGAAGATGTCGTACGTGCGGCGGCCGAGGAGGAACGCGGCGGGGCGTTCGAAGACCTCGCCGACGAACCGGCCGAAGTCCTCGTCGCCGTACACGAAACTCCAGCCGCCGTGCTCGAAGCCGCCCCGGGTGTCCTCCTGGGGGCCGCCGGGGGCCTGGTAGACGCCGTCGAGGGTGACGAAGATCGTGGAGACCAGCTTTCCCATGGCGGGTGCCTGCTTCCTGGTGTGGGGTCTGTTGTCATCACCTCAGACCCCACCGGCGCCCGCAACTCATCGGTCGGTCGTCACCGATCGGCCGGGGGTAGGGCACCTCACCCGGCGTGCGTGGAGAACAGTCCGCCCGTCGGGCCCTGCTTGTCGCCGCCCTGGGCCTTCTTCAGGGCGTTCGCCAGGCTCTCGATGGTGAGGGACTGCAGGATCACCCGGCCGTTGCCCTCCAAAGTCGCCAGGGACAGGCCCTCGCCGCCGAAGACGGCGTTCATGATGCCCTGGCGGTTGAGTCCGCCGACGCGCTGGACGCCGTACTGGATGCCTTCCTCGAAGGCGACGACGCAGCCCGTGTCGACCTCGATGCGGCCGCCGAAGTCCGCCGGGTTGAGGTCGATGAAGTTGCCCGCGCCCGCGATGATCACCGTGCCGTACCCGGTGAACTTCTCCAGGACGAAGCCCTCGCCGCCGCTCATGCCGGTGCGGCCGCCCTGGAAGGCGATGCCGAAGTCGACGGTGGACTCGGCGGCCACGAAGGCGTCCTTCTCGGCGAACCACGCGCGTGTGCCGTCGAGTTCCAGGGCGCGCATCTCGCCCGGGAGCACGCCCGCGAAGCCGACGGTGCCCTCGCCGCCCTGTGCGCTGAAGTACTGGAACGCGATCGACTCGCCCGCGAGCATCCGCTGGCCGACCTGCATGGCCGTACCCATGGCCTGGCGCAGCATGCCGCCCATGCCGCCGCCTCCGCCGCCCTGGGGCTGCCCGCCGTTGTTCGACGGACCGGAGAGGCGAGTCTCCATGGTCACGTTCGTGGTCTTGAACAGGAACTTTCCGGCCTCGCAGTAGACGGTCTGGCCGGGGCTCAGGTTGACGACCGCCATCTGCATGGCGTTGCCGACGATCTCTTGCTGAAGTGTCACGTGGGGAGAACGCGGGAGGTGGAGGAAAGAGTTCCGGCCTGGTCCGGAGAGGTTTTCGCCCCCGCCGCCCCTTCCCGTCCCGTACCTGGGGGCTGCCGCCCCCCAGACGCCCGCTTCGGCCTGAACGGCCTCGTCCTCAAACGCCGGACGGGCTGAAAAACCAAACCCCGGCCGGCGAAAAACCAGCCCCTCCGGCGTTTGAGGAGGTGGCGAGGGCGAGGAAGGAACTGCGTCAGCCGCCCAGTTCCTGGTGCCGGGCCGTCAGGCCCGTTGCGCCGGCCTCCGTCAGGGAGCCGTACAGCCGCAGCCGCGAGATCCCCCCGTCCGGGAAGATGTCCACGCGCGCGTGGGTGCCGACCGCCGGGGCCGGCAGGACGAAGCGGTGGTTGGTGTCGGGCTGCAGCCGGGTGCGCGGCAGGATCTCGCGCCAGTCGCCGTCCTCACCGTCCTTGACCGACACCGAGGCCCAGCCCGCGCTGTTGCCCTTCAGATACGCCGTGTCGATCTCGATCGCGCGGATCTGGGACTGGGCCGCCAGGCGGTAGCGGATCCAGTCGTTGCCCTGGTCGCGGCGGCGGCGCGTCTCCCAGCCGTCGTCCATCTTGCGGGAGCGGCCCGGCTGGATGGTGTTCGTGGCCGGGGAGTAGAAGAGGTTGGAGGCGTCCTCGGCCTGACCGCCGTTCTCCAGGGCGACGACGTCGAAGGTGCCCAGGGTCGCCAGCCACTCGGGGTCCGGGACGACCTCGCCGTACACGCGCAGGCGCGCGATGCCGCCGTCGGGGTGCTGGTTGACCCGCAGGTGGGTGAAGCGCTGCTCGACGGAGACGGAGAAACCGTTCGCCGCGTGGCCGCCCACCGGGGTGCGCGGTACGAGGGTCGTCCACTTCACGTCGTCGCCCAGCAGCTCCTCCGGGGAGGGTGAGCCGGGTACCGAGGTGGCCTCGACCGACACCGCCTGCGGATAGTTGCCGCGGAAGTGGGCCGTGTCGACGACGATCCCCCGTACGACACCCGGCGCTCCCAGCCGGACCAGCGCCCAGTCGTGGTCCTCGGCCGTGGGCCACGGGTGGTCGGCGGAGGCGCCACGGCGGCGGCGCGTCTCCCAGCCGTCCATGATCTTGCCCTTGTGCCCGAAGTGCTCGGGGTCGAACTCGGCCCGCTCGGGCACCAGCAGGTTCTCGCGCTGGGCGAAGAACTCGTCGTTGGCGGCGATGACGCCGGCCCCGAGGCGCCGGTCGGCGAGGTTGGCGTACTGGGTGAAGGGGAAGTCGGCGGTGCGGTAGTCGGCGTACGGGTCACCGCCTCCGTACGGGTTCGCGTCGCCGGTGAAACTCGCCGAACGGGATTGATGCTGCGCCGTCACGATGATCAGATCTTCCTTTTGGGGTCGGCCGCTGCGGGGCGGGAGGGTCGGTCAGTGGTCGCGGGTGAGCAGCTGCCCCTTCGGCCCGGTGAACTCGCCGTCCGCGACGATCCGTTCACCGCGCAGCCAGGTCGACTTCACGACGCCGTACAGGGTCTTGCCCGCGTACGCCGTCACGCGGTTGCGGTGCTGGAGGGCCGCCGGGTCCACGGTGAACGTCTCGTCGGGTGCGAGGACCGCGAAGTCGGCGTCGCGGCCGGCCTCGATGGCGCCCTTGCGGGTGTCCAGGCCCACCAGTTCCGCCGTGCGCGTGGACATCCAGCGGACCACGTCCTCCAGGCCGTGCCCGCGCCGGCGCGCCTCGGTCCACACCGCGGCCAGGCTCAGCTGGAGGCCGGAGATGCCGCCCCAGGCGGTCGCGAAGTCGTCCGTCTTGAGGTCGGCCGTGGACGGGGAGTGGTCGGTGACCACGCAGTCGATGGTGCCGTCCGCCAGCGCCTGCCAGAGCAGGTCCTGGTTGGCGGCCTCGCGGATGGGCGGGCAGCACTTGAACTCGCTCGCGCCGTCCGGGACTTCCTCGGCCGTCAGGGTCAGATAGTGGGGGCAGGTCTCGACCGTGACCCGCACGCCTTCCGCCTTCGCCTCGGCGATCAGCGGGAGTGCGTCGCTCGACGACAGGTGCAGGACGTGCACGCGCGCGCCCAGTCGTTTCGCCTGGCCGATGAGCTGGGCGATCGCCGTGTCCTCGGCGTCGCGCGGGCGGGAGGCGAGGAAGTCGGCGTACTTGGGGCCGCCGTGCTGCGGGGCCGCATCGAGGTGGTGCGGGTCCTCGGCGTGCACGATCAGCAGGCCGCCGAAGGAGGCGATCTCGGCCAGGGACTGGGCGAGTTGGTCATGGTCGAGGTGCGGGAACTCGTCCACCCCGGACGGCGACAGGAACGCCTTGAAGCCGAAGACGCCGGCCTCGTGCAGCGGGCGCAGGTCCTTGACGTTGTCGGGCAGGGCGCCGCCCCAGAAGCCGACGTCGATGTGCGCCTTGTCGGCGGCGACCGCCTGCTTCGTACGGAGGTTGTCGACCGTCGTGGTCGGCGGGAGGGAGTTGAGCGGCATGTCGACGAGGGTGGTGATGCCGCCGGCCGCCGCCGCGCGGGTGGCGGTCCAGAAGCCCTCCCACTCGGTGCGGCCGGGGTCGTTGACGTGCACGTGCGTGTCGACCAGGCCCGGCAGCAGGACGTCGTCGCCGAAGTCCTCCAGGCGGGCGTCCGCGGGTACGGCGGCGTCGTACGGGAGCACGCCGGTGATCCTTCCGCCCGCGACCGTGACCGTGGCGGGACGCGTTCCCTCGGGTGTGATGACGCGCGTCGAGCGCAGCACCAGCTCTGTGTCGGACACCCGGACCCCTCTCAGCCGCCGCGATGTACTTCCACGCGTTTTACTTCCGCGTAACGGAATTCAACTTTCTGTTGAAGGAGTCTTCACTCCCGATTCCGCGCCGTCAAGGGCACACTTCTCCACAGTGCACCCCCTGCGACCACTCTGGACGTTTCCACAAAGCGGAATTACAATTCCAGCAAGCAGAACGTAGTGATGCACAAGCAGGGAGTCAACCGACCGGCGGGTAGGCTTCTGCCCTTCCCGCCAGTCCCGAAAGGAACGCCGTGCCGACGTCCAGCGCCAGCGACGCCCCCGCAGTAGACGCCGCCGCCAAGTCCAACGGCGGTGGCGTCCAGTCCCTCGAGCGCGCCTTCGATCTGCTGGAACGCATGGCGGACGCGGGCGGCGAGGTGGGGCTCAGCGAGCTCTCCGCGAGCAGCGGGCTGCCGCTGCCCACCATCCACCGACTGATGCGCACCCTCGTGGCCTGCGGATACGTCCGCCAGCAGGCCAACCGCCGGTATGCGCTCGGCCCGCGTCTGATCCGTCTCGGCGAGTCCGCCGCCCGGCTGCTCGGCACCTGGGCGCGCCCCTATCTGGCCCGCCTGGTGGAGGAGACCGGCGAGACGGCGAACATGGCGCTGCTCGACGGCGACGAGATCGTCTACGTGGCCCAGGTGCCGTCCAAGCACTCGATGCGGATGTTCACCGAGGTGGGCCGCCGGGTGCTCCCGCACTCCACGGGCGTCGGCAAGGCGCTGCTCGCGAACACCCCGGACGACGAGGTGCGCGCCCTGCTCTCCCGTACCGGCATGCCCGCCGCGACGGACAGGACGATCACCACGCCGGAGGGTTTCCTGGCCGCCCTCGAGGAGGTGCGCCGGGACGGCTACGCGGTCGACGACAACGAGCAGGAGATGGGGGTGCGCTGCCTCGCCGTCTCCGTGCCCAACTCCCCCACCGCCGCCGCCATTTCGATCTCGGGCCCGGCCGGCCGGGTCACGGAGGCGGCGACGGACAAGATCGTGCCGGTGCTGCAGCAGGTGGCGGTGGAGCTGTCGGAGGCACTCGCAAGCTCGGGGCCGGCGGCCTAGCCTGGAAACCGGGGGGACCGGCAGTCCGGCAGCGGAACGAGGTGTCCACCATGCTGCAGGAGAACAAGCACTGGTCCTCGGGGAAGTGGCAGGTCAAAGAGGGTAACGCCGACGAGTTCATCGAACGCTGGCGGGAGTTTTTGACCTGGACCAAGGAGGCGAACGAGGGGTTCCTCGGAGCTCGTCTGGTCCGCGACGTCCGTAACCCGAACTCCTTCGTGTCCTTCGCCAGCTGGCAGGACCTCGACGCGATGCGCGCCTGGCAGGGCTCCCCCGAGTTCAAGGAGCGCTTCGACGCCGCCTACGTCCTGTGCGAGGACATGCAGAGCAGCGGCTACGAACTGGTCGTCGAGATCTGAGCGGGTCCCGAAAAGGCGACTCAGCGGCGCGGTGGTTCCCCGAAAAGGTCCACCGCGTTGCGCACCTCCGACAAGCCCCTGGCCAGCGCGCTCACGGACCCGATCGCCCCGGCGATCAGCAGCAGCGAGCGGCGCAGGCGGGGGATTTCGGGGGCGCCGTCGATCGTCATCGCGGCGAGGGCGGCCAGTTCGTCCTCGGCTATGCCGCGGTCGGGGAACTCGGCGGGGTGCGCGGCGAGTTCGCGGCGCAGCCGCGACACCGCGGTCCGCAGTTCCGCCACTCTCGGGTCCTCGTCGCTGCCGGTCACTGGCCTCTGCCCCAAGCTCCGCAACACAGCTCTCCCCCTCGCACGCCCTCGTGCGCAGTTTCCTCGTACTCCCGCAGTGCGCCCCCGTGGCGGTGGTCGGGCGCCGGGGGACGCGGGTCAGTAAACGCCACCCGATGCCCGGTGCGCCACTGTGCGGACCGAAATTCAGCCCCAGGAAACCGGGCACTCGCCCGGGCGTCAGGTATGCAGGACCCATGACGGAGAACGAACAGCGGGTGGCCGGACTGGTCCTCGCCGCCGGCGGCGGCCGGCGGCTCGGCGGGCGCCCCAAGGCGCTGCTCCAGCACCATGGACGGCCGCTCGTCGAGCACGCGGTCGGCGTGCTGCGCGCGGCCGGCTGCACCCGCGTCCACGTGGTCCTGGGGGCGCGGGCCGACGCCGTACGGGAGCGGGCCGAGCTGGAGGGGTGCGTGCTGGTGGAGAACCCTGAGTGGGAGCAGGGCATGGGCACCTCACTGCGGGCCGGGCTGGACTCACTGGCCGGTACGGGTGCGCGGGCCGCGCTCGTCTCGCTCGTCGACCAGCCGGGGATCGGCCCGGAGGCGGCGGGGCGGGTGCTGGCCGCCTACCGGGACGAGCGCTCCCTGGTCTCGGCCGCCTACGACGGCGTACGCGATCACCCCGTTCTGTTCGGCAGCGCGCACTGGGCGGGCATCGCCGAGACCGCCACCGGGGACCGCGGGGCCCGCGCCTACCTCAAGGCGCACGAGCCGGCGGTCACGCTCGTCGAGTGCGGGGACGTGGCACAGCCGTACGACATCGACACGGAAGCCGATCTGGTCCACCTCGAGTGAGCCTTGGACTTTGAGTGACCGGGGTGGCACCGAGCGCCACCTTCCCTCGACCCGGAGAATCTCGATATCAACAAACCATTGAACTTCCACAATGAGGAAACTAGTATCCACTGTTCAGAAGCGCCCTACCGCTCCAAGGGCGTCGCTCGCCGTACCCGGTTCGACTGGCACCCGGTGCCACCGCTGAAGGAAGTGACAGCTCATGTCCGCACCAGCGCCGTCCCCGCTGGCCATCGTCGACGCCGAGCCGCTGCCGCGGCAGGAGGAGGTCCTCACGGAGGCGGCCCTGGCCTTCGTGGCCGAGCTGCACCGGCGGTTCACGCCCCGGCGTGACGAACTCCTCGCCCGCCGCGCGGAGCGCCGCGCCGAGATCGCCCGCACCTCCACACTCGACTTCCTGCCGGAGACGGCCGCGATCCGCGCGGACGACTCCTGGAAGGTGGCCCCCTCCCCCGCCGCCCTGAACGACCGCCGGGTGGAGATCACCGGCCCCACCGACCGCAAGATGACCATCAACGCCCTCAACTCGGGCGCCAAGGTCTGGCTCGCGGACTTCGAGGACGCCTCCGCGCCGACCTGGGAGAACGTGGTCCTCGGCCAGATCAACCTGGCTGACGCCTACACCCGCACCATCGACTTCACCGACCCGGCGAGCGGCAAGTCGTACGCGCTGCGCCCGAACGAGGAGCTGGCGACGGTCGTCATGCGCCCGCGCGGCTGGCATCTGAACGAGCGCCACCTCGTCGACGCCGACGGCACCCCCGTCCCGGGCGCCTTCGTCGACTTCGGCCTGTACTTCTTCCACAACGCCCAGCGCCTGCTCGACCTCGGCAAGGGCCCGTACTTCTACCTGCCGAAGACCGAGTCGCACCTCGAAGCGCGTCTCTGGAACGACGTGTTCGTCTTCGCGCAGGACTACGTCGGCATCCCGCAGGGCACCATCCGCGCCACCGTCCTGATCGAGACGATCACGGCCGCGTACGAGATGGAGGAGATCCTCTACGAACTCCGCGACCACGCCTCGGGGTTGAACGCGGGCCGCTGGGACTACCTGTTCTCCATCGTCAAGAACTTCCGGGACGGCGGAGCCAAGTTCGTCCTGCCGGACCGCAACGCGGTCACGATGACGGCCCCGTTCATGCGCGCGTACACCGAACTCCTCGTCCGCACCTGCCACAAGCGCGGCGCGCACGCGATCGGCGGCATGGCGGCGTTCATCCCCTCCCGCCGGGACGCCGAGGTCAACAAGGTGGCCTTCGAGAAGGTCCGCGCCGACAAGGACCGCGAGGCGAACGACGGCTTCGACGGCTCCTGGGTCGCCCACCCCGACCTGGTCCCGATCGCCATGGAGTCCTTCGACAAGGTCCTCGGCGACAAGCCCAACCAGAAGGACCGGCTGCGCGAGGACGTCCACGTCGAGGCCGCCGACCTGATCGCCGTCGACTCCCTGGACGCCAAGCCGACGTACAACGGCCTGGTCAACGCCGTCCAGGTCGGCATCCGTTACATCGAGGCCTGGCTGCGCGGGCTCGGCGCGGTCGCCATCTTCAACCTGATGGAGGACGCGGCCACCGCGGAGATCTCCCGCTCGCAGATCTGGCAGTGGATCAACGCGGGCGTCGAGTTCGAGAACGGCGAGAAGGCCACCCCGGAGCTGGCCCGCAAGGTCGCCGCCGAGGAACTGTCCAACATCCGCCAGGAGATCGGCGAGGAGGCCTTCGCGGCCGGTCACTGGCAGCAGGCCCACGACCTGCTGCTCCAGGTCTCGCTCGACGAGAACTACGCGGACTTCCTCACGCTGCCCGCGTACGAGCAGCTCAAGGGCTGACCTACTGGCGAGCTAGTCCTGCGACGCCTTGTCGGAGTGGCCCAGGGACCTTCCCGGGGCCACTCGGTCGCGTACGGCCTGCTTCACGGCCGTCGGCTCCGGGAAGCCCTGTTCGCGGCGGTCCCAGACCACCTCGTCGTCGACCCGGACGACGAAGACGCCACCGGTTCCGGGCTTGAGCGACAGTTCGGTCAGCTCCGCCTCGAAGGTGGTGAGCAACTCCTGTGCCAGCCAGGCCGCGCGGGGCAGCCAGCGGCACTGGGTGCAGTACTCGATCTGTACGACGGGACTCATCCGAGGTGCACCGACCAATCCTGTTCCGCCGCCGGTTTGCCGTGCAGGTCGGGGACCCGCTTCAGCCAGTTCGGGCGGCCTTGCTGGGTACGCGCCGTCCGGAGGGCCTCCTCGGCGGCGAGTTCCTCCCGGGTGGGGAAGTCGGTGGGGAGCCAGTCCGCGGAGGCCTGCACGCGCGCGTGGAGGTAGTCCACGTAGGCGGCCCGGATGTCGTCCGGGGTCGCGAAGCCCTCCTCTCCGGCCAGCCAGGCGTCGGGGACCTCCGCGGCGATGTCCCGCAGCAGCTCCCGCGTCACCTTCGGCGCCAGCTCCGCGTCGGCCGCCCGTACGTCGGGCGCGTAGTGGCCGAGGGCGTGATGCCGGAAGTCGTACGCCTTGGTGGGGTCCGAGCTGTCCCAGCGGTGGTGGAAGACGAGGGCCGCCCCGTGGTCGATCAGCCACAGGCGCGGGGGCACGATCCCGAGGGTCGGCCAGACCATCAGGTTCGAGCTGTGGACCGTGCGGTCCACGTTCACGGTCAGCGCGTCGAGCCAGACGATCCGGCCCGCCTCCAGCGCGTCGACCCGGAAGGACTTCGCGACCTCAGGGGTGAAGTCCCGCGCCCCCGGCAGGTAGTCCATGCCGAGGTTGATCCCCGCGCTGGCGCTGTGGAGCTCCCGCACCTCCTGGTGGGGCTCGCCGTCGGCGATCGCCGGGTCGAAGTGCACCAGCACCAGCTCGGGGAAGCGCAGTCCGAGCGCCCGGGCCAGCTCACCGACGATCACTTCGGCGACCAGCGCCTTGTGTCCCTGCGCGGAGCCGGTGAACTTCACCACGTAGGTGCCCAGGTCGTCGGCCTCGACGACGCCGGGGACGGAGCCGCCGGATCGAAGGGGTGCGACGTAGCGGGTCGCGGTGACCTCTCTCATCATCCTCAAAGCCCCCGCGTCTCGTTTTGCCTCAGGCTACGCCACCGAGAATTTCCCTGCCCGCAGCCCGAAATGTTCCTGTGCGAACCGTCGCGATCCCCGTGTGCAGCGGCCTCGACGCCGGGACCCCCGCCGACGGCGTACGGCTGCTGGGTTCGGGCTCGCGTTGCGGCGACACCGTGCCGGACTCCGCCAGGCCGCGGGCCGTGTTCGCCGCCGCGGGTGACGTGCTCGCGCGCGGTCGCCTCGACGGGTTCTACGAGCGCGTCCGACCCGCGGCCAGCGGGTTCGGCAGCGGCAGATAGCGGGCGTCCGCGCCGTCCGCGCCCGTCCAGCGCAGCAGCAGGTTCGTCTTGCCGGGGAGGGTCGGTGCGGTGAGCAGGGCCGCGGTCTCGGGCAGGTCGTGGCGGGCGAGTTCGCGGCGTACGGCCGGCCAGGGGTCGAGGCCGGGCCGGCGTTCGGCCAGAGCGGCGGCGACCTCCGTGAGGTGGTTGACGACCAGGCAGTAGACCAGCCGTTCCCAGCCGGCCGCGCGTGAGACGTCCGGCAGCAGCTTCACGCCCTCGGCGTCCCGGAACAGCGCCTGCACCGGGGTGCCGTCCTGGTCGACGGCGACCAGCGTGTTCTGCAGATGTGCCTCGAGTACGACACCGTGGTCGGCGAAGGCCGCCAGGGCCGGGGGCACGACAGCCCTCAGATACGCCTCCCACCAGGCCTCCGGGTCGCGGGCCCCGTCGAGCGGGCTGCCCGCGAAGCCCTCCACCAGCCCCGCGGCGAGCAGCGGGGTCGCGCCGGGCAGCAGAGGGCCGTGCAGTCCGTCGCGGACCAGGACGGCGAGTTCCTCGAAGGCGAAGCCGACGGTGCGGTAGCCGCGGTCGCCGAGCCAGGCCGCCGGGCCGTCCATCGCGGCGAAGGCGGTGGCCGCCGCCTCGTCCGTCCGGCGGAGCTTCACCAGGTCGTGGCGCCACAGCCGCCGGATGTCGTTGGTGATGCGGACGTCGAGGCTGAACTTCAGGAAGAGGTCGCGCCCGGGGACGTAGAGGGTGCGGATCGCGGCCGTGGGCCAGGTCTCGAAGCCGGTCGTGCCCAGCCGGACCAGGCGGCGGTCGGCAAAGGCGGGCGCGAGGTCCACGAGGTCGAGCTGCCAGGGGTGGGCCGGCAGCAGCCGGTACCCGGGCGGGGCCTCACCGAGGGCGTCCAGCGCCGAGGTGTCGCCCTCCTCGACGACCAGGTCCTCGCGCACGCCGAGCAGCACCAGCGGGAAGCGGGCGTGGGCCTCGGGGGCGTACGGCAGCCAGCCGGCGACCGGGCCGCCGCCGCGTGCCTTGGGGGCCGGGTGGTAGGGGTGTCCGGTGATCAGGGACTGCTCGGAGCGCTGGTAAGGGTCCTCGGGCGCCGTCGTCCGGGCGCGGGCGGTGAGCAGTGCGGCCACGGCATCCCGGCTGTCGATCATCTCGGCGGGGAGTTCGTGGTTGGACAGCCCCGTGTCGCGGCGCAGCTCCTCGGCGACCAGCTTGACGAGTTCGGTGTGCCCGATGTGGTGCCAGTGGCCCGCCGCGTACACCTCGGGTTCGGCGGGCCGCCGCTCGCCGCGGACCCGCAGCAGCCGGTCGACACCCGGCAGCCGGTAGGTGAGCCGCTCACCGGCCCGCCCGACCGGCTCGGCCACCTCGCGCAGCAGACAGTTCAGGAGCGGTGCGGCCGCGTACGCGTCGGCACGGCCGACGGGGTCGTCACCGGTGTGCGGGGGGATGAGATCCACGCGATCCACTCGTTCTCCGAGGTCCGTTCGGGCGGAGACGATCAGTATGTATGCCGTGACCTCCGTCCGTGACGCCCTACCCGTACCCGAGGAGCCCGCCCGTGCACCGTCCCCACCCCGCGGAGACCGAGGTCGCCGACGAGCTGGCCGCCGTACGCCCCGCGCTCGTGTCACGGTACGCGGCCGAGCTGCCGGGCGCCCGGGCGGCCGTGCTGACCCGGCTGTGGCGGGCGCTCGCCCATGAGCCGCTGCCGTGGATCACCGGCCGGGACCCGGCCCGGGACGGTCTGACCCTGCGCCTTCGCGACGGGCGCCGGCTGCACGGGCCGGCCGCGGATCCGTACGCCACCGCGGCCTACGTCACCGCCGTGCATCTGGACAGCGTGGCCTACGACCATCCGGCGCGGCTGATGACCGGCCTGGCGGTGCCGCACTGCGTCGACTTCGCGGCCGAACTGGGGCACAGCGTGGCCTCGTTGGCACTGTCGCGGGCCGATCAGCAGCGCCACCCGGACGAGTGGCCCGCGCAGGACTGGGAGTGGGAGCAGCGGGTGGTCGACGGGCATCCCTTCCATCCGGGCTGCCGTTCCCGGCCCGGTTTCTCGGTGGCCGAGCAGCTGGCCTACGGGCCCGAGCACCGGCCGCGGGTCGAACTGGGAATGCTGCCGGTCCGGGCCGACGAGTGCCTGGTGACCGGGGTGTGGCCGGACGACATGCGGAACGGGGAACGGCTGTTGCTGCCGGTGCACCCGTGGCAGGCGGCGCATGTGCTCAAGCGGACCTGCGACGAGCAGCTCACCGCGCACCCGCTGATGTCCCTGCGGACGCTCGCGCTGCCCGGCGGGCCGCATGTCAAGACCGCGCTGAGCGCCCGGCTGACGTCCTCGGTGCGGGACATCTCGCTCTACTCCATCGCGCTGTCGGCGACGTTGTCGGCGTTCGCGGAGTCACTGGCGGCGCGCGCCGACGGCCTGCTGCACGTCACGCGCACACTGGGTGCGGCCGCGGCCGGGTCCGCGGACCTCGCCGCCGTGCTGCGGGAGTCGCCGCAGACGTACGCCTCGACGGCCCGCGGCGAGCGGGTCGTGCCGGTGGCCGCGCTCGCCACCACCGTGCTGCCCGAATCCCCCGCCTGGCTCGCCGACTTCACCCGCCTCACCCTCACCGTCGGCCTGCGCCTGCTGGAGCTGGGAGTGGCCCTTGAGGCGCATGGCCAGAACCTGTTGGTCGTGCTCTCGGCGACGGGTGCCCCGCTGCGGCTGGTCTACCGCGACCTCGCCGACATCCGCGTCAGCCCGGCGCGGCTGGCCCGGCACGGCATCCCGGTGCCGGAGCTGTCCGGACGGATCGTCACCGACGACGTGGCGGCGCTGCGGCGCAAGCTGTTCGGGTCGCTGGTGGCGGGCGCCCTCGCCGGTACGGCGGGTTCGGCGCAGGCGCTCGGGAGGGCCCTGGAGACGGCCGTACGGGATCTGCCGCGCAGCCCCGACCTGCTCGCGCTGCTGGAAGAGCCGCTGCCCGCCAAGGCGCTGACGCTGATGCGGATGTCACCGGGGACGCCCGGTGACCAGTGGGCCGAGCTGCCCAATCCCCGGCACCGCGAGGCCCGCTGACGCTCGTTTTGGAACCCGGCACATCTGATCAATAAGATCCGCCGATGATCAGAAGACAACGGCTGGCGGCTGGGGTGTGCGCCCTGCTCGCCGCCCTGGCGGCCGGGATCGCGTTCCCGGCCGCGGCGAGCGCCGGCGAACCCACGGGCGAGGCCACCGCGAAGGTCGATCTCGTCCTCGACGTCAGTGGTTCCATGCGGACCCGGGACATCGACGGCGGGACCCGGATGGCCGCGGCGAAGCAGGCGTTCAACGAGGTGCTCGACGCGACGCCCGAGGAGGTCCAGCTCGGCATCCGCACGCTCGGTGCCAACTACCCGGGCAACGACCGCAGGACCGGCTGCAAGGACACCGCGCAGCTCTACCCGGTCAGCACCCTGGACCGCACCGAGGCGAAGACGGCCGTCGCGACCCTCTCGCCCACCGGCTGGACCCCGATCGGCCCGGCGCTGCTCAAGGCGGCCGAGGATCTGCGGGGCGGCGACGGCTCCAAGCGGATCGTGCTGATCACCGACGGCGAGGACACCTGCGCCCCGCTCGACCCGTGCGAGGTGGCCCGCGAGATCGCCGCCAAGGGCATCGGCATGACCATCGACACCCTCGGCCTGGTTCCCGACACCAAGCTGAACAAGCAGCTCAGCTGTATCGCCGAGGCGACCGGCGGCACCTACACCTCGGTCGAGCACACCGACGAACTCACCGACAAGGTGAACCAGTTGGTGGACCGGGCGGCAAACCCCGTGGTGACTCCGGTCGCCACCGAGGGCGCCGCGCAGTGCACGGACGCGCCGGTCCTGAAGTCGGGTCTGTACACGGACCGCGAGGAGTTCGGGCAGCAGCGCTGGTACCGCGTGGAGGTCATGGCGGGACAGGAGCTGCGCGCCTCGGTGAGCGTGGCGGCCGACCGGGCCGTCGGTCCCGACTACGGGGCACTGCTGCGGGCCGTCACGGTGCACGGCCGCGAGATCGTGCGCGGGGAGGCCGCGGGCAACGGTCGTACGGACGTCATCTCCACCGGCCTGCGCTACCCCAAGCCCGAACGGGACGACGACGACAGCGACAAGCCCGCCGCGGAGACGGTCTGCCTTCAGGTCACCCACTCCTTCTCGGCGGCCTCCGGTGTGAAGACCACGCCCGGTCTGCCGCTGGAGCTGACCGTGGACGTGGTCGACGGCCCTTCCCACTCCGGCGACGTGGCCTCCTTCGGTCTCGGCCGCGGCTGGTGGCTGCTCGGAGTACTGGTGCTGGTCGGCTTCCTGGCCGGTCTGATCTGGGGCTGGCTGTCACGCTGGCGGCTCGCGGTCTGGAGGACCAACTGATGCGGATCACACATGTGTTGAGCGCGGCTCTGCTGACGCTGGGCCTGGCGGCCGCTCCCGCGGCGGCCGACTCGTCCCCGTCGCCCAGCGCCTCCGACAGCAGCTCGGCGCCGACCTCGGCGGGTACGTCCTTCCGTACGGCGACGGAGTTCGAGCAGGGGCAGCAGGCCACGGCGGTCGGCTCCACGGGCGACTACCTGTACTGGTCGTTCCCCGCGGACGCCGGTCAGCGCCCCACCGTCGAAGCCACCGTGAAGCTGCCGGACACGCATGCCGCGCAGACCTGGCAGATCGACGTCTACGACGGGCTGCGGCGCCGCCAGGCCTGCCAGTACGGGGCGCAGACGCGCACCGCGGCCCAGGGCGCGGCCAGGGTCGACCTGGCCTGCACCCTGCGTACCGTGCGCGCCTGGTCGGAGCCGTGGGCCGATGACCCGCTGCCGGGGACGTACTACATACGGCTGACCGCGGTGAACCTGGCGACGGCCGACCTCGGCCAGCCGATCCGCGCCTCGGTCCGGGCCGGCTCCAAGGACATCGGCGGCTCGGCGGCGGTGGACGGCTCGCTGGCGCAGCCGCTGGTGCCGGGCATCGCCGTGACCTCCAAGTCCGAGACGGGCGACGGGGATTCGTCGAAGCCGGCCGTGCTGTCGAGCATCGAGCCGGAGGACGGCTGGGCGTCCGGCTGGTGGTCGGACCGCTGGGTGTGGACGGCGATCGGCGGCGCGCTGGCCGCGCTCGCGGGCGTCGCCGGATACGCCCTGACACGCGGCTCGGGCCGCCCCTCACGGGTACCCCCGGGCACCTGACACCCCCGCAGAAGGCCCGCCCCCGGCGGGCCTTCTGCCGTCTCACGCCTCGCGCAGCGCCTTTGCCAGGGTGCCCTCGCCGGTGACGGTGACCCGTCCGGTGCGCACCGCGTCGGTCAGGCTCAACTCCCCTCGTGCGAGGGCCGCGCCCGTCCCGGCGTCCAGGACCAGCCGCGCGTCGGGCTCCTCCGGAGCGGGTCCGTCGCCGTACAACGGGCCGTCCTCGGCGCCGACGTGCAGATGGAAGTCCCCCTCCTCCAGCCGGACCTCGACGAGCCCCTCCCCCTCCAGCGAGCGCAGCAGGGGCAGTGCGAACCAGTGGGCGCGCAGGGCGTCCGTGGGCCGCCGCTCCCCCAGCTCGTCCTGGCCCCACACACTCAGCGCCTGCAGCACCGGCAGCAACTCCCGTCCCCTTGGCGTGAGTTCGTAGACGTAGGCCGCGCCAGGCGGCGGCAGCCGGCGGCGCGTGCTGAGCCCGTCGCGTTCCATGTCCTTCAGCCGAGAGGCGAGTACGTCCGTGCTCACGCCGGGCAGGTCCGCGTGCAGGTCCGTGTAACGGCGAGGCCCGGCCAGCAGCTCCCGGACGATCAGCAGGGTCCAGCGGTCGCCGACGAGGTCGAGGGCGCGGGCGGCGGAACAGTACTGGTCGTAGCTTCGGCGTCGTGACATGCGACGCAGTCTAGACATGTTGTTGGACTTTCCAAGCTCGAACTTGGTAAAACCAAGCAACACACGAAAGCGGAGGGGCGAGCGAGCATGGAGTTCCGGCAGTCGAACAAGCTCAGCGAGGTCTGTTACGAGATCCGCGGCCCGGTGATCGAGCACGCCAACGCGCTGGAGGAGGCGGGCCACAGTGTGCTGCGCCTGAACACCGGCAACCCCGCCGTGTTCGGCTTCGAGGCGCCGGAGGAGATCCTCCAGGACATGATCCGGATGCTCCCGCAGGCGCACGGCTACACGGACTCGCGCGGCATCCTCTCCGCCCGCCGCGCGGTCGCCCAGCGCTACCAGACCCTCGGCCTGGAGGTCGACGTCGACGACGTCTTCCTCGGCAACGGCGTCTCCGAGCTGGTCTCGATGGCCGTACAGGCGCTGGTCGAGGACGGCGACGAGATCCTGATCCCCGCCCCGGACTTCCCCCTCTGGACGGCGGTGACGACCCTCGCGGGCGGCAAGGCCGTCCACTACCTCTGCGACGAACAGGCCGACTGGTACCCGGACCTGGACGACATGGCCTCGAAGATCACCGACCGCACCAAGGCCGTCGTCATCATCAACCCGAACAACCCCACCGGCGCGGTCTACCCCAAGGAGATCATCGAGGGCATCCTCGACCTCGCCCGCCGCCACGGTCTGATGGTCTTCGCCGACGAGATCTACGACCAGATCCTCTACGACGACGCCGTGCACCACTCGGCCGCAGCGCTCGCCCCCGACCTGGTGGTCCTCACCTTCTGCGGGCTCTCCAAGACCTACCGGGTGGCCGGCTTCCGCTCGGGCTGGCTGGTGGTGACCGGCCCGAAGCAGCATGCGAAGAACTACCTGGAGGGCCTGACGATGCTGGCCTCCATGCGGTTGTGCGCCAACGCGCCCGCCCAGTACGCCATCCAGGCCGCGCTCGGCGGCCGCCAGTCGATCCGCGAGCTGACCGCGCCGGGCGGCCGCCTGCACGAACAGCGCAACGTCGCCTGGGAGAAGCTCAACGAGATCCCGGGCGTGTCCTGCGTCAAGCCAAAGGGCGCGCTGTACGCGTTCCCGCGCATCGACCCCAAGGTGCACCGGATCCACGACGACGAGAAGTTCGTCCTGGACCTGCTGCTGCGGGAGAAGATCCAGGTGGTGCAGGGCACCGGCTTCAACTGGCCGACACCGGACCACTTCCGGATCCTGACGCTGCCGTACGCGGACGATCTGGAGGCGGCGATCGGCCGGATCGGACGGTTCCTGAGCGGGTACCGGCAGTAGCGGGAGTGCCTCGCCCGGCCCCGCCCCGGTGACCGGCGGCGACGACCCCTTCGCGGTGGGCTTCGAGTACCTGGCCGACCGCGGTCCGCTCCTCGGCGAGGACTCCTTCGGCCACAGCGGCGCGACGGGCTCGCTCGCCTTCGCCGACCCGGCGAGCGGTGTGGCCCACGCCGAGAACGGCCGTCTGGCCCATGCCGTGCTGCGGGCGGCCTCGGCCTCGTGACACGGTGGGGGCAAGGCCTGTACGGCCATTTCCGGCGGGGCCCGACGGGAAGGGTGCGCGGCATGGGCGACGTGTTCCTCGTCCGGCACGGTGAGACCGAGTGGTCGCGGTCCGGGCGGCACACCGGCTGGACGGACGTGCCGCTGACCGAGCGCGGCCGCGCGGAGGCCCGGCAGCTGGAGCCGCTGATCCGCTCGCACCGGGTCGGTGTCGCGTTCGTCAGTCCGTTGCAGCGGGCGCGGGAGACGGCGGAGCTGATCGGGCTGCAGGACGTGCGGATCGACCCGGATCTGCGGGAGTGGGACTACGGCGGCTACGAGGGGATCACGACCGTCGACATCCAGCGCACCCGGCCGGACTGGTTCCTGTTCCGGGACGGGGTGGAGCCCGGGCCTCCGGACCACCCCGGGGAGACCCCCGAGCAGGTCGGCGAACGCGCGGACCGCATGCTGGCCAAGGTCGACGCGGCCCTCGCCGACACCGAGGGCTGCGCGGTCCTGGTGGCCCACGGCCACTTCCTACGGGTACTCACGGCCCGACGGCTGGGCCTGCCACCGTCGGGCGGGGCCCTGTTCCAGCTGGCCACCGGGACGGTATGCCGGCTGGGGACCGAGCACGGACGGCCAGTGATCGCGGGGTGGAACGTGCGGCCCGGGGCGTGAACGCCCTTCACCGGCCGCCGTCAGACCCTCGCCACAGCCCCTGAGAAGGCGGGAGAGGCAGCCCGGGGGCTGGGGCTCCGCCCTCGGGCGGGGCCCTGTTCCCGCTCGCCACCGGGAGGGTGTGCCGGCTGGGGACCGAGCACGGGCGGTCCGGGATCGCGGGGTGGAACGTGCGGCCCGGGGCGTGAACGCCCTTCACCGGCCGCCGTCAGACCCTCGCCGCAGCCCCGGAGAAGGCGGGAGAGGCAGCCCGGCGGCTGGGGCTGCCGCCCTCGGGCGGGGCACTGTTCCAGCTCGCCACCGGGACGGTATGCCGGCTGGGGACCGAGCACGGACGGCCAGTGATCGCGGGGTGGAACGTGCGGCCCGGGGGGGTGAGCGCCGGGTGCCGGGCGTTGTCAGACTCTCGTCGTAGCCTCTCAGGAGGTGGGAGAGGGGGCCCGGCGACGGGAAGGAGCATGCCGTGACACGACCGCCGACCGCCGCTCAGCGGCGTGTGATCGATGCCGCCGATCCGGTGACCGGGCGGCTGCGGGGTACGGAGGCGCAGCTGGCGGCGCTGGTGAAATGGGGGTTCGCCTTCCGGCATCCGCGGCCGCCGCACGACCACTTCCTGACGCCGGCCGGACATCGCATACGGGAGGCCGGGGAGCCGGAGACGCCCGCACCCGAGGCCGACCGGGGGGCGACCACCGTCGGCGGTGTGTTCGCCGCGCGGGTCGGCGGTGAGGAGGAGCCGCCGGAGGCCGGTCCCGCCCGCGGGCGCGAGGTGCGCAGCGCCTGGGAGGGCTTGCTGGAGCTGCGGCGCATGACCAATCCGGACGGGGCCATGGACCGGCCGTGCGGCTGGGAGCGTACGCATCTGGTGCAGGCCGCCGCGCTCGCCCTGGAGGCGGCCGGTCACCGCCCCGCCGGTGCGGACCTGGCGGGCTACCGGGTACGGGCCACCCCGCAGCCGGAGGCCGTCGCGGTGCACGAGCCGGATCCGGCGGCGCTGCGGGCCTGCGCGGCGACGCTGGAGGAGGCGGGATGGCAGGTCGGCGAGCACAACGACCCACGTTCCAGGGCGCGTTATCTGCTGGCCTCGCCCCGCCGCGCATAGCGAGGCATGTCAAGATCGGTCGGTCGCATCGTCCATCAGTACGAGCCGTACTGCGAGCTGTACGAGGAGAGAAAGCAGTGACCGAACCGTTTTCCGTCCCGGTGACCGTGCGCGGGTACGAGACCGATGTGCTGGGGCACCTCAACCAGGCCGTCTACCTCAACTACGCGGAGCACGCCCGCTGGTCCTTACTGCAGGCGGCCGGGATCACCCAGGCGACCCTCGTGGCCAAGGGCATGGGCCCGGCGGCCCTGGAGACCACGCTGCGCTTCAGGCGTGAGCTGGTCGCCGGCGACGAGGTCGAGGTGACCTGCGCCTTCGACTGGGGCGGCGGCAAGACCTTCCACATCGAGCAGACGATACGCAAGGCCGACGGCACGGTGGCGGCGGAGGTCACCGCGGTCGTCGGCCTGATGGACCTGAAACAACGACGGCTGGTCCCCAACCCCTCGGAGTTCTTCAAGGAACTGTCCACGGACCCGGCGCTGTTCGGGCTGTGACGTCCCGCGCGGCCTATGCGTCCGCCGGCTCCGTGCTGTGCTCGCCGTCGTAGGCCGCGCGGGACTCCGCGATGTAGACGCGGTTGCGCTCCGCCCAGTCGGTCAGGCGCTGCAGCGTCTCGTGCAACTCACGTGCCACCGGCGTCAGTTCGTACTCGACCTTCGGCGGGACCGTCGGGTGGACGGTGCGGGTGACGAGGCCGTCGCGCTCCAGGTTGCGCAGGGTGAGGGTCAGCATGCGGCGGCTGATGCCCTCGATGCTGCGTTCCAACTCGGTGAAGCGGATGGGGCCGTGCGCGGCGGCGACGAGGATCTGCACGCTCCACTTCCCGGAGACCCTGTCAAGAACTTCGCGGACCGGGCACGCGTGCGCGTTCACGACCTGGACGGTAACACCGGTGTTCCTCTGGGACATCGGACTGCCTCCTTACGGCGTCCTCCATGGTCACTCACGATGTACTCCGTTACAAGTCGTGCACCTATGGTTCCCATGGAGAATGCGGAGGCCACACCGCCATGACGGCCCTCATCGAGTCACCCACGAGCACCTCGCCCCGAACGTACTCCCGCTGGGCGTCCCTCGTCGTGCTGTGCGCCGGGGCACTGATGACGATTCTGGACGGCTCCATCGTCACCGTGGCGATGCCGGCCATCCAGAGCGACCTCGGCTTCAGCCCGGCCGGACTGGCCTGGGTCGTCAACGCCTACCTGATCCCGTTCGGTGGGCTGCTCCTGCTGATCGGGCGGCTGGGCGATCTGCTGGGCCGCAAACGGATGTTCACGGCCGGGCTCGCCGTCTTCACCGTGGCGTCCGTGCTGTGCGGGACGGCGAGCAGCCAGGGCCTGCTGATCGCGGCACGGGCCGTGCAGGGCGTCGGCGGGGCCATGGCCTCGGCGGTGGTGCTCGGCATGCTGGTGGCCTTGTTCCCCGAGCCGCGCGAACAGGCCCGCGCCATTGCCGTGTTCAGCGCGGTCGGCTCGGTGGGAGCGACGTTGGGCACGTTCCTCGGCGGGGCGCTCACCCAGGCCCTGAGCTGGCACTGGATCTTCCTGATCAATCTGCCGATCGGCATTGTCGCCTGGCTGGCGGCGGTCCGGGGGCTGGCTCCGGAGCGCGGCGCCGGCCTCGGCAGCGGGGCCGACTACCCCGGAGCGGCGCTGGTCACCGCCGCGCTGATGCTCACGGTGTACGCCATCGTCGGCTCGGGTGGCCGCGGCCCGGCCGCGACGCTGCTCCTGGCCGCGCTCGCCCTCGCCCTGTTCGCGGCGTTCGCCGTCCGCCAGGTCCGAACCGCCCGCCCGCTGCTGCGGCCCGGGCTGCTGCGCTCCCGGCTGCTGACCGGGGCGAACACCGTGCAGATCCTGATGATCGCGACGATGTACGGATTCCAGTTCATCGGCGCCCTCTACATCCAACGCGTCCTGCTTTTCGGCGAGTTGGCCACCGGCTTCGCCTTCCTGCCCGCTCCCGTCGCGATCGGCGTGCTGATGATGACCCTGTCCGCGCGGGCGATCGGCCGTTTCGGGGCGTACCGGGTGCTGCTCGCCGGGCTGGCGCTGATCACTGGCGGGATGGCGCTGCTGAGCCGGGCCCCCGTGCACGGCTCGTACGTCGCCGACGTACTGCCCGCGATGCTCCTGCTGGCCGCCGGGTTCGCCGCCGCGATGCCCCCGCTGACCGGGCTCGCCATGTCGGGGGCGCGGGAGGAGGACGCGGGCCTGGCGTCCGGGTTGTTCAACACCACGCAGGTGGTGGGCGGTTCACTGGGCCTGGCCACGCTGTCGACACTGGCGGCGAGCCACACCGAGGGGCTGCTCGGCCGGGGTGCGCGGCTGGTGCCGGCCACGGCGGAGGGATATCAGCTGGCGTTCCGGGTGGCGGCGCTGGTCGCGGCGGCGGCGCTGGTGCTGGCGGCGGCCGTGCTCAGGACCCGTACCGAGGCGACACGGGACTGACCACGGGCGCCGCCACGTCTCAGTCGGCCGGTGCGAAGGCGTCCCGGTGGTCCCCGGCCCACTCCCGGTACGTCCGCGCCGGCCGGCCCAGCACCTCCGGCACGTCCTCGGTGACGACGTCGTTGCCGCCCTCCTGGATGAACCGGGCGGCGGCCATGAGGCTGTCCGCATACGTCTCGCCCAGGCCGGCCGCCAGGAGCTGTTCGCGGCGTTCCTCCGACGAGAAGTCGTGGAGCGGCACCGGACGGCCGAGAACCTCGGCGAGCACGGCCGCCTGCTCGTGGGCGCTCAGGGTCTCGGGACCGGTCAGGATGTATGTGCGGCCCGCGTGCCCGGGGTCGAGCAGCGCGGCCACGGCGATCTCGGCCACGTCCCGCGGGTCCACGACACCCTGCCTGCCGTCGCCCATCATGTTCGGCGCGGGAGTGCCTTCGCGGACGGCCGCCGCCCAGGCCAGGGTGTTGGAGGCGAAGGAGGAGGGGCGCAGCACCGTCCACTCCAGGCCGCTGTCCCGCGCGGCCTGCTCGCCGGGCATGTGCCAGGTCGCGAATACGCCCAGGTCGGGGTCGCCGGTGCCGATCGAGGAGAGCTTCACGATCCGCCGTACGCCCGCGGCCTGCGCAGCCTCCACCAGTCCGCGGTCGTGCTCGGCGTCGTCCGGCCCGAACACACCCACCAGGAAGGCGGCCTCCGCGCCCGCCATCGCAGCCTCGACCGAGGCCCGGTCGCGGTGGTGGCCCGGCACCGTCTCCACCCCGGACGGCACCCGCGCCCTCGCCGGATCCCGGCTCAGCGCGCGGACCTTCTCACCGCGCGCCGCAAGTTGGCGTACGACGTCACTGCCGATGGTGCCCGTGGCACCCGTCACAAGGATCATGTCCACCACGGTGGACTGCGGACGGCTCGGAACTCTTGGAAATTCCGGCACGGTTGCGGAGCCCGGGCGGCCGTCCGGCGCGCTTACGGTGGAGGGGTGACGAACATCGTGTCCCGAGAGGTCCTGCCCACGCCCGAGGTGCTGCGCCCGTGGATCGCGGGCATCGGGTCCGTGTGGGTCGGTGACGTACCGACCGAGCCCTTCGTCCATCTCCCGGAGGCGACCACCAAGGTGGTCGTGCGCACCGGGGAACACGGCGTCCGCAGTGCCCTGGTCGTGGGCCCGCGTGCCCGTGCCTCCTACCACCGGGGCAAGCGTCGCGCGTCCTGCGTGGAGCTGCGGCTCGCGCCGGGCACCCTCCGCCCGCTGCTCGGCATCCCGGCCGTGGACCTCGTCGGCCGTGCGGTGCGGTTGGACGAGGTTCCGGGTCCGAGAGCCCGCCAACTGGACGACGTCTTGCGACGGTTGGAGCCCGAGGACGCCGTGGAACGTCTCGCGGAAGTGCTCCCCGAGTGGCTTGCGGCCGCCGCGAACCGTTCCCGCACCGAGCTGGTGCGCGCGGGCGTCGACGCCATGTCGGTCCGCACCGGCCGCACCCCCGCCCAGGTGGGCGACGTGGCGCGCGAACTCGCGGTCAGCGAACGGCAGTTGCGCAACCTGTTCGCCGAGGGCGTCGGCCTCTCCCCCAAGCACTACGCCCGGATCAACCGCGTGCGCACGGTACTGGACCACGCCGCGACGCGCCCCTGGGCCGACCTGGCCGCCTCGACCGGCTACTACGACCAGTCCCACATGACGACCGACTTCCGCACCCTGATGGGCGTACCGCCCCGCTCGTACTTCACCGGCCGGCTGCCGGACGCGACGCCCTGCCAGGCGATCCGCCGGGGCTGAACGGCCTGAACGGGACGGAAACCGGGGTGCGGGCGACCCCGCCCGCCTGCGATGCTCCACCCTCATGGCCGCACGACGTATCAGACCCAGCCGCTACATCTCCCTCGACATCGAGGCCGACGGCCCCATCCCCGGCCCGTACTCCATGCTGAGCTTCGGCGCCGCGGTCGCCGGGACACAGGACTCCGACGGGTTCACCGCCGCCGACCCCGAGCAGCAGACCTTCTACCGCGAACTGCGCCCGATCAGCGAGGAGTTCGTCCCGGAGGCACTCGCGGTGAGCGGGCTCGACCGGGAGGCTCTGAAGAGCGAGGGCGCCGAACCCGCCGTCGCGCTGGGCGAGTTCAGCGACTGGGTGCGCGAGGTGAGCGCGGGCGCCCAGCCCGTGATGTGCGGTTACCCGGCTTCCTACGACTGGACGTTCCTGTACTGGTACCTGATCCGCTTCACCGGGGCGAGCCCCTTCGGCCACTCCGGCTGCCTGGACATGAAGACGCTGTACGCGACGAAGGCGGGGCTGCCACTGCGGGCGGTCGCCAAGGGCACCATGCCGCGCCACCTGCTGTCCCGGCGGCGGCATACGCACCATGCACTGGATGACGCGATCGAGCAGGCCGAACTGCTGGCCAACCTCATGAACTGGCCGGGGCCTCACGCGTCGGCACCGGTACCTGATTGAACGCGTAGTACAGGGCGATCAGGCCGTGGGCCGCCAGGGTCAGCGGGGCCGAGACGAAGGCGAGGCCCACCGTCACCGGGTAGGCCAGGGAGCCCAGCGCGAAACGTGCGCGGGTCGCCCGCGCCGCCGGGACGTCGACACGGGAGTCGAAGAGGTGGCCGGTGCGGGTCAGATGCCACCACAGGGCCTGGAAGGTGAGCGCCATCACGACCATGACCAGGCTGTAGACGGCCGCCGCCACATGGGAGGCGGCGTCCTCGCGCAGATACTCCGCGAGCATCGCGGTCGGCCACGGCACCGCGGCCACCACCATCAGCACCAGCAGGTTCAGGAACATCAGCGTGCGGTCGACGCGGGCGACGTAGCTGAACAGCTGGTGGTGGTTGATCCACATGATGCCGATGACCAGGAAGCTCACGACATAGGCGGCGTACGAGGGCCACTGGGCGCCCAGCGCGTGCCACAGGCCGCCGTGTTCACCGACCTCTGGGACCTTGATCTCCAGGATGAGCAGGGTGATGGCGATGGCGAACACGCCGTCGCTGAAGGCCTCGACGCGGCCGGACTCATTCATGGGAGACAGACTGCCTCATCGCCGGTGCGGGGCACGGCCATTGCCGTGCCCCGCACCGGTGGATCAGTGGGCGGCGGCGATCTGCTCGCCGGCCTCCATGGGATGGGTGACGTCCTGGTCGTCACGGTTCCTGCCGAGGTGGTTGAAGACCAGGTTCAGCAGGACCGCCGCCACACAGCCCGTGGAGATGCCCGAGTCGAGGACGATCTTCGCGGTCTGCGGGAAGGCGTGGTAGAAGTCCGGCGCGGTGATCGGGATCATGCCGACGGCCAGCGACACGGCGACGATCAGGACGTTGTTGTCCTTGTCCAGTCCGGCCTTGACGAGGGTCTGGATACCGCTGGCCGCGACCGAGCCGAACAGGACCACGCCCGCGCCGCCGAGCACCGGGCGCGGTACGACGGCGATGAGTGAGGCGGCCATCGGGCACAGGCCCATCAGGACCAGGAAGCCGCCGCCGGTGGCGACGACGTAGCGGCTGCGGATCCTCGTCATCGCGACCAGGCCGATGTTCTGGGCGAAGGCGCTGCACATGAAGCCGTTGAACAGGGGGCTCAGCGCCGAGCCGAGGGTGTCGGCGCGCAGGCCCGCGGCGATGGTCCTCTCGTCCGCCGGGCGTTCGACGATCTCGCCGAGGGCCAGCATGTCCGCGGTGGATTCGGTCATCGAGACCACCATCACCACGCACAGCGAGAGGATCGCGGCGAGCTGGAACTGAGGCGCCCCGAAGTGGAACGGGGTGGGGAAGCCGATGACGGCCGCGTCCGTGACGGGTCCGAAGTCCGTCGCGCCGAAGGGGATCGCGAGGAGTGTGCCGGCGACCAGGCCGAGCAGCACGGCGATCTGTTTGACGAAGCCGCGGGTGAAGCGGCGAAGGACCAGCACGATCAGGAGCGTTGCGGCTGCCAGGCCGAGGTTGGTCGTGGAGCCGTTGTCGTGGGCGGTGGGACTGGGTCCCTGCGCCCAGCCGAAGGCGACCGGCAGCAGGGACACGCCTATGAGGGTGATGACGGTGCCGGTGACGACCGGTGGGAAGAAGCGGACCGCCTTGCTGAAGAACGGGGCGGCGATGAAGCCGAGCAGGCCCGCGACGATGACCGCGCCGAAGATGATCGGCAGGGCGTCGGACTTGTCCTTGGTGGAGGCGACCACCGCGGTCATGGGGGCGACGCCGGCGAAGGTGACGCCGTTGACGAAGGGCAGCCGGGCGCCGATCTTCCAGATGCCGAGGGTTTGGAGGAAGGTGGCGAGGCCGGCGGTGAAGAGGCAGGCGCCGGTGAGGAAGGTGAGTTCGGTGCCGGTCAGGCCGATGGCCGCGCCGACGATCAGGGGCGGGGCGACGACCCCCGCATACATGGCGGCCACGTGTTGCAGGCCGGTGGTGGCCATTTTGAGTGCGGGGAGTTTTTCGTCGACGGGGTGGGCGGTCACGGCGGTTCCTCCGGGTCAGCTAACACGTCGGCTCTGACGTGGGTTTCTTGGAGGTGGTGCGCGGTCGTGCGGGACCGGGGATGCCTGTAAGGAAGTGACGGTGACCGTTCCGGGGCGCGCACGTCCATGCGCGCCCCGGAGACGGCCGCCGTGGAACCACTGGGGTCCACGGCTACCGGTCGAGGGCCGTCCCCCTCGACCGGAGATCTTCGACCGCTCAGGCCTGTGCGGTGATCTGCGCCAGGCGCTGGGCCTCGGCCCGTGTGGAGCGGGCGATGGCGTCCTCGTCGACGTGCAGCAGGCGGCCCGTCTCCACGATCTGCCGGCCGTTCACGAAGGAGGCGGTGACCGGGGCGGCCGCACCGAAGACCAGCGCGGTGACCGGGTCGGCGATGGAGGCGTGGGCGAGGGTGTCCAGCTTCCACAGCACGAGGTCGGCCAGCTTGCCCGGCTCCAGGGAGCCGATCTCGGCGCTGCGGCCGAGGACCTGGGCGCCGCCGTAGGTGCCGAGGCGCAGCGCCTGGCGGGCGTTCAGGGCGGCCTCGCGGTGGGCGCCGAGACGGTTGATGAGCAGGGCGTTGCGCAGCTCGGTGTGCAGCTCCCCGGACTCGTTGGACGCCGTACCGTCGACGCCGAGGCCGACCGGGACGCCGGCCGCCAGCATGTCGGGGACGCGGGCGATACCGGCCGCGAGACGGGCGTTGGAGGACGGGCAGTGGGCGACACCGGTCTTGGTACGGGCGAAGGCGGCGATGTCGGAGTCGTTCATGTGGACGCAGTGCGCCATCCACACGTCCTCGCCGAGCCAGCCGGTGGACTCGAAGTAGTCGGTCGGGCCCATGCCGAACAGTTCCTTGCAGAACTGCTCCTCCTCGACGGTCTCCGAGCCGTGGGTGTGCAGGCGCACGCCGAGGCGGCGGGCCAACTGGGCGCCCTCACGAAGGAGTTCGGTGGAGACGGAGAAGGGCGAGCAGGGCGCGACGGCCACCTGGGTCATCGCGTCGAAGGAGGCGTCGTGGTGCTCCTTGACGGTGGCCTCGGTCGCGGCGAGGGCGCCTTCGAGGGTCTCGACGGCGAAGTCCGGGGGCAGGCCGCCGTCCTTCTCGCTGCGGTCCATGGAGCCGCGGGCGAGGGTGAAGCGGACGCCCATCTCGCGGGCGGCGCGGATGATGGCGCCGGACAGGTCGCCGGAGTCCTTCGGGAAGACGTAGTGGTGGTCCATGGCGGTGGTCACGCCACCGCGGGCCATCATCGCGAGGGAGCCCTGGGCGGCCGCGTACACCATCGGCTCGTCGATGCGCGCCCAGGTCGGATACAGCGCGACCAGCCAGTTGAACAGGTTGTGGTCGGTGGCCAGGCCCCGGGTGATCCACTGGTAGAAGTGGTGGTGGGTGTTGACCAGGCCGGGGGTCACCAGGTGACCGGAGGCGTCGATACGGCGTACGACGTTCTCCAGGCCCTCGGGGGCCCTGCCCGCGCCGAGCGCCTCGATGCGGTTGCCGGCGATGACGACGTACCCGTCGGCGTACTCGGTGTCGTCGGCGTCGACCGTGGCGATCGAACAGTTCTCGATGACGATGCGCTGGGCTGCTGCCATGATTCGTCCTTTTCGCTCAGTGGACTTTTGCGGAGAGGGCACGGCAGGACCCTAGGAGTTTTGAGTGCCGTGACCGGGGACGCGGGGAGGCGGGTTCCCCCGGTCACGGGTGCCGATTATCGAGCTGCCCGGAAGGCGCTCAGAGGTTGGTGAGGTCCACCGGGATCTTCGGCTCGCAGCCGTCCCGCAGGATCGTCGCCTCGATCAGGCCGTAGGGGCGGTCGGCGGCGAAGTACACCTCGTTGTCGTTCTTCAGCCCGAAGGGCTCCAGGTCGACGAGGAAGTGGTGCTTGTTCGGCAGCGAGAAGCGGACCTCGTCGATCTCGCTGCGGTTGTTGATGATCCGCGAACCCATTTGGTACAGGGTCTGCTGGAGGGAGAGCGAGTACGTCTCGGCGAAGGCCTGGAGCATGTGCTTCTTCGTCTGCTCGTAGGACTTCTCCCAGTTGGGCATCCGCTGCTCGTCGTCGGTCCAGTTGAACCGCCAGCGGGCCGAGACCGACGTGGCCAGGATGCGGTCGTACGCCTCCTGCAGCGTCGTGTACTTGTCCTTGACGTAGCCCCAGAACTCGGAGTTGGTCGAGTTCATCACCGTCAGGTCCTTGAGTCCGGAGACGACCTCCCACGACGAGCCGTCGTAGGTGATCTGGGTCAGCCGGGTCTCCTGGCCCTTGCGGACGAAGGAGTGCTTGACCTCGTCCGCGCCGATGAACTGGGAGTTCGCGTCGGACGCGGCGATCCGCTCCCAGGCGTACTCCTCGATACGGATCCGGGCGGTCTTGATCGGCTCCTGGCTGGTGACGAAGTGCCTGGCCAGGTGGATGCCGAACTGCTCGGCCGACTCGATGCCGTGCTCCTTGGCGAACGCGTACACCGTGTTCTTGGTGGTGTCGGTGGGCAGCACGTTGGCGTTGGAGCCGGAGTAGTGGACCTCGTCCATGTCGCCGCTCAGCGCGACGGACACGTTCAGGTCCTTGATGTGGTGGGTGGCGCCGTCCCGCGTGATCTTTACGACTCGGTTCTCGGCCTTGCCGTACTGGTTCTGTCCCAGGATGACAGGGCGGGCAGGGCGGGAATTGTCAGTCATTTAGCTAGCTCCCTCGGTAAACGGAGTAGCCGAACGGGTTGAGCAGCAGCGGTACGTGGTAATGCTCCCCGGGCTTGACGGCGAAGGTGATCGCCACCTCGGGAAAGAACACGGCACCGCTGTCCCGATTCGCGGGGGCGTCCTGCTGCGCATCGGCTTGCTTCTTCTCGAAGTACGGTTCGACGGCGAAGTCGAGCCGTACATGGGTCGTCCCTTCCGGCAGGGCCGGCAGGTCCTTGCACCGTCCGTCCGCGTCGGTCGCGGAGCCGCCGAGCGTCTGCCACGCGGCGTCCCGGCCGCTACGGGCAAAGAGCTCGATGGCGACGCCCTCGGCGGGGCGGCCGATGCTGGTGTCCAGGATGTGCGTGGACACGGAGGCGGTGGTGCTGGTGCTCATGGTGTCAGGCTTCCTCTTCGACGAGTCGGGCCAGTCGGATGCGGTTGATCTTGCCCAGCTCGGCGCGGACGATCTCCCGCTCCTGCTCCGGCGAGTTGCCGATCCGCTCCTTGACCGCGTCCCGCATCTGCTCGCCGGTCCGGCCGGTGGCGCAGATGAGGAAGACATGGCCGAACCGCTCCTGGTAGGCCAGGTTCAGTTCGAGCATCTCCGACTTCAGTTCCTCGGAGGCGCCGGCCATGCCGCGCTGTTCCCTGGCCGAGGTGGGGTCCCCCGGCTTGGGGCGGCCGATCGGCGGGTGCCCGGCCATCGCCTCGGCCAGGTCCTCGGCGCTCAGCTCGGCCATGGCGGCGTCACTGGCGGCGAAGAGGTCCTCCGCGGTGGCGTAGGGGCGGGCGGCGAGCAGCCGGCGCGCCCAGGTGGTGGAGGCACACGCCTCGTGGAGGGCGGCGAGGGCCGCGTGCTCCTCCAGTACGTTGAACCGGGCCAGGCCCGGGGGCGTGGAAGTCGACGTCACGGGTGCCTCCGTGGCCGTGAGAACGGCCTTCGTGCTGAACTGGCTGCGGTTAGCTAACGCCCCCACGCAACGCCACGTCAACACTTTGTTGAAAATTCGGGGTAACAAACCCGGCCGGACGGCGACCCCGGGCCCTCAGCCCTCCTTCTCACGGTTCAGGTAGTTGTAGACCGTGAACCGGCTGACGCCGAGCGCGCCCGCGACGGTCTCCACGCCGTGCCGTACGGAGAAGGCGCCGCGCGCCTCGAGTATCCGTACGACCTCCTGCTTGGCCTTGCGGTCCAGGTCGGCCAGGGGCTTGCCCTGCTTGCGCTCCATCGCGGCGAGGATGTGGTCGAGGGAGTCGGCGAGCTGGGGCAGGCGCACGGCGACCACATCGGCACCCTCCCAGGCGAGCACGACGTCGTCGGGGCCGGCCTCGTCGGGTGGGAGCAGCTCGCCGCCCATGGCGTCGACCAGTGGTTTCACGGCCGTGATGAACGGCTCGTCCCCGGTGCCGGTCACTCGGCGCCCTCCCCGACCGCGCCCACCACGTTGACCTGCAGCGAGACCCGGGTGGCGCCGGCCTGGAGCGTCCGGCGGAGCAGCGCGTCCACGGCACTCAGCACGGCGTCCGCGGCGCCCTCCGCCGTGTTGCCGAACGGGCCGACGTCCACCGCGTCCAGCTCGGCAGCCTCGATGACCTGGCGGGCGACCACCGCGTGCGCGGGCGCCTCGTCGAGATCGAAGGGCTCGGTCGTGAACTCCACTCTCAATCGCACTGTGCCCCCACAACACCCTTCTGACCTGCTCTTTTACCCTGACTCCCCTTGGCGAGGGGCATCAGGGCGGAACGGGGACGCCTCAATCGACTGCTCGACTGGCGCGATGCACCGCAGGCCGACCAATTTCACCGCGGCGGAGCCGGTACGTCCGCCACGAGGCGACCCTAACCGACCCGCGGCCCACACGGCCCCGCAGATGACCAAGCCGTCCGCGCCTCCGGTCAGGGCCCGCCCGGCGGCTCCTCCGTGAAGCCCGGCAGCCAGCGGGACGCCTCGGCGCGGAAGGGGATCTCGCACTCCAGCTGGCACAGCACCGCCGTGGCCTGGCCGACCACACGGTTGACCAGGACGTACGACGGCGGCAGGTTGAAGCGCCGCAGCAGTCCGCCCTCGCGCAGGTCGATGGCCTGCACGACCTCCTCGCGGAGCCACTCACGGGTGAAGAGGTACGACTGCTCGGCCGTCGGAGTGGCGAGGGGCAGCAGGAACGAGCAGAGCGCGACGGGGTCGAGGGGAGCGCCGGGCGTGATGATGCCCTCCGCCACCAGGACCTTCTCGGCGGCAGCCCACTCTCCGCCCTGCGCCAGCCTGATCAGCGTGCCGAGCGCGGGCGGGAAGCCGTCCGGCAGGTGCTTGACGGCACCGAAGTCGACAACGCCGAGCCGGCCGTCCTCGAGCAGCCGGAAGTTGCCCGGGTGCGGGTCGGCATGCAGCCGGCCCGCGCGCTCGGGGCCGGAGAACAGGAAGCGGGCGTAGAGCAGGCCCGCCCGGTCGCGCTCGGCCTGCTCCCCGTCCCGGATGACGGCCGCGACCGGGGTGCCGTCCAGCCACTCGGTCACGATCACGCGCTGGGTGAAGGCCACCACGTCCGGGACCAGGATCTCCTTGTCGCCCCGGTAGGCCTCGGCGAAGGCCTGCTGGGCCGCCGCCTCCAGCCGGTAGTCGAGTTCGTCGGCGACCCGCTCCCGCAGCTCCCGCAGCATGGGCTCCACGTCCAGGCCGGGGGTGACCACGGAGAACAGCCGGATCAGACGGCCGAGTTGGGCGTAGTCGCCGAGCAGCGCCTCCCCGGCTCCCGGGTACTGGATCTTCACGGCCACCCGGCGGCCGTCCTCCCACACGGCCCGGTGGACCTGGCCGATGGAGGCGGCCGCGGCAGGGGTGTCGTCGAACTCGGTGAAGCGGTCGCGCCACCGTGCGCCCAGTTCCTCGGCCAGCACCGCGTGCACCTGCTCCGCGGGCAGGGTGGGCGCGGCCTCCTGCAGGAGGGTCAGGGCGGCGCGGTAGGGACCGATGACCTCCGGGGGCAGCGCCGCCTCGAAGACGGACAGCATCTGCCCGAACTTCATGGCGCCGCCCTTGAGTTCGCCCAGTACCCGGAAGAGGTGGTGGCTCGTGCGGCGTTGCAGTTCGCTGGTGATCAGGTCCACCGGCTGGCCCAGCAGACGTCGGCCGAAGCGCATCGCGGACCGCCCCGCGAAGCCGAGCGGCAGCGAGGCCAGCCGCGCGTTGCGCGCCAGGGGCGAGCGCGGAATGCCGCGCACGGCACGGTCACGGGGCTGCGGAACGCGAGGATCCTGTCCCGGCTCTCGTTCCTGGCCCTCCTCGTGCTCCTCCCCCTGCGGAGTCCGCCCGGCCCCGCTCATCGCAGGCTCCCCGCGGCCGCGGCGCCGGCCGGTACGCCACGGCCGAGGCCCGTCACGGCGTTGGTGATGAGCGTGCGGCCCGCGCGCTCGGCCGAGGTCATGATCGACTCCGGGTGGAACTGGACGGCCGCGATCGGCAGCACACGGTGCTCCACGCCCATCACGGTGCCGTCGGGCGTCCGTGCCGTCACCATCAGTTCCGCCGGCAGCGTGCGCGTGTCGGCGTACAGGGAGTGGTAGCGCCCGGCGCGGAACCGGGCGGGGAGGTCACGGAAGACCGTTCCGCCGTCGCCGACCACTTCGACGGGCGACGGTTTGCCGTGCACGGGCCGCGGGAGGGTGCCGAGCGTGCCGCCGAAGTACTCCACGATGCCCTGCAGCCCCAGGCACACCCCGAACACGGGGATACCGCGCAGCACCGCCCCGTCCAGCGTGCCGGACATGCCGAAGTCCCCGGGGCGGCCGGGGCCCGGCGACAGGAACAGCAGGTCCGGCCGCTCGGCGTCGAGAAGTTCCGCGGGAAAGCCCGCCCGGTAGGTGACCACCTCGGCACCGGTCTGGCGGATGTAGTCGGCGAGCGTGTGGACGAAGGAGTCCTGGTGGTCGACGAGCAGGACCCGCCGTGGCCGCCCGTCGTCCGGGCCGGCGACGCCCCACGGCCGGGACGGCCCGGGCAGGGCACCGCGCCCCGGTCGGCCGGCGGAGGCGTCCGGTCCGGGGACGGCGCCCGACGGGTTCTCCAACGCGTCAAGGAGTGCGGACGCCTTGAGCAGGGTCTCGTCCTCCTCCGCCCGCGGGTCGGAGTCGAACAGCAGCGTGGCACCCGCCCGTACGGTGGCGACGCCGTCGCGGATCTGGACGGTGCGCAGCGTGAGCGCGGTCTCCAGGCCTCCGTCGAAGCCGATCCGGCCGACAGCGCCGCCGTACCAGCGGCGCGGGCTGCGCTCGTGCTCCTCCAAAAAGGCGATCGCGGCCCGCTTCGGCGCCCCGGTGACGGTGACCGCCCACATGTGGGTCAGGAACGCGTCGAGCGCGTCCCGGTCGGCGCGCAGCCGGCCGCGGACGTGGTCGACGGTGTGGATGAGCCGGGAGTACAGCTCGATCTGACGGCGTGCCAGGACCTCGACGCCGCCGGGGACGCACACCCGGGCCTTGTCGTTGCGGTCGACGTCCGTGCACATCGTCAGCTCCGACTCCTCCTTGGCGGAGGCGAGCAGCGTGCGGATCTGCTCGGCGTCCTCCAGGGCGTCGCGGCCGCGGGCGACGGTGCCGCTGATGGGGCAGGACTCGACCGTGCGGGCGCGGGGGTCGACCCGGACGAACATCTCCGGTGACGCCCCGACCAGGTGCTCGCCGCCGGCGAGGTTCATCAGCAGTCCGTACGGGGCCGGGTTGCGCTCACGGAGCCTGCGGAAGACCTCCGAGGGCGGGGCGGTGGCGCGGCGGTGGAAGCTCTGCCCGGGGACGACCTCGAAGAGGTCACCGGTCCGGAACCGTTCCTTGGCACGGCGGACCAGCCGCGCGTACGCGCCGGGCTCGTGGTCGCGGCGGACGGCCGGCTCGGCGGGCGGCCCACAGGGCGCGTCGGGCGTGGCCCGGTCGAGGCCGGCGGTGCGGTGCCCGGCGTAGGAGAACTCGTAGCTGTGCAGGGCGGCGGTGCCGCGCCGCCGGTCGATGCGCAGGATGCGGTCCGGCAGGTGCAGGACGAGGGTGCGCTCGCGCGGGTCGCGGACCTGGCGCAGGGGTACGGGGTCGAAGCCGAGGACGAGGTCGTAGCCGAACGCGCCGTACAGGCCCCACAGTTCGTCGTGCGGGGCGGCGAGCGCGGCGACGAGGGCGCGCAGTGCGGTGAAGGCGGAGGGCAGGCGGGTGCGCTCCTCCTCGGCGACGGGCCCGGCGGGCGGTGCGAAGCCCGCGGCGCCGAGGGTGGTGGTGACGGTGCCCGCCGCCTCGTCCAGGAGTGCCCCGTGCGGGGCCAGGGCCGCGGCGAGCGCGGGCAGCAGGACGCGGCCGCGTGCGTTCAGTGCGCACAGCCGTACGCCGTCCTGGTCGGCGGTCACTTCGACGGGCGGGTCGACATGGCCGAGGTCGTGCGGCTGGTAGCGGCCGGGCTGGTCGCAGCGGCCCGAGAACAGCAGGCCCCGCCGGGTGTCCAGGGCGTCTTCGACGCGGGCCAGTTCGGCGTCGGCCCGCCGTGGGTCCAGCGGCTCGCTGACGCGGGTCACCTCCAGGCCGATCGGGGTCGTCCACCGGTGTGTCGTTGCCGTCATCATGAGGTCCTTCTGCGTCGGTTCGCGGAGTGTCCTGGGCGGCCGTGCGGGCGCATCTCGCGGTGCCGGGCGAGCACACGGTCCACGAGCGCGCCCGCGGCGCCGGTGTAGTGCTCGGGGGCGCACAGGGCGCGCAGTGCGTCGGCGTCGTACCGTCCGGTGAGTTCGGGTGTCCGGGCCAGGACGTCCGCCAGCGGGCGGCCCTCGGTCGCGGCCCGGGCGGAGGCGGCGGAGACGAGGGCCCTGGCGGGGGCCCGGCCGAGGCCGGGCGAGAGAGCCGCCGCGAGCCGTTCTGAGACCACCAGGCCGCCGGTGAGGGCGAGGTTGGCGCGCATCCGGTCGTCGTGCACGGTCAGGCCGGCGGCGAGTTCCGCCGCCGTGTGCGCGGCGCCGCCGGCCAGCCGCAGTGCGGTGCGCAGCGGCTCCCACTCGGCGTGCCAGGCGCCGGCCGGCCGCTCGTCGTCGGTGACGGCCGCGTGGGCGAGGGTGCTCGCGAGGCCCGGCAGCTGGTAGGCCGCGGACCGTACGAGGGCTGCGAGGGCGGGGTTGCGCTTGTGCGGCATGGCGGAGGAGGCGCCGCGGCCCTCGGCGCCGGGTTCGCAGACCTCCGCGGTCTCGGTGCGCGACAGCAGCTGGACGTCGGCGGCGAAGGTGCCGAGGACGGAGCCGGTGAGGGTGAGCGCCGCGGCCAGGTCGGCGAGCGGGGTGCGCACGGTGTGCCAGGGCACCGCCGGTGCGGCGAGGCCGAGTTCGGCGGCGTAGGCGGCGGGCAGCCGGCGGGTGTACTCGGCGAGGGCGTCCGGGGCGAGGTCCGCGACGACGCGCGCGTACTCGAGGTAGCCGGCCATCGTGCCGGCCGCGCCGCCCAGTTGGACGGGCAGCCCGCTCGTGCGGACGCGGCGCAGCCGCTCGGCGGCGTCGAGGACGCCTTGGAGCCAGCCGGCCGCCTTGAGCCCGAAGGTGGTGGGCACGGCGTGCTGGCCGAGGGTGCGCGCGGCCATCGGCGTGTCGCGGTGCCGTGCGGCGAGCGCGGCGAGCGCGTCGGCGGTGCGGTCCAGGTCGGCGAGGATCAGCTCCACGGTGCGGGCCGCGACGAGCATCAGACCGGTGTCGAGGATGTCCTGGCTGGTGGAGCCCTGGTGCACGTAGTGCGCGGCCTCGGGGTCCTTGCGGGCCACGGTCTCGCCGAGCACCCGGACCAGGGCGACGACCGGGTTGGCGGCGGCGCGGGCGGCGACGGCCAGGGCCCGCGCGTCGAAGTGCTCCGCCCGCGCGGTGTCGCTGATGAGCTCCGCGGCCCGCCCGGGCACGGTGCCGAAGCCCGCCTGGACCCGGGCGAGAGCCGCCTCCGCGTCGAGCAGGGCCTGCAGGCAGGCGGTGTCGCTCGTGGCGCCCTCCGCGGGCGAGCCGGCACGCACGGGCGACAGCAGACCGGCGTCGACCGGGGACGGCTCGCCGTACGGCGGCGGGGTGGCGCTCACTCGGTCTCCTGAAAGGCCTGGAGGCCGGGCTCCCGGCCGAGCTGTGGGACAGGGGTCAAGGGCACTGCGGCCGTGGCCGGGGGCGCGGGGACGGGTCTCAGGGCGAGCAGGGCCAGGGCTATCGCGTCGGAGTCGCCGAGCGTCACCGAATCGACGCCGGGGCGGACGCCGGCGGCGGTCACCCAGTGGACGGCCTCGGTGGGGACGCCGTAGGCGAAGCGGCGCGGATGCGGCCGGCCGTCGGCGGCCACCAGGTGGTAGGGGCGCCGGGTGACGGACAGGCCGCCGGTCTCGTGGTCGCCGTGCTCGGCGTCCGGCACCACGAAGGGACGGCACTGGCCGGTGTCGGCCAGGTGACGCAGCAGCGGATCCGTGGTGTGGCGCAGGTCCGGCTCCGGCAGCCGGGCCTCGACCAGGCAGGTCGCCTCGATGCGGGAGCCGGGCACCTCGGCCGAGTCGACGACGAAGGCGCTCACCACGGCGTCCAGTCCGTCTATGCGGGTGCCGTTGGCGAGTGTGACGCACTGGAGGCCGTCCGGCCGGTCGTGCAGCCGGACCGCGCGCAGGGGGTGGACGACGACGCCGACGTGCGACGGAGCGGTGCGCAGCACCCGGGCGAACACCCAGCGCAGGTAGTGGCCGTAGAAGGCGCGGGTCGGGTAGGAGTCGGGGGTCAGGTCGCGGGCCTCGGCGAGCACCTGGTCGTCGAGGACGCCGTCGTCGGCCCATGGATCGCCCATGAGCACGAGGGAGCGTGCCCACTCGTAGAGGCTGGGGCCGGGCGCGAGTTCGCCCGCCATCCGCACGCTCGGGTCGGTGAACAGGGTCACCTGTGAGGCGACGGTGTTCATCAGGAGGTGGTGGGACTGATCGGTGCGCCAGACCCGGCCGGCGCCGGGCGGGCAGGGGTCGACGACGTGGACCACCACCTCGGTGCCCAGGGCGTGTGCGCGGGCGTTGGCGCACAGCCGCTCCAGGACCGACAGGCCGCGGGGGCCGGCACCGATGACGCAGACTTCGAGCTGCCTTTCGCTCACTGGCTGTCCGTTTCGCTGAGAAGTGGGGCGCGCACGGCTCGCCGGGGAGCCGCTGGGCCGGGGCATGGCTGCCGGGCGGGCGCGGAAGAGGCCGGGGCGGGGGCCGGAGCGGGCGGGTCCCGGGGAGACCGGGCGCCGGGTAGGTCGGGCGTGGTCAGACACCCAGGTCGCGGCCGATGATCTCCTTCATGATCTCGTTGGTGCCGCCGTAGATCGGGTGTACGCGGTTGTCGACGAACGCCTTGGCCACGGGGGTCTCGCGCATGAAGCCGTAGCCGCCGTGCAGTTGGACGCAGCGGTCGAGCACCCGGCGCTGGACGTCGGTGGCCCACCACTTGGCCTTGGCGGCGGCGACCGCGTCGAGGCGGCCCGCGTTGTGCTCGCCGACGGCCCGGTCCACGTAGGTGCGCGCCACGTCCAACTCCGTTGCCATCTCGGCGAGTTCGAAGCGGATGTGCTGGAAGGCACCGATCGGCTGCCCGAAGGCGGTACGGCTCCTGCAGTACTCCAGGGTCTGGGCGAAGGCGGTCTCGGCGGCGGCCACGGCGTAGGCGGCGATACCGAGGCGCTCCTGCGGGAGGTTGGCGGCCAGATGCAGGAAGGCCCGGCCGGGCCGTCCGAGCAGATTGGCGGCCGGGACCCGGACGTCGTCGAAGAACAGCTCGGCCGTGTCCTGCGCGGCCATGCCGATCTTCTCCAGCTTGCGGCCGCGGCTGAAGCCCGGCATGTCACGCTCGACCACGAGCAGGCTCAGGCCGCGCGCGCCCCGGCCCGGCTGCGTGCGGGCCACCACGACGACCAGGTCCGCGTGGATGCCGTTGGTGATGAACGTCTTGGCACCCTTGAGGACGTAGTCGTCGCCGTCGCGGAACGCGGTGGTGCGGATGGACTGCAGATCGCTGCCGGCCTCGGGCTCGGTCATCGCGATCGCGGTGATCAGCCCGCCCGAGCAGAAACCGGGCAGCCAGCGCCGCTTCTGCTCCTCGGTGGCGAGGTCGAGCAGGTAGGGGGCGACCACGTCGTTGTGCAGCGCGAAGCCGATGCCGGTGGCGCCGACACGCATGATCTCCTCGCTGATGATGACCTGGTAGCGGAAGTCGCGCACGCCTGAGCCGCCGTACTCCTCGGGTACGTCGATGCCGAGCAGGCCCAGTTTGCCGGCGCTGCGCCACACCTCACGGTCGACGAGTCCGGCACGCTCCCAGTCGGCGTGGTGGGGCACGATCTCGTGCTCCACGAAGTCCCGCACCATCGCCTGGAAGTCGCGGTGTTCCTGGGTGAGTTCGCTGTCGCGCACGCTCCTCACCCCGCCATCCGGCCGGCGGCGGCCGCCGTGCGATGGATGATCTGCTCCACGGTGCCGGTGCAGGCGCGGCTGCCGTGCTGCGCGAAGCGGACCTCGGCGACCGCGCGCCGGGTGGAGCAACTGGTCAGCTCCGTCTCGATGGTGACGGGGCCGGGGACCAGCGGTGCGTGGTAGGCGACCGAGAGGCCGGCGGTGAGGAAGCCGGCGCCGTCCGGGATCGCGGACAGCATCACCAGTCCGGCGAAGTGGTCGACCAGGCAGGCGATCCAGCCGCCGAAGACGACACCGGGGGTGAGCGTCAGTTCCTCGTCGAACGCGGTCTCACAGGTGATCAGGCCCGGCAGCCACGAGGTGGCGGGCGGCAGCGCGAGCGTGCGGGCCGCCGGCGGATCGGCCACGGTGCCGTCGGCCAGTCCGGTGAGCACACGGCGGCCGCCGGTGTCCGCACCGGCCGGCGCGAGCCCGCGCAGCCGGGTGGGACGAGCGGGCGGCGGGGTGGTTTCGAGCATGCTGGCATCTCCGCGTTTCCAGGGATCAGAAGGGCCGTGCCGAGGGGAGGCCGCCGCTCCCGGAGCCGGGGGACGCACTCCGGGGCGGCGGACCGGTTCAGGGGGTGGGGGCGGTGCCGTCGGACGGGGCGCCGCTGCCGAGGTCGACGACGCCCCGGATGTCCCGGCGGCGCAGCTCCATCTCGTACTTCGTCAGCGCGTCTACGGCGGCCTTGTCGTCGAGCGCGCGCAGCGCCTCCTCGTCCACCTCGTGGAAGCCGAGGACGCCCATCCGGGCCAGCGCCTCCTGCACCCGCGGGCCGAACATCCCGATCTCCTTCAGCCCCGGCACGATCCGCATGAAGACCAGGCGCCGGAACTCCCTCTTGGCGGGCGAGCGCCGCGAGGCCTTGATGGCCTCCTCGCCGTACCCGAGCGTGTTCCAGATCTCGTCGTCGACATACCGGTCGCGCAGCGCCCAGCAGCCCTCGACGACGAAGTCCTCGCGCTCCTTGAGCTCGGCCTCGGTCAACTGCGGGTAGTACTCCCGCAGCAGCAGCCGCCCGAACGCCACATGCCGGGCCTCGTCGCGCGCGACATACGCGCTGAACGCCCGCGCCAGCGGGTCCTTCAGCCGCTCGCGGTGCACGCCGAACGTGGCCAGGCCCATGTTCTCGACGAGGATGTGGGCCGCGAGGACGCCGAAGTCCCAGCGCGGTTCGCGCATCGCCTGCTCGAACATCGCGGAGATCGACGGCGAAAGACCGTACCGCAGGCCGATCTTGGTGTGCAGGAAGCGGTTGAAGCCCTCCACATGGCGGGCCTCGTCCATCATCTGCGTGGCGGCGTACAGCTTGGAGTCCAGGTCCTCCACGGTGAGCAGGATCTTGCCGACCGCGATCAGCGCGGCCTGCTCGGAGTGCAGGAACTGCGAGTACAGCCAGCCGCTGCTGTGCCGCCGCACCACGCGCCGCTCGCTCTCCGGCAGCCGGTCCCACAGCTTGGACCCGGCGATGGAGATGAAGTCGTCGGGCAGGCCGAGCGGGTCGTCGGGGTCCGTCTCGTGGTCCCAGTCGAGCCGTTCGTCCATGTCCCACTGGCGCTGCTTGCCCTGCTTGTACAGCCGTACCAGCTTGTCGTTGCGCCGGTCGTAGTCCCACTGGATGACGGCGTTGCCGTGCACCGGGACGGCCCACTCGCCGGCGAGGTCCGTCAGGACCTCGGGGCGGGTGTAGTCGGTGGTGGTCATGCGGTGTGCTCCCTGTCGGCGGTGAGCGTCTGACGGGCGGTCTCGCGCAGCTGGGTGCGCAACGCCTTGCCTGCCGGATTGCGCGGGATGCGCTCCACGGGCAGGAAGTGGGTGGGGCGTTTGTACGGGGCGAGCCCCTCGACGCACAGCCGCAACAGTTCGGTCTCGTCGAACCGGCCGGCGCCGGCCGGCTGTACGAACGCCACGGGCGTCTGCCCCCAAAGGCCGGACGGCAGGGGTACGACGACGACGTCGGCGACGTGCGGCGACTGCCGCAGCACGTGCTCGATCTCGGCCGGGTACACGTTCTGCCCACCGCGCAGGATCAGGTCGTTGCGCCGGTCGACGACCCAGACCAGGCCGGACTCGTCGACGCAGCCCAGGTCGTGGGTGTTGAGCCGGCCGTCGCGCAGCACCTCGTCGGTGGCCTCCGGGTTCTTCCAGTACGTCTGCATCAGGCCGTCGCCGCTGATCCGGAGCTCCCCGACGGTGCCCGCGGGCACCTCGCGTCCGTCCTCGCCGGTGACGCTCAGCCCGGCGCCGAGCATCGGCACGCCCACGCAGACGGCTCCTGGCACCGGAGGCTCGCCGACGGCGGTTCCCGGGCGGAGCGTGAGGACGGGGCCGCCGCCCTCGGTGATCCCGAAGATGGTCTGCAGCTCCACGCCGAGCCGGTCCCGTGCCTCGCGGGCCAGTTCCTCGGGCATCGGCGCGGCTCCGTGCAGCAGCAGCCGCAGCCGCGACAGATCCGTACCGGCCAGGCTCCTGGTCTGCAGCAGCAGCCGGACCATGGACGGGACCAGGAAGGCCTGCTCCACCTCCCAGCGCTCCATGGCGGCCAGGCAGCCCTGCGGGGTGAAGCGGTCCAGTACGCAGACGGTGCCGCCCGCCGCCAGGTGGTCCAGGGCGATCACCACACTGCCGTGGAACAGCGGCCCGGCGTTGAGGAACACGGTGCCGGCGGCCGGGCGCACGTCGGCGAGCCAGGACAGGGCGTTGATCTGCAGCGAGCGCTGGTCGACGACGACGCCCTTGGCGCGCCCGGTCGTCGCCGAGGTGTGCAGGATGAGCACCGGGTCGGCCGTGCCGCTGCCCGGCTCTCCCGCGAACTCGGCGTCCTCGTCGGGCAGTTCGGGGATCGCCGCGACGTCGATGACGGGCAGCCCCGGGTACAGGCCGCCGAGACGGGCCGCGAAGCCCTCCTCGGCGATCGCCGCGGACGGCTCCACCGACTCCATGATCGCGCCGATCTCCGGGTCGGTCAGCGCCGGATTGACCGGTACCGCGACCAGGCCGGCCGCGGCGCAGGCGAAGTAGGTCTCCAGCACCTCGACGCGGTTGCCGCTGAGCACCAGGACGCGGCTGCCGGGCAGCGTGTCGTGGCGCAGCCGGCAGGCCAGCGCCCGCACGTCGCGGTGCAGTTCACGCCAGCTGACGTCGCGTCGGCTGTCGCGCAGGGCGAGGGCGTCGGGGTCCCGGTCGAGACCGCGCCGCACCACATGGTTGAGCCACATGTCAGTCGGCCTCCGCCCCGAGCAGCGCGGCGACGGCGCGCACCGACCTGAGCCCGAGCAGTTCCTCGTCCTGAAGGGGACGCCCGAGTTCCTCCTCCAGGGCCAGCGCGATCCGGATCAGTTCGCCCGAGCCGATGCCCGCCTGCGCGAAGTCGTCGTCGCCGCCCAGGCGGTCCAGCAGGCCGGGGTGGTCGAGGCTCGACTTGATCAGGGTGCGTACGGCGTCCAGGGAGCGTACGGCGGTCATGCGGTCCTCCTCGGGCGGGCGCCGACGCCGACCATCGCCCAGTAGGGGGCGGGTTCGCCGTCGAAGTACACGAGAGGTTCGGCGCTGTCGGTTCGGCAGGGCAGCAGCCGGTTGAAGCGGCTGCCGAAGCAGGCGGCGGCGAAGTCGGGCGACTCGGCGACCCCGCGCTCGTCGCCGACGGTGGCGACGAAGGCGAAGACCGGGTCGAGCGACTTGTGCACCCCGTCCTCGACGACGTCGCACCAGGCGTGGTCGCTGCCGAAGAGCCCGAGAAGGTAGCCGCGCCGGGCGGTGGCCTCCAGGCCGGCCGCGCGCAGCCGGTCGGCGAGCAGCCGCGAGGCGACCACGCAGTCGGCGATGCCGAGTTCCCAGGCCCGGTGGTGGTCGGCACGCAATGGCTCGGGCACCGTCTGGTAGATCACACGGCGTGCGGCGAGCGCCTCGACGACCTCGGCCCATGCCTCGTGGACGCGCGGGTCGCGGACCGTCTGCTCGGTGCCGGTGAGCCGGATGGCCGCCTGGTAGCCGGACGTACGCAGCGGCTCGTCGAAGGGGCCGCCGGAGAGCAGTTCCACGCCGGGCGCGTTCAGGTCGGGGACCCGGACGGTGACCGCCGGCCGTCCCTCGCCGGCGCCGGGGGCCTCCGCTCCCTCGCCGCCGGCCGTGCGGGACGGGTGGACGCCGAGCTCCCAGTCGCGGGGTGCGAACCAGCTGGCCCGCGGCGAGGCCGCGAAGCGCATCAGGAAACGCAGCCCGAGCTCCGGCACCGTCTGGCCGGTGCCGCAGAACATGCCGACGTTCATCAGGTCGTCGTAGTCGAACAGCGGTCCGTGCTCGGAGTCGACGCGGTGCGGGAGCCCCTCGGCGGCGAGCCGGGCGACCTGTTCGGGGGCGGCGCGCAGGGCGCGCGCCGCGGTCGCGGTGTCGGTGTCGTAACGGGCGACGTCGCAAGGCGCCGCCTTGAACCGGTCCAGCGCGCCGAGCAGCGCATGGGACTCGGCGGTCTCCACGGTCATATGGTGCTGCCCTTCCGCGCCAGCTCGGCCACGAAGTCGGCGAGTTCACGCACGGTCGCGGACTCGAACAGGAAGTCGTCGGGGATGACGACGTCGCACTCGTCCTCGATCTCGGTGATGGCGCGCAGGGCCTTGACGGACTCGATGCCGGGCACTGCCGACAGGGGCTTGTCGGGGTCGACGGACGACTCGGCGACGCCCGCCTGCACGGCCAGGGCCCGTACGACGATGTCCAGGGTCGCGGTGACGCTCACGAGTGCTGTCCTTCCGATGTGGTGGTCAGGGACTTGTGCTGCCGGTACAGGTCGGCCGCGCCGGAGCGCTTGACCTTTCCGGAGCTGGTGAAGGGGAGGGTCTGGGGGGAGACCGCGAGGGTCTCCACGGCGGTGAGGCCGAGGTGTTCGGCGAGCCGGGTGCGGATGGCCTCGCCGACGGCGCGGGCCGTGTCCGCGTCGAACTTCGTCTCCCAGATGACGACCATGCGCTCTTCTCCGTCCCCGTCCCAGGCGAAGGCGGCGCAGTGCCGGCGGTCGACCCCGGGCGTGGACTTGACGACCTCTTCGACGTCCTCGGCGTAGTAGTTCTGGCCGCGGACGACGGCCATCGCCTTCAGGCGGCCCATGACGTACAGCTCGCCGTCCTTCAGGAAGCCGATGTCGCCGGTGCGCAGCAGTCCGTCCGGGGTGAACGGCTGCTGCTCGGCGGGCAGGCCGAGGTAGCCGGAGGTCACCGGGCCGCCGCCGATCTGCACCTCGCCGACGACGCCCTCGTCGAGCGGGGTGCCCTCGGCGTCGCCGATGCGCAGCCGGAGGGCCTCGACGGGCCGGCCGCAGGAGACGACGGTGCGGGTGGTCGGCCCGGTCCGGGCGGTTTCCTTGACCCGGTCGCCGACGGACAGGCCGGCGCGCTCCAACTCCAGGCTGCGGTACGGGGATCCGGGCGCACCCGTACTGACGATCAGCGTGGCCTCGGCGAGGCCGTAGTTGGGCTGGACGACCTGGGGACGCAGCCCGTAGGGGGCGAAGGTCTGCTGGAACGCCTCCAGGCTGGAGCGGCGCACCGGTTCGGAGCCGTTGCCGCCGTAGCGCCAGGCCGACAGGTCGAGACCGTCGGGGATGCCCTTGGCGGCAGCCGCGACCAGATAGTCGTAGAAGAAGTTCGGCGCCGGCATGACCGTGGAGCGCGAGGCGGCGAACTCGGCGAACCACTGCATGGGACGGCGCACGAAGTCGCCGGGTTGCCACAGGGTGATCGTCGAGCCCTTGCGCACCGCGGCGAGCAGGGTGAACAGGCCCATGTCGTGGAAGAGCGGCAGCCACTCGCCGAGCCGGTCCTCGGGCGTCCAGCGGATGCCGGTCTCGATCGCGTCGAGCCCGGCCGAGACGTTGTCGTGGCTGACCACCACGCCCTTGGGGGCCGAGGTGGAGCCGGAGGTGTACTGGATGACCGCGGGGGCCGATCCCCCGCCCTGCGGTGCGGGCAGCTTCGCGCGGGTGGCGGGCGGTTCGGCGATGTCGATGAACGGGACGTCCGGTACGGCCTCGGCGACGCGGGAGACGACACGGCTGCCGAGGCTGCCGTCGACGAGCATCGCGTCCAGCGAGGCGTCCTGCGCGATGCGCCGGACGTGGGCGGCGTAGGCGTCGGCGCCGCCGAAGGCCACCGGGAGCGCCAGGGGTACGGCCGCCGCGTCGAGGCGGAGTGCGGCGAGCAGTCCGCGCACCCATGGCTCGCCGTTGGCCATGAGCAGGCCCACGCGGCGCGGGGCGCGGCCGTCGCACGCGGCGAGCACGGCGCCGGCGGTGCGCTCGGCGCGGGCGAACAGGGCGGTGCCCGAGACCGGTTCCTCCGAGCGCGAGGGGGTGTGCAGCCGGGTGTCCTCGCGAAGGCCGCGGGCGAGTTCGTGCCAGAGGTGGGTCATGGTGTTCAGGCCTCCTTCCGGGCCGTGGCCGTGCGCTGGATACGGCCGGCCAGCTTGCGGCGCAGTACGGACCTGCGGACCTTGTAGGAGCCGGTGACCGGCATGGCCTCCCACTCCCAGAAGCGCACCTGGAGGTCGGGCAGGCCGGCCTCGGCGGCGACGGCGCGGAACCGCTCCGGGTCGGGAGTGGTGCCCGGGCGCGGACAGGCCACGGCGAACACGGAGTTGTCGTCCTCGTCCTTGACGAGGACCAGCTCGACGAGTTCGGGCATGGCCTCCAGGAGGTGGTCCTCCTTCTCCAGGAGGCTGCCGACGCCGTCGACGTGTTCGACGATGCGGTCGAGGAGCTCCAGCGAACCGTCGTCGAGCAGGCGGCCGATGTCGCCCATGGGCCACCAGGCGTCCTGGGGCGGCATGGGGCCGCCGCCGACGTAGCCGCGCATGCGGCCGGGGGAACGGGTCTCGATGAAGCCGGGCGTGTTCACCGGCTGCGGCACTCCGTTCTCGTCGACGATGCGGATCTCCATGCCGCCGCCGGAGTGGCCGACGTTGCGCGGCGAGTAGGCGGCCGACTCCTCGCGGGTGACGATGCGCAGGCAGATGGGGCCCGACTCGGTCTGGCCGTACGCCTGGAAGTAGTGCGCGCGCGGATGCTCCGAGGCGCCCAGCAGGGTGCGCACGGTGCGCGGGTGCATCGCGTCGAAGGTGCTGATGAACCGCTCGACGTGCTGGAAGGGCCGGTCCGGGTCGTGGGCCAGGGACTCCCACTGGATGTAGACGTTCGGGTGGGTCTCGACGGAGGTCGGGCGGTGCTCCAGCATCAGCCGCTTGACGTTGGCCGGGTCCGGGTCGGCGATGGCCAGCGCGGGCATCGCCGTCTCCAGTGAGGCGAGCGTGCCGGCGCAGGTGCGGGCGTGCACGAAGGAGAGGTGCTTGGCGTTCAGGTCCTGCGTGGAGTACTGGTCGCGGAAGATCATGATCATCGGCGCGACCATGCCGAACAGGGAACGGGTCGAGTGCGCGGCCATCTTGGGCGCGCCGGTCGTGCCGGACGAGTGGGTGATCACGAACCACTCGTCCTCGTCCCGCGGATCAGCGGTGTGCGCGGTCCGCTCCTGCAGCGGTACGACCCAGTTCTCGTCCGTCTCTTCCAGGCACAGCACGTCGCGGGTCAACAGGCGCAGCGCGTGCCGGTGTTCGACGAGCCGGGACAGCCCGAAGGAGTCGACGAGGAGGTAGGGGTTCTCGAGCCGTGCGAAGCACTCCAGGAGCTCTCCGGTCTCCATGGCGGAGGAGAGCAGGGCGGGCAGCGCGCCGATCTTGCCGAGAGCGCACATGATGCCCTCGACCTCGATGTGGTTGCGCTGCACCACGGCGACGACGTCCCCGCGGCGTACTCCCCCCGCCCAGAGCCGGTCGGCGTAGTCGTCGATCGCCCGGGCGAAGTCGCCGAGGTTGCGGACCGGACCGTCGTAGGTGCGCCACGGGGTGTCGGAGAGGAAGGGGGTGTCGGGGTACTTCTCGGCCGCGACGGTCGGGAGGATTCCGAGAGGCGCGGTCGGCTCGGGGACGACATCGAGCTTGAGTGCGGATATGTCGGGCATGGCGGTTCCCTCTGCTCGGCCTGGCGATGACGTGCGGGCAGCTCAAACGCGCCCGGTGGGGGCTGGTGCGCGTGCGTGGGGGGAGGGCCGGATCCGCTCTGTGCGGCGGTGCGTCCGACATCAGACAAGAGGCCGGATCCAGCCCATGTACTCCACCGGAATCCAAGATTTTCCGGAGGCCCGTATTCCCCGGCGTCGGCCGGACGGGGTCGGTGGCGGCCGGGTGTCAGTGGCGGCCGGGTGTCAGTGGCGGCCGGAGAAGAGAGTCAGCGCCTCCGCTGCCACCAGGTCGGGACGTTCCTCGTGGAGGTAGTGGCCGGTACCGGGGACCACCTTGACGCGGAGGGCGTCCGCCTGGCGGCCCGCTTCCGTGATGACGGTGGGCGGGAGCATGAAGTCCCGCTCGCCCGCGAGGATCACCGTCGGGGTGGTCAGACGGAGCTTCTTGTAGCGGCCCAGGAGCAGCCTGGCGATGTCCCGCAGTGCGAAGGCGCGGTGCAGGGCCTCACCGGCCCGCGCCCGAGGGGGCTCCTGACTGGAGCGCACGAACTCGTCCATCACGGCCGGCGTCCACACCTCCTGGTCGACCACGCCCCTGCGCATCAGGTAGCGCGTGAAACCCGGGCGGTTGCGCAGCATCCAGCGGCCCAGCAGCGGCTGCTCCAGCAGTGCCGTGTACCAGAACCGCCAGGACTGCGGCATCAGCCGGTGGTGCTGGGGCCAGGGGTGCATCATGTTCAGCGCCAGGTACTGCCGGACCCGCTCCGGGGCCTGGAGACAGACGTGGAAGCCGGTCCACGCACCCCAGTCGTGCCCGATGAGGCGGACCTGCGGCAGGCCCAGTTCGTCGAGGAGGGCGAGCACGTCGGCCACCCTGCTGTCGGTGTCGTAGCCCTTGGCCGGTGCGTCGGACCACCCGAAACCGCGCTGGTCCACACAGAGCAGCCGGTACCGGCCGGACAGCAGCGGGACCAGCCGCCGCCAGCCGTACCAGTGCTGCGGGAAGCCGTGCAGCAGCACGACCGGTTCGCCTTCTCCCACCTCCGCGACGTGCAGCCGCACACCGCGCACGCTGACGTGGCGATGCCTGGCTCCCGCCAGTTCGGGCATGGGCGGGGTGCTGTTCTCCAGGGTGTCCACGGCGGCTCCAGGGGGTGTTCGGCTTGCTGGTCGGTCTGTCAGGAGTCGCCGGATGCACGAAAGGTTCCCCCCGGTTGCCCACAAGGCCCGCGCGAAGACGTACGGAACGTTTCGGCGTCCCGCCTCCTCCTGATCCGACGTGGCTCGTTGGAGCCGACTGGCCCTCAACAGAGGAGAAGACCGTGACAAGCAGGCGAGGCCTGGCCCAGGCCGCCGGGCACTGGAGCGCCACACACCGATGGGCGGCCGTGCTGCTGTGGCTGGCGTTCGTCGTCGTGGCCACCGTGGGCGGCGGCATGGTCACCCAGCAGGAGCCGACCCCGGCCGAACTCACCAACGGCGAGGCCCGGCACGCGGAACGGATTCTGGACGACGCCGGGCTGACGCTCCCCGCGCACGAGGTCGTGTTCGTGCACAGTGACCGGTCGACCGCGGACTCCGCGGAGTTCCGGACCGCCGTCGCCGACGTGGTGCGGCGCATCAGGGGCACGGGCAAGGTGCGCGACGTGGTGTCGCCGTTCGACCCGGCCGGCGCCGCGGCCGTCTCGGCGGACCGGCACAGCGCCCTGGTGCAGTTCGACATGGCGGGCGACGCCGTCAGGGCCAAGGAGGAGGTGCAGCCGGTCCTGGACGCCGTGGCGAAGGCGGACAGGTCCCATCGGGCGATCGCCCTCGAGCAGTTCGGCGAGGCCTCGTTCGCCCACAAGTACGAGGAGAAGCTGCACACCGACTACACGAACGCCGAGACCATCTCCTTCCCGGTGACGCTCGGCATCCTGCTGGTGGCCTTCGGGGCGCTGGTCGCCGCTCTGCTCCCCGTGGTACTCGCGATCACCGCCGTGGTCGCCGCCGGCGGTCTGCTCACCCTCAGCAGTCATCTGGTGCACATCGACCAGAACGGCAGCTCCGTGATGTCCCTCATCGGCATCGCGGTCGGCGTCGACTACTCGCTGTTCTACATCCGCCGGGTGCGCGAGGAGCGGGCGCGCGGCAACACCACGCAGGCGGCGGTCAGCGCGGCGGCCGCCACCTCGGGCCGGTCCGTCGTCGTCTCGGGCCTGACCGTCATCGTCTCCCTGGCCGGGCTCTTCCTGTCGGGCAACGGCATCTTCTACGGCATGGCGACCGCGACGATCATCGTGGTGGCGGTGGCCGTCCTCGGCTCGGTGACGGTGCTGCCCGCGCTGCTCTCGCTGCTCGGGCAGCGCCTCGACAAGGGCAGGGTGCCGCTGGTGCCCCGGATGCGGGTGGACGAGGAGGACACGGGCCGGCGCGGGTTCTGGGGCGTGGTGCTCGGCGCCGTACTGCGCCGTCCGGCCGTGTCGCTGGTGCTCTGCGGCGGTGCGCTGGTGGCGCTGGTCGCCCCGGCCTTCTCGCTGCACACCTCCGACCCGGGCGTGAGCGACCTGTCGGCCAACCGCCTGCCGGTGCTGCGGACGTACGAGCGCATCCAGGAGGCGTTCCCCGGCTCGTCGACCCCGGCCAAGGTCGTGGTCAGGGCCGACGGTCTGGACGGGGCCGCGGGCGCCGCGGCGCTGAAGCGCTTCACCGAGGCGGCCGGTTCCACGCCGGGGCTGAGCGGTCCGGTCACCTACCGCGTCTCGGACGACGGCAGGGTCGGGGTGGCCACGGTCGGCCTGGCCGGCACCGGCACGGACGAGACGTCCGTACACGCGCTGAAGACCCTGCGCGACAAGGTGGTGCCGGCGACCTTCGGCGCCGTCGCGGGGGCCGATGTGGCCGTCGGCGGAACCACCGCGGCCTCGGTGGACACCAACGCGAACCTCTCGGACCGGGCCCCGTGGGTGGCGGGCTTCGTGCTGCTGTTCACCTTCGCGGTGATGCTGGTCTCGTTCCGCTCGCTCGTGGTGGCGGGGTTCACGCTGGTGCTCAACCTGCTGTCGGTGGGCGCCGCGTACGGCATCGTGGTGCTCGTCTTCCAGCGCGGCTGGGGCGAGGGCCTGCTCGGCTTCACCAGCACCGGCGGGATCGCCTCGTGGGTGCCGCTGTTCATGTTCGTCTTCCTGTTCGGCCTGTCGATGGACTACCACGTGTTCGTCGTCAGCCGTATACGTGAGGGCCACGACCGCGGGCTGTCCACGGCCCGGGCCATCGAGCAGGGCATCAGGGGAACGGCCGGTGTGGTCACCGGCGCGGCCGTGGTGATGGTGGCGGTCGCGGGCGTGTTCGGCATGCTGCCGCAGCTGTCGATGAAGGAGTCCGGCGTGGGCATGGCCACGGCCGTCCTGGTCGACGCCACGTTCATCCGGATCGTGCTGCTGCCGGCCACGATGAAGCTCCTGGGCGAAGCCAACTGGTACCTGCCGAAGTGGCTGCGGTGGCTGCCGGCCGGTTTCGCCGAGCCCTCCGCAGACCCGACCGCGGCGCCCACGCGGCCCGCCGACCGGGAAACCCTCCCGACCGGCGCCTGACCTGCGTCGTACGGCCCCGCAGACACACCGATGCCGCCGGGTTCCCGGCGGCATCGGTGGGGTGAGGGCCCGCCGCCTCACCGGCGAGGGCCCCAGGGGGACTCAGTCGCCGGCCGCGCACAACTGTGCGGTCAGTCCGGCGATCTCGGCCGTCTGGGAGCCGTTGAGACGGGGGTCGCAGGCCGTCTCGTAGCGGCGGGGCAGGTCCTCCTCCGCGATGCCGGCGACACCGCCGACGCACTCGGTGACCGCGGCCGGGGTCGCCTCCAGATGGAGACCGCCGGGCCGGCCGCCGACCGAGCGGACCGCCTCGAAGAAACCGCGGATCTCGTCGGCCACCACCGCCACGTCCCGGGTCTTGTGCCCGCTGCCGCTGACGTACGTGTTGCCGTGCACCGGGTCGCACAGCCACACCACCGGGTGGCCGAGCCGCGCCACCTCCGCCACCAGCGGCGGCAGTGCCTCGCGCACCCGCTCCGCGCCCATCCGGGAGATCAGCACAAGCCGCCCCGGCTCCCGGTCGGGGTCGAGTGTGTCGCAGAGCGCGGCCAGGTCCTCGATGCCCGTGGAGGGGCCGATCTTCACGCCGACCGGGTTGACGACGCCGGACAGGAAGCGGACGTGCGCCCCCTCGGGGTCGCAGGTGCGCGCGCCGATCCAGGGCAGATGGGTGGAGGTCAGGCAGAGGACACCGGTCACCGGATCGCGCCGGACCTGGGGCTCCTCGTAGTCGAGCACCAGCGCCTCGTGGCTGGTCCACACAGCGGGCGCCGCGCCCGCCGGGAGACCCGGCATCGCCATGCCCGACTCGGCGAGTTCCCGCAGCAGGGCCAGCACCTCCCGCGCGTGCGCATGGCCGCGCAGCAGCCGCATCGCGTCGGGCGTCCGCGCCTCGGGATCCGGCCCCGGGTCGTTCACCAGGTGTCCCCGGTACGAGGGCAGGACCAGGCCGCCGACCCGCTCGGTGGGCGAGGAACGGGGCTTGGCGTACTGGCCCGCGAGCCGGCCGACGGGGATCACCGGCCGGCCCAAGGCGGAGCCGATGGTGCCGGCCGTGCAGTGCAGCAGGTCGGCCCGGGCCGCGATCTCGGCGAAGGTGGGGCCGTCGAACGTCTCGGCGCAGTCGCCCAGTTGCACCACGAAGGCGTCCCCGTGTGCGGCCGCGGCCAGCGAACGGCGCAGATCGAGGATTTCGTGCGGCCGTACGAGGGGTGCGGCGCCGGCCAGCCGGGCGCGGATCCGGCGCAGCAGTGCCGCGTCGGGCCAGTCGGGCTGCTGGGCGGCCGGGCGGTGGCGCCAGTCGGACGGTGTCCAGTCGGGCAGTCTGGGCGATGCGAGTACAGCGGGCGAGGGCATGGCGAATCGGCCTCCGTCGTCAGATGAGGGGACGTTCGGGTGAGTCAGGGACAGTCAGGTGTCGCGGTACGGAGGGAGGCAGCGGAAGAAGGCCGCGGCCCAGCTCCCCGTCCGGGGCTTCAGCCGGCCGGCAGCGCCCAGCACAGCACGCCGCCCTGCGGCAGGTGCCGTACGCTCACGCGCACACCCGGCTCGGGGTGGCCCACGGCCTCTGCGAGGAATCCGCTGCCGTCCGGTGTGAGCCGCAGGTCACGCAGTCCGCGCAGGTCGGCGCCGATGAGCGGGCTGAGGGCCTTGAAGGCGGCTTCCTTGGCGGAGTAGAGGGCGAGCAGCCGCGAGGCCGCGGCCGGGGGCGGGCCGAGCAGCGGCTGCTCGGGCTCCCGCAGCACCAGGTGAGCGGCACGCACTGGCAGTTCTCCCAGTTCGAGGTCGATGCCGAGGGCCGGGAAGCGGTCCGCGGGACCCGCGACGGCGACCGCGACCCCGCGGGAGTGACTGATCGACGCCGAGAGTCCTTCGGGCAGCCGGGGCCGGGGTCCGTCGCACAGGACGGCACCGACGCTCGTCCCGGCGGCGCGCACCGCGCGGTGCAGCGCGCTGCGCCCGATGAGGAAGTCGCGGCGGCGCGGTTGCGGCATCGTCCGCGCCAGCCGCCGTTCCTCCTCGGTCACGGCCACCGGCGGCCCCTCATGGACCGAGGCGACCGCAAAGCCCATCCCCGGAATACGCGGCCCAGCGCTGGAGAATACGCGGGGAAGAATCTGGAGCGTCCCACCGAATTGCACGATGCTCGTTTCCCTGTCCTTGGCTGATGGCTCCCGAAAGGGCCGGAGCCCGGATACCGGAGAATGTCCGGACAAGACCTTGTCCCTTTCGCCGGAGGCTGCCGGATCACACGGCGGAGTGGCCGGGCTCACATTTTCCGGGCACCCGGCGACCGCCGCCACATACAAAGAGGCCGCGCGGCACCGATGCACTCCCCGTGGCATGAATCTCTTACCCGGCGGCCATCCGGGTCACCGGCACCATCGCTTTTGCCGGGCCTTGACCGTGCGGGGCGGGCGATGCGATTCTCCCTGACATACGCGGCAGAGGGAGCGAAGCAATGACCGGTTCGGTGAACAGCGGTTGGCCGGCAGCCGAACTCGATGCCGTACGCCGGCTACAGGTCATCGCGTCCACCGCGAAGCATCCGGCCTACGCCGAGCGCCGTTTCGCCGTGCCCCTCGAGCAGCTGTGGCCCGTCGCCTCCGATCTTGAGAACGAACTCCCTCTCATGGTCGGCGGATTGCGCTCCTTCACCGTCACACAGTCCTCCGGCGAGCGGCTGTCCGGGCAGGCGGTCGGTGCGTTCGGCTACAAGGAACAGTTCGACGTCGTACTGCGCCCCGGCTGGTGCCTGATGCAGGGCAAGGTGCTGACCAGCGGAATGGCGGCGGTGGCGGACGGCGACGGCTGCCGGTTCGCCTTCTTCACCAGCCTGCGCCTGCCCGCCGGCGATCTCCTCGACCGGATGCGCGCACCGTGGTCCGCGCGCCGGGCCGAGGACATGCTCGACCGCCTGGGTGAGAGGGTTGCCGCCAGGTCAGCCCCAGGCCGAGCGGAATGACCGCCGGGCGCGGAACAACCGGGACCTGACCGTCCCCACGGGTATCTCCAGCAGGGCGGAGACCTCCTGTTCGCTCAGCCCCTCCACATGACGCAGCATCAGCACCGCCCGGTGCTCGGGCGCCAGCCGCTGCAGCGCGTCGGCGATGTCGGAGGCCAGGTGGAGGTCGCCGGAGGACGGCGCCTCCTCCCACTCCATGGGCACCGTCGGCTGCCGGCGGCGCTGGCCCGCGATCTTCAGTGCCTCACGCACCGCGATCGCCCGCGCCCAGCCGAACAGGGCGGCGGGCTCCTTGAGTTGGCGGATGCTGCGGAAGACCGCGATGAGCGCCTCCTGCGTCGCGTCCGCGCCGTCCTGGAGCGCGACGGGCCCGCAGATCCGGCCGACGTACGGGGCGAGGATGCCCAGCAGTTCGTCCATCGCCAGGGCGTCGCCGCGCTGGGCCCCCTGGACCAGGCGGGCCAGCAGCTCGGGGGCGTGCAGCGTGCGCGCTTCCCTGCCCCCCGTCACCGCATCGCCGCTTCCGGCGCCGCCGCACGCGCAAGAGGAGGGGAATTGGGAAACCCGCGGGAAAAAGCACTCAGCAACCGCGACGAACCGTACGGACCCTTCCCGTATTGACACCGCTTCTCATTGAAATGACAGAATTCCGCTTCCCCGGAAAAACGCAGAACCATATACAACACCCCCGTCGATGGCGAATTCAAAAGCACACGCACACCGTCGGCAACCCTAGCACCGGGCACTGGAAAGGCACAGGCATCCGGAGACCGAAGATCGTAGCCCTCGACCGATCCGTGAGTAACCGGAAAACGTGAACAACGATCACGTCCGCGCAGCGCCTCCGGCACACGGCCCCGGAATCCTACGCATCGACAGACTCAAGACCCAAAACCTTGAATCCTGGTCTTTCCCAGAGCTCACGGGACGGCCGCAGCGGATCCTCGGCCAGGGTGTCCCCGCGGTCGTAGATCTTCGTCGGTCTGCCACCCGTGCCCTGGGCGGGCCAGCCCGGATCCCCGGTCTCGGCGAACCGTACCCAGGCCGCGCGCATCCGGCGGGACAGCTCCACCGCCTCCGGCGACGGCCCGGGCCCCAGCATCATCCGGGCCGCCGGCGCGTCCAGGGTGCCGAGGACGAGCGGTACGTCGAGCCCGTGGCAGGCGCCGAGCCGACCGCCGAACGCGGGCGCGGGCCAGCGCAGTTCGTAGGCGAACGCCCTTCCGCCCGCGGCGGCCTGCGCCTCCAGCAGGAGCAGCGTGGGCACCCGGCACAGCCAGTCGGAGCACACCCGCTCGTACAGCTCCTCCGCGCCGAGCCCGGGAAAGGCGTCCCGGTAGGCGCGCTCGCCGCCCACCGCGGCGCCGAAGACCTCCAGGGCCCACCCGGCGCGGTGCGCGTCCACCTTGCCGAACTCGCCCCGCTTGGCCATGAACAGCCGGTACTCGTCGCGATTCCAGCCCAGCAGCAGGTCGATCCCGCGGGCGGCGCCGCGCTCGACCGCGTCCCACGGGACGCAGGCCGGCAGCACACCGTCGACGACCGGGGAGAACACGGTCTCCGCATGGGCCAGAGCGCCCCAGCCCTCCGCGTGCCGGTGGCGGTCGGCGAACACGTCCTCGGCCGCCCGCACCAGCGCCGCGGGGTCCGTCGTGCGCAGCGCCTCCGCCGTGGCGGGCCGGCCCAGCCGCGCGGCCACGGCCGACGCGACATCGGCCGCGAGGGAGGGGGTGACGTAGGAGCCGGGCACGCTCTGCGCCACGGCACGCCGCAGCAGGCCGGCCGCCGCGTCGGTGGCCAGCAGCGCGGCTATGGACCCGGCGCCGGCCGACTCGCCGAAGGCCGTGACGCGCGCCGGGTCGCCCCCGAACGCGGCGATGTTCTCCTGGACCCAGCGCAGCACGGCGATCTGGTCGAGCAGGCCCCGGTTGGCGGGGGCGCCGGCGATGTGCCCGAACCCCTCCATGCCCACGCGGTAGTTGAAGGTCACCACGACGACTCCCCCGGCGGCCGTCACAGAACCGTCGTACACCGGATCGCCGGAGTGCCCGAAGACATAGGCGCCGCCGTGGAACCACACCATGACCGGCAGTCCGGCCGCGCCGGGATCCGGCGACCACACGTTGAGGGTCAGGCAGTCGGGGGCCGGACCGGCGCCGCCCGCGGCCGGGCCCGCCGGGTTCATCCGGTCGTACTGCGGCACCGCCGGACCGAACTCGGTCGCCCGGCGTACGCCGTCCCAGGGCTCGGGCGGTTCGGGCGCGGCGAACCGCAGGGCGCCGAACGGCGGTCTCGCGAACGGGATACCGCGGAAGGCGGCCACCCGTGCGCGGGCGCCCCGCGCTCCGTCGACCGGCTCCATCCGGCCGGACACCCGGCCCCGCTCGGTATGCACCTCGACGCGCGAATCCCTCGGCACGTGCCCGTCCTCCTCCATGCTCGGGTGCCGTGGCGGCCCGGTATCAGGCCGCCACGGCGGGCATCACCGACATCCGAGTAGAGGCACCGGAGAGCCGATGCACTCCCTCGCCGCCCGCATCAGTTCACGCCAGTTCACGAAAGCCGGGAGTACCTGGCCGATGCGGCTCCTCCTCTCCACCGAAGCTCCCGCACCGGCGCCGCCTCGGTGGCGCCGGAGCGTCGCCGAGCAAGGGAGGAGAACAGCAGATGAACACGGCCAGAGCGGGCACCCTGCCACAGGACCCGGCTCCCCCGCGGACCGCCCGGGAGGACCCCTGGTCCGCGGCGGCCCCCCTTGTCCGGACTGCCCAGGCCGGTGACGCGATGGCTCTCAACGACCTGCTGAGCCTGCTCACCCCGTATGTCAGCAGGCTGTGCCGGCCGATCGCCCTCAACAACAGCGCCGACGCCGTCCAGGAAGCGCTGATCGCGGTCTTCCAGGGGCTGCCCCGGCTCCAGGATCCGCGTGCCCTGTACGGCTGGGTGCGCACGATCACCGTGCGCGAGGCGGTGCGCGTGGCGCGCCGGGCTGAGCGTGAGACACCGGTGTGCGAGTTCGACGACCTCGCCTGGCCGCGCAGCCCCGAACTCGCCGTGGACGTACGGGACGTCCTGCGGCGCATGTCCACCGAACACCGCGCGGTCCTGGTTCTGCGGGAACTGGAGGGCCTGGACGAGCGGTCGGCGAGTGAAATCCTCAACATCTCCTCGGGCACGGTGAAGTCCCGTCTGCACCGGGCCCGACACAGCTTCCGAAAGGCGTGGCCGCGATGAACTCCCACTGGCCGACAGCCGAACTCGACCCGGTCCGCCGCCTGCGCGTCCTGGCGGGGGGACTGCACGCCGTCATGTACGCGGACGCCCATCTGGACCTGCCGATCACGGAGGTGTGGGCCGTCGCCGGCGACCTGGAGCACGAACTGCCCCATCTGGTCCCGACGCTGCGGGCGTTCCGCTGCTACCCGACCTCCGGGGACCGGCAGGTGGCCTGGGCGTACGGCCCCCTGGGGCACACCGCCCGCTTCGACGTCCTGTTGCAGACCGGGTGGTGTCTCATGCAGAGCCGCCATGTGGTGGGCGGCATGGCCGCCGTCCCCGAGGGCTCGGGTACCCGGTTCGCGGTGCTCGGCGGTCTGCGCCGGCCCTGGTCGGCGCCCTTCCAGCGAGCGCTGCGCCCGCTGGGCCACTCCCGTGGCCTGATGATGGTGGACCGCGCCGCCCGCCGCGCCCTCGCCCGCCGCGACCGGGGCCCGGTCGAGGCGGACGGGGACCGATGATGGTCGCGGCCCTCCGTCACGGCCTGCCCTGCCGCCCCTTGTGCAGGAAGCCCCGCAGCCGGCGCTCCGGCCAGGTGTTGATGACGTCCTCCCGGGTGAGCCGGCCGCGCTGGGCGGTGCCGATGCCGTAGCGCATGTTGGCCAGGTGGGGGACGGCGTGGGCGTCGCTGTCGACGGCGAACTTCACCCCGTGCCGCCCGGCCCGCAGGATGTCCTCGTCGCGCAGGTCGAGGCGGTCCGGATGGGCGTTGATCTCCAGGGCGGTGCCGGTGCGGGCGCAGGCGGCGAAGATCGCGTCGAGGTCGGCGTCGATACCGGGCCGCTTGCCGATGATGCGGGTGGTGGGATGGCCGATGATGTTGACGTACGGGTTCTCGCAGGCCCGTACGATCCGCCGGGTCAGGGCCTCGCGCCCCTGGCTGAAGTGCGAGTGCACGGAGGCCACGCACAGGTCGAAGCCGGCGAGGAACTCCCCGGGCCAGTCCACCTCGCCGTCCGGGCCGATGTTCAGCTCGACGCCGTGCAGCAACCGCAGTCCGCCGCGCCTGCCCCGGGTGGCGTACGTCCCGTCGAGCTCGCGCACCCGCTCGCGCTGGGCCAGCATCCGCTCGTCCGTCATGCGCTGCATGGCCATGTCCGGGCCGTGGTCGGTGATCGCGTAGTAGGCCCAGCCGCGCTCGGCGGCGGCCTGCGCCATCTCCTCCAGCGGGGCGAGGCCGTCGGTGAGGTCGGTGTGGGAGTGCAGATCGCCGCGCAGGTCCGCCTCCGTCACCAGGTCGGGCAGTTCGCCGTGCAGTCCGTCCTCGATCTCCCCGCGGTCCTCGCGCAGCGTCGGCGGGATCCAGGGCAGCCCGAGCCGGGCGTACACCTCCTCCTCGGTCTCGGAGACGATCTTCTTGCCGCTCTCGACGTCGAAGAGCCCGTACTCGGAGAGCTTCAGCTTCTGGTGCACGGCCAGTTCGCGGGTGCGGATGTTGTGCGCCTTGGAGCCGGTGAAGTACTGCAGTGCCGCGCCCCAGGAATCCGGTGGCACGACCCGCAGATCGACGTTGAGGCCCTTGCTGGTGCGCACGGACGTCTTCTTCTCGCCCGTGCCGATCACCTCGGTGACGTACGGCAGCTCGGTGAACGCCCGCATGATCGGGGCCGGTTTCGTGGCCGCGGCGAGGATGTCGATGTCGCCGATCGTCTCGCGCATCCGGCGCAGTGACCCCGCGTAGGCGCAGCGCAGACAGCCCGGCACCGCGGACAGGCCGGTCACGATGTCGTCGGCGAGGTCCATGGCCAGGTCGATCTGGACGCGGCCCCCGGCGGACTGGAGAAGCGAGATTCCGTGGAGGATGTTCTCCTCCGTCTTCGGTCCGAAGCCCTTGAGGTCGCGCAGCCGCTCCTCGTGGATGGCGTCGGCCAGTTCCTCGACCGAGGAGATGCCCAGCTCCTCGTAGACCGTCAGTGCCTTCTTCGGGCCGAGCGTGGGGATGGCGGTCAGCCGGCGGACCCCGGCGGGGATCTTCGCCCGCAGCTCCTCGACGGCCGAGACGCTGCCGTGGTCGAAGTACTCCAGCACCTTCTGGGCGATCGACCTGCCGATGTTCGGGATCTGCTGGAGGCCCTTGAGGTCGAGCGTCGCGACGTCGGCGTGGTGGCCGCCGATCGACCGTGCAGCCTTCTCGTAGACGCGTGCCTTGAACGCGTCTCCTCCGGTGATCGAGATTAGGTCCGCGTACTCCTGGAGCAGCGCGGCGACCTCGTCGTTGGACCGGGCCACATCTTCAGGGTAGGCATGCCGCGACGGACGTGCCGTCCTCCCCCGTAGAGCAGATGACAGGAGTTCTCAGGGAGGGGACCGCAAGGTGACAGGGCGCAGGGTCAGGCGGGTCAGGGGTACGGCGGTGGCAGCGGCGGCGATGGCGGCGCTGACCGCGTCGCAGGCGCCGGGGACGATCCCGGCACGGGCGGATGCGCCGGTGGCGCAGTCCGCCGGGCACGGGCCGAGCGTGTCCGGCGACGCCCCGTACCGCACGGAGCTTCCCCCGCTCACGCGGGGGCACACGGGCCACGAGGACGGGGCACCGGCGGGCGCGGGCGGCGCGGTGCCCGCGACGGTCTTCGCCGCGTACCGCCGTGCCGAGGCGGAGCTCGCGCGCACCGCGCCCGGCTGCGGGCTGCGCTGGCAGCTGCTGGCCGCGATCGGGCAGGTGGAGTCGGGGCAGGCGGACGGCGGACGGGTGAGCGCGGACGGCACGACAGTGACGCCGATCCTGGGCCCGCGTCTGGACGGCGGTGCCTTCGCCGTCGTAGGGGACACGGACGGTGGCGCGTACGACGGGGACACGGTGTACGACCGTGCGGTGGGCCCGATGCAGTTCATCCCGTCCACGTGGGCCCGCTGGGGAGCGGACGGCAACGGCGACGGGCGGGCCGACCCGGGCAACGTCTTCGACGCGGCGCTCGCCGCCGGGCGGTATCTGTGCGCGGCCGGAGGGGATCTGTCCGAGCCGGCGGGGCTGGACCGGGCGATCCTCGGCTACAACCACTCGGAGGCCTATCTGCGCACGGTGAAGGCCTGGTACGCGTACTTCCTGGAGGGGCACACGGTGGTTCCGGACGGTTCCACGGGTTCCTCGGTACGGCCCTCGACGCGTCCGGGATCCTCGCACCCCGCGAAACCGGCCGCGACCCCGAAACCGACGCCGAAGCCGTCCCCTCGGCCGGTCTCCACCCCGTCCGTGCCCGCCTCTCCGTCCCCGTCCAACTCCCATCCGACAGCCGGTACTTCACCCGAACCCCTCACCCCGGTGCCCACCCCGTCCCTCGCCCTGCCGACCGACGACGTGCTGCCCAGCGGCCTCCCGCTGACCGGCGGCTGACCAGTAACGGCGCGGACTCGATGCCCGCTCCCCCCTCCACAACCGCCGCTACCGGGCGGTAATGTCGCCCTCCGCCGGGCTGGGACGAGACCGGTGGGTGCGCCTGTGTCATGTCACCGGCCGGATCAGCGGACGGCGTCTGGTGCGTGCGATCGCGACGCGGCGAGCGTGCGTGCCGGGCGTCGCGCGCCCGGCCGGGGAAGCGACACAGGCGGTGAGCGCAAAGGGGCCCTCATGGCGACGGAGATACCTGCGGAGGCAAGAGCTGCCGACGAGCGTTGGCGACGCATGTGGAGCCACCGTGAGCAGCTGCTCAGGGTGGCCCGGCGCAGGTCGATGAGCCAGGAGGACGCCGAGGACGCGGTGCACGAGGCGATGCTGCGTGCGGCCGAGCGGCCGGACCTGGACGACGAGCGGCTCGGGGCGTGGCTGACGACGGTCACCATGCGGTTGTGCGTCGACCGGTACCGGCAGGTCAACCGGGAGGCCGAGGTCCGCACCAGCCCCACGCTGATCGCGCCCGGGCCGGTGCCGGTGGAGGAGGCCGTGTGCGACCGGGCGGAGGCCAGGTGGCTGGCGGTGCGCAGCGGTGAGCTGCCGGCGCGGCAGGCGGAGGCGCTGCGGCTGAAGTCCGAGGACCTGGACGTGAGCCAGGTCGCCGTGCGGATGGGGCTCAGCTACCGGACCGTCGAGTCGCTGCTGGCCCGGGCCCGGCGCACGCTGCGCGCCTCGCTCGCCGGGACGCTCGGGTTCGTGCTGTTCCTGTTCGGGCGGGGGCGGCTGCGGGCGGGCGGCAAGGCGCAGGCGGTGGCGGCCGCGTCTACGGCGGCCACGCTGGCGGTGGCCGGTTTCGTCCTGCCGTACGCCCTGGACGGCGGCCACCCGGCCACGACTCCCCCGCCGGCCGCGTCCCCCGCCCCCGGGAAAGCCGCCGAGACGGTACGCCCCGCAAGCGCCGGCCGCACGCCCACCGCGAAGGCTCGCGAACGGTCGACGGCATCGGCAGCGCCGACCGGCAGAACCCACAAGGGCTCCCTGCTCCCCCTGTCGGTCCCTCCCCTCCCGAAGGCATCACTGTCCCCGGTCCCCGCCGTCCCCGAGGTCCCGAGCCTGCCGAGCACCCCCCACCTCTCAGCCCTGCCGAACGTCCCCACCCCGACGACAACACTGCCCAGCCTCCCGAAGACCCCGGACATCCCGTCCGCACCGACCTCACTCCCGGCACCAACGCCGACCGGACTCCCGTAACGGCAACAGCCGCACCACCGACGCCAACCGCAGCGACGCCACTGCGGGCAGCCGTGCCGCAGCCGCGGGAAGTCGCGCCGCCGCCGACGTAACTACGATCGTGCCGCCGGCACCGTCCATGCCGCCCCAGCTGCGAGCATTCGTGTGCCAGTGCCAGTCCATGCCGCCCTAGCCGCGACCAGTCACACCACCGGCGCCCCCCCATCCCGCCCTAGCTGCGGCCAGTCGCGCAGCCGTCGCCCACCGTCCCGCTCTGGCTGCGAGCACTCGTCTGCCGGTGGCCAGTCCATGCCGCCCTAGCCGCGACCAGTCGCACCACCGGCGCCGCCCATCCCACCCCAGCTGCGGGCAGTCGTGCCGCTGGGGCGGCACCCGGCCCACTGAAAGCGGCACCGTCCCACGCGGCCCCCCACCCCGACGCCCAACCTCCGGCCCCCCAGCCCCCGAGCGCCTCGGACCCGCCGCCCGCGCCCCGCCCCGCCCAGGCCGCCGCAGGCACCCCGCACACCCCTGAGAAAAAAATCCACCTCCCCGCGACGGACCCCCCGCCCCTCCCCGTAGAGCAGATGTCGGAGCTGCTCCACGGGCCGAGAGGTGGACCGGATGGGTGTCGAGATCTGTGTGGAAGGGCTGACCAAGTCCTTCGGTCACCAGGTCATCTGGCAGGACGTCTCGCTGACGCTGCCCGCCGGGGAGGTGTCCGTCATGCTCGGCCCCTCCGGCACGGGCAAGTCGGTGTTCCTCAAGACGCTCGTCGGGCTGCTGAAACCCGAGCGGGGCAGCGTGAAGATCGCGGGGCGGGACATCACACGGCTGCGCGAGCACGAGCTGTACGAGGTGCGGAAGCTGTTCGGTGTGCTGTTCCAGGACGGCGCGCTGTTCGGTTCGATGAACCTCTACGACAACATCGCGTTCCCCTTGCGGGAGCACACCCGCAAGTCCGAGAGCGAGATCCGGCGCATCGTGCTGGAGAAGATGGACATGGTCGGGCTCATCGGCTCGGAGGCGAAGCTGCCCGGGGAGATATCCGGCGGCATGCGCAAGCGGGCCGGGCTCGCCCGCGCCCTCGTCCTCGATCCCGAGATCATTCTCTTCGACGAGCCCGACTCCGGTCTCGACCCCGTCCGCGTCGCCTATCTCAACCAGCTCATCGTCGACCTCAACGCCCAGATCGACGCGACCTTCCTGATCGTCACCCACGACATCGCCTCCGCCCGCCAGGTACCGGACAACATCGGGCTGCTGTTCCGCCGCGAGCTGGTCATGTTCGGGCCGCGGGAGGAACTGCTGACCAGCGACGAGCCGGTCGTCAGGCAGTTCCTGAACGGGCGGATGCAGGGCCCGATCGGCATGGCGGAGGAGAAGGACGCCGCCCAGGTCGAACAGGAGCTGGCCGCGCTGAGCGGAAGCGAGACCGCGCAGACACCCGGCAGCCAGGCTCTGACTCCCCGCCTGCTGCCGGGGCCCGGCATCACCCGGCCACCACGCTGGGAGGCGATCGCCCGGCGGGAGGCGGAACTGCGGCGCCGGAAGGCGGTGGCGGACGTATGAGACTGTCGCCGACCGGAGCGCTGCGGCAGTCGGGGAACCTGTTCGCGATGGCGCTGGACGTCGTCCGTACGATGCCCCGACGCCCCTTCCAGGCAAGGGAGTTCATCCAGCAGGCCTGGTTCGTCGCCAGCGTCACCATCCTGCCGACCGCGCTCGTGTCCATCCCCTTCGGGGCGGTCATCGCGTTGCAGATCGGCAGTCTGACGCGGCAGCTCGGCGCCCAGTCCTTCTCGGGTGCCGCCTCGGTGCTCGCCGTACTGCGCGAGGCCTCGCCGATCGTCACCGCGCTGCTGATCGCGGGCGCCGGCGGCACCGCCATCTGCGCGGACCTCGGGGCCCGGAAGATCCGCGAGGAGATCGACGCCATGCAGGTCCTCGGCATCGATCCCATCCACCGGCTGGTCGTACCGCGGGTGCTGGCCTCGATGGTGGTGGCGGTGCTGCTCAACGGGCTGGTGTCGGTGGTCGGTGTCGCCGGCGGCTATTTCTTCAACGTCGTCCTGCAGAACGGCACCCCGGGCGCCTATCTCGCCTCCTTCACCACCCTCGCCCAGCTCTCCGACCTGTGGGCGGCGGAGATCAAGGCGCTGGTCTTCGGGGCGATCGCGGCGATCGTCGCCTCGTACAAGGGACTGACCGCGAAGGGCGGCCCGAAGGGTGTGGGCGATGCCGTGAACCAGTCGGTGGTGATCACCTTCATGTTGCTGTTCGTGACGAACTTCGTGATGACCGCGGTGTATTTCCAGGTCGTCCCGCAGAGGGGTTGAGGCATGGCGCTGTTCAGCAGTCTGGAGGAGCTCGGCCGTCAACTCTCCTTCTACGGACGGTCGTTGGCGTGGACGGGCCGTACCGTGCGCCGGTACAAGAAGGAGATCCTGCGGCTGCTCGCCGAGGTGAGCTTCGGCCGCGGCGCCCTCGCCGTCGTGGGCGGCACGGTCGGCATCATCGCCTTCCTGTCGTTCTTCACCGGCACCGAGGTGGGTCTCCAGGGGTACGCGGCGCTCAACCAGCTCGGCACCTCCAACTTCGTGGCGTTCCTCTCGGCGTACTTCAACACCCGTGAGATCGCCCCGCTGGTCGCCGGACTCGCGCTGTCCGCGACCGTCGGCGCGGGCTTCACCGCCCAGCTCGGCGCGATGCGGATCAGCGAGGAGACCGACGCCCTGGAGGTCATGGGCGTGCCCTCGCTGCCGTTCCTGGTGACCACGCGGATGATCGCGGGGTTCGTGGCCGTCATCCCGCTGTACGTGATCGGGCTGCTGTCCTCCTACCTCGCCGCCCGCACGATCACCACCGGCTACTACGGGCAGTCGGCGGGCACCTACGACCACTACTTCCAGCAGTACCTGCCACCGGTCGACGTGCTGTGGTCCTTCGGGAAGGTCCTGGTCTTCGCCGTCCTGATCATCCTCGTGCACTGCTTCTACGGCTACTACGCGAGCGGCGGCCCGGCGGGCGTCGGCGTCGCGGTGGGCCGTGCCGTGCGGACCTCGATCGTGGCGATCAACGTCCTTGATTTCTTCCTCTCGTTGGCCATCTGGGGCGCCAACACGACCGTACGGATTGCGGGGTGAACCGTATGAGGGTGTGGAGACTGCGGTTGTACGGCGTGGTGTTCCTCGCCGTACTCGCCCTGCTGCTGTCGCTGTCCGTCGCCGTGTACCGGCAGGCGTTCACGCCGGTCGTACGGATCAGGCTGGAGGCCGACAGCCTCGGCAACCAGCTCGACCCGCGCGCCGACGTCAAACTGCGCGGCCTGCTGGTCGGCGAGGTGCGCTCGGTGCACGCCGACGGGCACAAGGCGACGCTCGACATCGCGCTCAAGCCGGAGTACGCCGCCGACATCCCGTCCGACGTGCGGGCCCGGCTGCTGCCCAAGACGCTGTTCGGCGAGAAGTACGTCGACCTGGTCGCGCCCGCGCGCTCCTCGGCCCGGCCCATCCGTGCCGGTGACGTGATCACGCAGGACCGCACCCGCGTCGGCATCGAGTTGCAGCAGGTGATGAACGACCTGCTGCCGCTGCTGCGGACCGTGCAGCCCGGCAAGCTCAACGCCACGCTGTCCGCGTTCGCCACCGCCCTCGAAGGGCGCGGCGAGCGGATCGGCGAGAACCTCACGCGTGTGGAGGACTATCTCCACCGCCTCAATCCTCATCTGCCGTCCCTCACGGAGGACTTCGCCCGGCTGGCCGATGTCGCCCAGGTGTACGGCGACGCGGCGCCGGACCTGATGGAGATCCTGCGCAGCACCGTGACCACCAGCCGCACGCTGGTCGCGGAGCGGGACCGGCTCGCGTCGGCCCTCACCACGACGGCCGGCACCGCCGGCACCGCACAGGACTTCCTCGACGAGAACGGCGACCGGTTGATCACCCTGGGGCAGGTCTCCCGCCCGACCCTCGAACTCTTCGCCCGCTACTCCCCCGAGTACCCGTGCCTCTTCGCAGGCCTGGTCCACGAGGAGCAGGCGTCCGAGCAGGCGTTCCGGGGCGGCAAGATGCACATCACGCTGGAGGTCGTACGGCAGCAGGGGGCGTACCGGCCCGGCGAGGAGCCGCGCTACGCCGACCGGTCCGGGCCGAACTGCCGTGATCTGCCGCATCCTTCGGTGCCCGCGCCGGGTTTCCACCTCAACGACGGCTCCGGGAAGGGCGGTTCGTCCGGTCCGCTCGGTGTCTCCGCCACCCGGGCCGAACAGCGGGCCGTCGGCTCGCTGGTGTCGCCCGTGATGGGGATGCCCGCCGACCAGGTGCCGCCGGTCGCGACGCTGCTGTTCGGGCCGATGGCGCGCGGGACGGCGGTGAGCGTCGCATGAGGACCTCGGCAGCGCGGCAGACCGCCGCCCCCCTCATCAAGTTCAGCCTCTTCGCGCTGGTGACGATCTTGGCGACGGCCCTGCTCGCCGCCACCATCGTCAACCTCTCCTTCACTCCGGACCGCACCTACCGTGCCGTCTTCAGCGATGTCACAGGGCTGGAGAAGGGCGACGACATCAGGGTCGCCGGAGTGCGCGTCGGGCAGGTCCAGGGCATCCGGATCAAGGACCGCACGCTGGCGGAGATCACCTTCACCGTCGGCGCCGACCGGCCGCTGCTCACCAGCACCCACGCCGTCGTCCGCTACCGCAACCTGGTCGGACAGCGGTACGTCGCCCTGACGGAGGGCGCGGGCGACGGCACCCCGCTGAAGCCCGGCGGCACGATCCCGCTGCGGCGGACGCAGCCCGCGTTGGACCTCAACGCCCTGCTCAACGGCTTCAAGCCGCTGTTCGCCGCGCTCAGCCCGCAGGACGTCAACCAGCTCGCCACCGAGATCGTCAAGACGCTGCAGGGCGAGGGCGGCACCGTGAACAGCCTGCTGGCGCACACCGCTTCGCTCACCACGACCTTGGCGGGCCGGGACAAGCTGATCGGCTCGGTGATCGACAACCTCAACACCGTGCTGAAGACGCTGGACAAGCGCGGCTCCCGCTTCTCCGAACTGATCGGGCAGCTGCGGCGGGTGGTCTCCGGGCTGTCCGCCGACCGCAAGCCCATCGGCCAGTCGCTGGCGAGCATCGGCGATCTGACGGACGCCACCTCGGGGCTGCTGAAGGACGCGCGGCCGCCGCTGAAGGACGACATCGCCCGGCTGACCGATCTCACCGGCACGCTGAACGACAACGAGAAGACCGTGGAGGGCGTCCTGCAGCGGCTGCCGAACAAGCTCAACGCACTGACGGGGACCGCGTCCTACGGCTCCTGGTTCAACTTCTACCTCTGCGACTTCGACGGCCGGATCGTGCTACCGAAGACCAAGCAGGCGCTCACCCCCGATCTGCACGTGGCGAGGGCGAGGTGCGGATCATGAGCCGGAAGACCCGCCCGGAGCCGCTGGTGAAGGTCCGCATCGACCGGCCGAAGCTGCCGAGGCCACGACTGCCCCGTCGTGCGCCCCGGCCGCAGAAGCCGGAACCGCTGATGAAGGTGCGCATCGACCCGCCTCGCCTGCGGCGCCCGAAGCCGCTGCCGCAGCCGCGCCCGGCGGCACCGCGCCCGCAGCCCATGATGAAGGTGCGCATCGACCCGCCCAGGCTGCCGCGCATACGGATACGGCGGCCCCGCCTGATCCCGTTCCGCGAACGCAACCCCGTCGTCATCGGGGCGGTCGGCCTCACCGTCCTCGCCCTGCTGACCGTGGCCGCCTTCAACGCCGACAGCCTGCCGTTCATCGGCGGCGGCGACACGTACAGCGCGGCCTTCTCGGAGGCCGGCGGGCTCAAGCCCGGTGACGAGGTGCGGATCGCCGGGGTGAAGGTCGGCAAGGTGGAGACCGTCGACCTGGACGGCGACCACGTCAAGGTCACCTTCAAGGTCAAGGGCGATCCCGGCCTCGGCGCCGACACCGGCGCGTCGATCCGGATCAAGACGATCCTCGGCGCGAAGTACCTCGCGCTGCAGCCCAAGGGGCCGGGCCGGCTGAAGCCGGGCGGCGAGATCCCGCTCAGGCACACCGTGCCGGCGTACGACGTCGTGCAGGCGTTCAGCGACCTGACCACCACCACGGAGAAGGTCGACACCGGGCGGCTGGCGAAGGCCCTGGACACCATCTCCGCCACCTTCCAGGACTCGCCCGCCGAGGTGCGCGCGTCCATCAAGGGCCTGTCGGAGATCTCCCGCACGGTCGCCTCCCGCGACCAGGCCCTCGGTGAGCTCCTCGACCACGCGAACGGCACGACCGGTGTGCTCGCCGACCGCTCCAAGGACTTCACGGCGCTGGTCAAGGACGGCGACCAGCTGTTCCGGGAGATCAGCAGGCGGCGGGAGGCGATCCACAAGCTGCTGAAGACCTCCGCCGCGCTCGGCATCGAGCTCTCCGGACTGGTCCAGGACAACGAGAAGGAGATCGGGCCCGCGCTCGAGGGCCTGAAGCGTGTGGTGCAGATGCTCGAACGCAACCAGGCAAGCCTCGACCGCAGCGTGCGGCTGCTCGCGCCGTATGTCCGGGTCTTCACCAACGCCCTGGGCAACGGCCGTTGGTTCGACTCCTACGTCCAGAACCTGGTCGCCGCTCCGGTGACACCGCGGACGGGAGGTTCACAGTGAGGCGCCTGAAGACACGTCTGGCGGTGCTCACCGCACTCGCCCTGGTCGCCGCCCTCACCTATGTGCTGTGGCCGCGGCCCGAGCCGGTGCGCGTCACCGCGTACTTCCCCCGCGCCGTCGGCATCTACCCCGGCTCGGACGTCCGCGTCCTCGGCGTCCGCATCGGCGAGGTCAAGAAGATCACGCCCGAGGGTGAGCGGGTGCGGGTGGAGCTGGAGTACGACCACGGGCGCAAGGTGCCGGCCGGCGCCCAGGCCGCGATCATCAACTCCTCGGTGGTCAGCGACCGTTATGTACAGCTGCTGCCGGTGTACCGGAAGGGTCCGGTCATGCACAGCGGTGCCGTCATCCCCGAGAACCGCACCGCCGTACCCGTGGAACTGGACCGGATCTTCGACAGCCTGCACACCACGGCCGAGGCGCTGGGCCCCAAGGGCGCCAACAAGGACGGCTCCCTCTCCCGGCTGCTCGGGGTGAGCGCGGACAACCTCGACGGGCAGGGCGCGAACCTCAACCGGAGCGTCCAGGACCTGTCGCAGGCGGTCACCACCCTGTCCGACGGCCGCAAGGACCTGTTCGGCACGGTGCGCAACCTCCAGGTGTTCACGGCGGCACTCGCGTCCGACGACAAGAGCGTGCGGTCCTTCAACACCAGTCTCGCCGACGTCGCACGGCAGCTCTCGGGCGAGCGTCAGGACCTGGCGGAGGCGCTGGCGAACCTGGGGACGGCGCTCGCCGACGTGTCCGCGTTCGTCAAGAACAACAAGAAGTCCCTGACCTCGAACGTGAAGGGCCTCAGCAAGGTGACCAAGGTGCTCGTCACCCAACGGGCCGCCCTGGACGAGCTGTTGCGGGTCGCACCCACGGGCCTGTCGAACCTCAACAACGCCTACAACCCGTCCTCCGGCACCCTCGACACCCGCAACAACGCCCAGCAGGCGCAGGACCCGGCCTCGCTGCTGTGCTCGATCCTGCGGACGACCGGCGACACGGGCGGCAGGAACCCCGACTGCAAGCAGCTGAAGAAGCTCTTCGACTCGCTGCCCGAACTGCCCACGCAGGGCACCGCGGTGACCGGCACGGTCGACAGGACCCTCGGCGGGATCCTGGGGGCGAGCGCATGAGCACACGACGCAAGGCCGGGACACTCGCCTGGGCGGCGGTCGGTTCGCTGCTGCTGTCCGGCTGCGAGTTCAACGGCTGGTACGACGTCCCGCTGCCCGGCGGCGCGGCCGACGACGGACACGCCTACCACGTCACCGTCGACTTCCGTGACGTCCTCGACCTGGTGCCGCAGTCGGCGGTGAAGGTCGACGACGTCACCGTCGGCGCGGTGGAGAAGGTGAAGCTGGACGGCTGGCACGCGCGCGTACGGCTGCGGGTCGCCGACTCGGTGAAGCTGCCCGCGAACGCGGTCGCCGAGCTGCGGCAGACCAGCCTGCTGGGCGAGAAGTACGTGGCGCTCGCACCCCCGGCCGGCACCGCCCCCGTGGGCCGGCTCCGCGGCGGCGACCGCATCCCGCTCTCCCGCAGCGGCCGCAACCCGGAGGTCGAGGAGGTGCTCTCCGCCCTGTCCGCCCTGCTCAACGGCGGTGGGGTCGCCCAGCTGAAGACGATCACCGTGGAGCTGAACAAGGCCCTGGACGGCCGGGAGAACCGGGTCAGATCACTGCTGAAGGAGCTGGACACCTTCGTCGGCGGACTCGACCGGCAGAAGGCCGACATCATCCGTGCCATCAAGGCCGTAGACCGGCTCTCGGGGCGGCTCGGCAAGGAGAAGAAGACCATCGCCGAGGCCGTCGAAACGATGCCGCCCGCCCTGAAGGTCCTGGCCGACCAGCGGCGCAACCTGACGACGATGCTCACCGCCCTGTCGAAGCTGGGCAAGGCGGGCACCAAGGTGGTCGACGCCTCGCACGACGACACGGTCGCGAACCTGAAGAAGCTCCGGCCGATCCTGCAACAGCTGAACAAGTCGGGCAACGACCTGCCCAACTCCCTTGAGCTGCTGACCACTTACCCGTTCCCACGCAACGCCGTGGACACCGTCAAGGGCGACTACGTCAACCTGCACATCACCGCGGACCTCAATCTGGCGGACCTCTACGGGAACGTGGCGGGCGGCGACTCCGGCCATGGCGACGGCGGTTCGCCGACGCCGGGCGGCTCCCCCGCACCGGGTCTCCCGCATGTGCCGGGCGTCCCGACACCGGCCCCGCTGCCGAGCACGCCGAGCCTGCCGTCCTCGCCCTCCGTGCCGTCGTCACCCTCGAGCGGCGGCGGACCGCTGTGCCCGCCGGTCTGCACGAGCAGCTACACCACCGGAGCGAAGCCGCCCGAGGGCATCGACCTCGCGCTCGCCGAGCTGATGCTGAAGGGGGTCCGGCCGTGATCACTCGTACGGTCAAGGCACAGCTGGTGGCCTTCGCGGCCGTCACCGCGGTCGGGGTGTCGTACGTGGGCGCCCGGTACACCGGCCTGGTGGACGACGTCCTGGGCCGCGGCTACACCGTGCGGGCCGACTTCGCCGACTCCGGGGGCATCTTCCCCGGCGCCGAGGTCACCTACCGCGGGGTGCCCGTGGGCAAGGTCGGCGCGCTGCGGCTGAGCGGCTCCGGGGGCGTCTCGGTCGCCCTCGACATCAAGGACGGGGCGCCGCGCATCCCGGCGGACACCCTCGCGGTGGTGGCGGACCGCTCGGCGGTGGGCGAGCAGTACGTCGATCTGCAGCCGCGCACCTCCCACGGCCCCTATCTCCTCGACGGCAGCGCCATCCCGCGCGGCAGCACCCGCGTGCCGCTGCCCACGACGGACCTGGTCCTCAGCCTGGACCGGCTGGTGAACTCGGTCGGCAAGAACGATCTGCGGGTCACCGTCGACGAGCTGGGCAAGGCCTTCGACGGCACCGGCCCCAACCTGAGCCGCCTGGTCGACTCGGGCAACGCGCTGGTGGAGTCGGCGTCCCGGTCCCTGCCCGAGACGGTCTCGCTGATCGAGAACTCGCGGAAGGTCCTCAAGACCCAGGCCGACCAGGGCTCGTCCATCAAGTCGTTCGCGCACGATCTGGCGGCGCTCAGCGCGCAGTTGAAGGCGAGCGACGGGGACCTGCGCAAGGTGATCGGCAACGCGACACCGGCCGCACAGCAGGTCGACTCGCTGCTGAAGTCGACCGGCCCGGGCCTGTCGGTCCTGCTGGCCAACCTGATCAGCGGCGGCCGGGTCACGCTGGCGCACCTGCCCGGCGTGGAGCAGGCCCTCGTCACCTTCCCGGCGCTGGTCGCGGGCAGCTACACGGTCGTCCCGGGCGACGGCACCACCCACTTCGGGCTGGTGGTGAACGCGGGCGACCCGCAGCCGTGCACCAAGGGGTACGGCACCACCTGGCGCGACCCCTCGGACACCAGCACGCGTGCGGCCAACACCGACGCGCACTGCACCGCCCCGCGCGGCGGCAAGACGTCCGTGCGCGGCGCACAGAACGCCCCCGGTGGGTCATCCGGCGGCGCGAACCAGGCGGCGTACATCACCCCGTACGACCCGGACACCGGCACCGCGACCGGTCCGGACGGAAGGCCCGTCGAGATCGGCTCGACGGGCGGCCAGCAGACGGTGTTCGGAAAGGAGTCGTGGCAATGGCTGCTCGTCGGCCCGATGGCATGAACAGGGTCCTGACGGTGGGGCTGGTCGCGGCGACCGTCCTCACCGCCGCGATCGCCGGCTGGCTGGGCTTCGCCCTGCACGACCGGCACGCGACGGAACAGCGGCGCCAGGATCTCCTGGCCGCGGCCCGCCAGTCCGCGCTGAACTTCACCTCGCTCGACTACCGGCACTACGACCGGGACAGCGCGAACGTCCTCAAGGGCGCCACCGGTGACTTCAAGAAGCAGTTCACCGCGCAGACGGCACAGCTGACCAAGCTGGTGGCCCAGAACAAGTCGGTCTCCGAGGGGCAGGTCCTGGACGCCGGCATAGTCCGCTCCGACGCCCACTCGGGCCGCGTCCTGGTGGTCGCCGACAGCAAGGTCACCAACACCGCCGCACCCCAGGGGCAGGCGCGCACCTACCGGCTGCAGCTCGACCTGGTGTACCGGGGCGGGCGCTGGCTGACCTCCGACGTCGAGTTCGTGAGCTGACGGGCCCCCAGTGAGGAGTACGACCATGGCGAACCCGACCACCCGGAGCCGCACGATGAGCGCGGCGGCCCGTGCGGCGGCCAAGCGCGCCAAGCGGGTGGAGTACCAGCAGCGGCCCGAGCCGCCGGCCCCGGACCGCTGGGACGACCCGCCGGAGCCCTCGCCAAAGCCGCTGGAGCAGGACCCGGACGCCCTGACGGAACCGGAGGGGAGCGCACCCCCGCCCGGGCCCCGGCGGAAGCTGCTCACCCCGGTGCTCGGCGTCCTGCTGGTGGCGGCCCTGGTCGCCGCCGCACTGCTCGGCCGGCAGTACGCGCAGGCCCGGCAGGCGGAGAGCGCGCGGTCGCAGGCGCTCGCGGCGGCGAAGCAGGCGGCGCCGGTCGTGCTGTCGTACGACTACCGGCATCTGGACCGGGACTTCGCCCGGGCCCGCACGCTGCTGACCGGGCACTTCAAGGAGCAGTACGGGAAGACCACGAAGACGGTGGTCGGGCCGACGGCGCGGAAGTACCACGGGGTGGTGAGGGCGACCGTGCCCGCGGCCTCCGTCGCCTCGGCCGCACCGGACAGGGTCACGGTGCTGCTCTTCGTCAACCAGGTCACGCAGAGCACCCAGGTCTCCGGCTCCCGGCTGGACCTGAACCGGGTGCGGATGACGATGAGCCGTACCTCCGAGGGCTGGAGGGTGAGCGCCGTAGACGCCCTGTGATCAGCCGCTTCACCGTGCCCCCGCGCCGTCCGCGCGGGGGCACTTTTTTGTCCGCGCTTCGGCGGGCGCTCTTGACAGTCCTCCCCGACCACAGGCAGTCTTCCATTAAGCAGAAAGCAACTTCCGCATTACGGAATAGCTGGCCATAGCCCGAGTCGCCACGGAAGGGAGCGCCGACCCCATGGGATTTGCAGAGCAGCGCTTCAACGTCAACCTGTCGATCCTCTTCACGGAACTCCCGCTTCTGGAGCGCCCCGCGGCCGCCGCCGCCGCGGGCTTCACCGCGGTCGAGCTGTGGTGGCCCTGGGTCGACTCCCCCACCCCCGAGCAGTCCGAGCTCGACGCCCTGAAGAAGGCGATCGAGGACGCGGGCGTCCGGCTCACAGGCCTGAACTTCTACGCCGGGCAGCTTCCCGGACCCGACCGCGGCGCCCTGTCGATCCCGGGTGAGGAGTCGGAGAAGTTCCGCGCCAACATCGAGGTGGCGGCCAAGTTCGCCCACTCGCTCGGCACCAAGGCGCTCAACGCGCTGTACGGCAACCGCGTCGAGGGCGTGGACCCGGCCGAGCAGGACGCGCTCGCCCTGGAGAACCTGGTCCTCGCGGCCCGCGCGGCCGACCGCATCGGCGCGATCCTGCTGGTCGAGACGCTCAACCAGCCCGAGTCGCCGCTGTACCCGCTGGTGTCCGCCCCGGCCGGCATCGGCATCGTCGACAAGGTCAACGCCGCGACGGGGCTCGGCAACGCGAAGTTCCTCATGGACCTGTACCACCTGTCCATGAACGGCGAGGACCTTTCCTCGGTGATCGAGCAGTACGCGGCGAAGACCGGCCACGTCCAGATCGCCGACAACCCGGGCCGCGGGGCGCCGGGGACGGGCTCGCTCCCGCTGGAAGCGCTCCTCGACCAGCTCAAGAAGGCCGGATACGAGGGCTGGGTCGGCCTGGAGTACAAGCCGGGCGACCGGCCCAGTGCGGAGGCCTTCGACTGGCTGCCGGTGGAGTACCGCGCCGCTCGCTGACGGCGTCGTCGACCGGGGGCTGCCGCCCCCAGACCCCCGCCATCGGCCTGAACGGCCTCGTCCTCAAACGCCGGACGGGCTGGGTTTCGCCCCCCGGCGCCAATTCACTGACGTAGAAATGCAGTTCAGAGAGGTACCCCCATCATGAGCACCCTCCCCAAGATCGCCTGGATCGGCCTCGGCATCATGGGCTCCCCCATGTCCGAGAACCTGATCAAGGCGGGTTACGACGTCACCGGGTTCACCCTGGAGCAGGACAAGCTGGACCGGCTGACGGCCGCCGGCGGCCGTGCGGCCGGGTCCATCGCCGAGGCCGTGCGGGACGCCGATGTGATCATCACGATGGTGCCCGCGTCACCGCAGGTCGAGGCCATTTCGTACGGCCCCGACGGCATCCTGGAGAACGCGAGGGCGGGCGCGCTGCTGATCGACATGTCGTCCATCACGCCGCAGACCTCCGTGGACCTGGCGAAGGCCGCCGAGGCCAAGGGCATCCGGGTGCTGGACGCGCCGGTGTCCGGCGGTGAGGCCGGCGCCATCGAGGCCGTACTGTCGATCATGGTCGGCGGCGAGCAGGCCGATTTCGACCTCGCCAAGCCGATTCTCGAGGCGCTCGGCAAGACCATCGTGCTGTGCGGTCCGCACGGCTCGGGTCAGACCGTGAAGGCCGCCAACCAGCTGATCGTCGCCGTGAACATCCAGGCGTGCGCCGAGGCCGTGGTCTTCCTGGAGAAGTCCGGCGTGGACCTGAAGGCCGCGCTCGACGTCCTCAACGGCGGCCTGGCGGGCTCGACCGTGCTGACGCGCAAGAAGGACAACTTCCTCCAGCGCGACTTCAAGCCGGGCTTCCGTATCGACCTGCACCACAAGGACATGGGCATCGTCACCGACGCCGCCCGCAACGTCGGCGCCGCCCTGCCCGTCGGTGCCGTGGTCGCACAGCTGGTCGCCAGCCTGCGTGCGCAGGGCGACGGCGGCCTGGACCACTCGGCCCTGCTGCGGGCGGTCGAGCGCCTCTCGGGCGCTCAGCTCTGAGACTTCCGGGTCGCGGCGCCGCTGACATCTGTCCTGTCGCGCCCAGGCGGCGCCGCGGCCCGGAATCAACTTCAACAAACTGTTGACGCCCAACTCGCCCACTCTTAGGCTCCACAAAGCGGAAACAGTTTTCCGCTGACACCCGCACGGAAGGTCCACGATGTCGAAGCGCGTGCTCACGACCGAGTCCGGCGCCCCGGTCGCCGACAATCAGAATTCCGCCTCCGCCGGCATCGGCGGACCGCTCCTCCTCCAGGACCAGCACCTCCTGGAGAAGCTGGCGCGCTTCAACCGCGAGCGCATCCCGGAGCGCGTGGTGCACGCCCGCGGCTCGGGCGCCTACGGCTACTTCGAGGTGACCGACGACGTCACCGGGTTCACGTACGCCGACTTCCTGAGCACGGTCGGCAGGCGCACCGAGGTCTTCCTGCGCTTCTCGACGGTGGCGGACTCGCTGGGCGGGGCGGACGCGGTCCGCGACCCGCGCGGTTTCGCCGTCAAGTTCTACACCGAAGAGGGCAATTACGACCTCGTCGGGAACAACACCCCGGTGTTCTTCATCAAGGACCCGATCAAGTTCCCGGACTTCATCCACTCGCAGAAGCGCGACCCGTTCACGGGCCGTCAGGAGCCGGACAACGTCTGGGACTTCTGGGCGCACGCCCCCGAGGCCACGCACCAGGTGACCTGGCTGATGGGCGACCGCGGCATCCCCGCCTCCTACCGCCACATGAACGGCTACGGCTCGCACACCTACCAGTGGACGAACGCCGACGGCGAGGCCTTCTTCGTCAAGTACCACTTCAAGACCAACCAGGGCGTCCGCTCGCTGTCCTCCGAGCAGGCCGCCGAGATCGCGGGCAAGGACCCCAACTCGCACCAGACGGACCTGCTGCAGGCCATCGAGCGCGGGGTGAACCCGTCCTGGACCCTCTACGTCCAGATCATGCCGGCGGCCGAGGCGGCGGACTACCGCTTCAACCCCTTCGACCTCACCAAGGTGTGGCCGCACAAGGACTACCCGCTGCAGCGCGTGGGCCGCCTGGTCCTCGACCGCAACCCGGACAACGTCTTCGCCGAGGTCGAGCAGGCCGCGTTCTCCCCGAACAACTTCGTGCCGGGCATCGGCCCCTCGCCGGACAAGATGCTCCAGGGCCGCCTGTTCGCCTACGCGGACGCCCACCGCTACCGGCTGGGCGTCAACCACACCCTGCTGGCGGTGAACGCGCCGAAGGCGACGACCGCGCAGAACTACGGCCGCGACGGCTTCATGGCGGTCAACGCGCAGGGCCGCGGGGCGAAGAACTACGAGCCGAACTCGTACGACGGCCCGGTGGAGACCGGCCGCCCCCTGTCCGCCCCGCTGGCGGTGACCGGCCACACCGGCACCCACGAGGCCCCGCTGCACACCAAGGACGACGACTTCTTCCAGGCGGGCGAGCTGTACCGCCTGATGTCCGCGGACGAGAAGTCCCGCCTGATCGCCAACATCGCCGGCGGCCTCTCCCAGGTCTCCCGCGACGACGTGATCGAGAAGAACCTGGCCCACTTCCACGCCGCCGACCCGGAGTACGGCCGCCGCGTGGAGGAGGCGGTCCGCGCCCTGCGCGAGGACTGACCCACAGACGGCCCGCGACCGCCTGACGGCCCGGATGAGGGGTGGCCGGCCGGCGGTGGCGGGCGAGGCGAGGACCGCGGCGGCGTGCGAGCCAGTGCGGTGGTGAAGGTCCCGGGCACTGGTTCTTCGACCTGAGGGGAGCAGCGCCGCGGTTCCGTCGCACCCGCCGCGGTCCCAGCCGTCCTCCGTACCCCCCGCAGACTCCGTCCGGCGGCGCGAACGTCCTGTCGCGCCCAGCCTCGCGCCGCCGGACGGCCAGTGTCCCGCGCGCTCCCTACACCGGATCCTCTCCGGCGAGGGAGCGCTCGGCGTTGTCCAGGAGTTCCTTGTATGTCAGCACTTCGACCCTGGTGACATGCGAATTGAACGTCCGCAACGCCTCGTTGATCTCCTCCTCCGGCACCTCCGGATGCAGTGCGGGGTGCCCGACCAGGACGAGTGCGGAGGCACGCCGGGTCTCGATCCCGAAGTCGGCACGGAGTCGCTCCCTGCTCTCGTCCAGTCCTGTGAGGTAGTTGACGGCCTGCCCGACCGCCTCGTGCACCTGCGCCGCCGGCACCCAGGCGTTGCGGTACCGCTTGACGAGGGGCCCTTTGAGGCTCATGGCGCGCTTGAGTTCCACGATGTGGAGCGCCCCGTCGCCGCGTATCAACGGAATGTCGACCTCGTCCCCCGGCACGAGTCTCCGGTGCGCCGCCTCACCCACGAACCGCCCGCCGAAGATCCAGTACTGCCCTTCCAGCGCCCGCTGCACATCCGACTCCGTCGCCGTGCGATTCTCGACGACCGTACGCAGTTCCTTGAGCCTGGCGGAACGTCGGCGCAGTTCAGCGGCGCGCAGGAGGATTTGCCCCCGGTCGTCGGCGGCCAGCAGGGCCAGGGCTTCCGGCGAGGTGACGATCTTTTGGGCCTCGGCGGCCGCATCCACGACGTCGATCCGGCGGCTGCGCAGGATCCGCTCCAACCACAGCATGGTCTCGGCCCTGCCCCGCGGAATCACGTAGCGTCCCGGCCGGTCCTCGGGGGCCTCCAGGAACTGCGCGTCCTCACCCTGCGCCCGGAAGTGCTCCAGGAACTCCTCGATCCCGGCCTCCGGACGGTCCGCCAAGAACTCCCGCCCGCTGTCGAAGATCCATTGGTGCATCGCCCTCATCGTGTTGCCGAGGAAGCCCGAGTGCGACTCCCTCAGCCGCCCGTCCCCGAACAGCCGGTACCGGTCCTCGAAGTCGTACCGCGTGATGCGCCCCTCCGTGTACTCGATGGCATCGTGCACGAGCCGCACGACCTGCCATTCGCCGACCCCCGCCGCAGTCCCCCGCACCTCCTCCAGGAGCCGTACCAGCTCTCTGCCACCCCGGCGCTTGGGACTCCGCCCGCCGTGCATGTGCTTGAGAACCGCCTGCACGGCCTCCTTCACGGTCTCGCCGACCGCCTCCTTCGCCACGACGTCGCGAAGGTGCCACTCCAGGGCCATGTCGCTTCTCACTGCCATACGGCGCATTGTGTCCGCCGGGTCTGACAACACCCCGGGTGCGCATCCCCCGCTCCCGCAGGACGCTGAAGGTATGACACATCCACCAACGGAGCATCCGCACATCGTGGTGCACTCGCCGGCCCTGGACGGCTCCCGGCGGGTCACGGACGGCGACGAGACGCTGGGGATCGCCACCCACGTCGACGACGTCAGCGAGATCCTGCGCCTGGCCGACCTGTACGTCACGGACGTCGAGGACAGCGACCTCATCGAGTGGCAGGGCGGCGGCCCGGACGACTGGCCGGGGCTGTCGGAGCACCACGAGGGGCCGTGAGCACACGCGTACGCCTACGGCCCGGGACGTAGGACGTCTACGCAAACCTCAAATCCAGCTCTGAACATGGTTCAAGAGGCTTCAGCCGCACCCGCGCGAGGGCATATTCACGTCACATGGGGCCCGCCGACACGGGGGCGGCGGGCTCCATGACGGGGGAAACGGGAGATCGCACGGGGGAAACGGGGGATCTCACGGGGGAAACGGGGGACGGCTCCTCGGAGCCGGGCACGCGAAAGGGGCGGTCCAACCGGAAGGTTGGACCGCCCCTCAGCTGTCGGCAGGGTCAGACCTTCAGCGTCCTGATGGACGTCGGGGCGTGCCCCGGCTCGGTCGCGAGCTCCTCGAACTCCACGATGTTGCCGATGTCGTTGGTGGTCGACATGGCGATGTTGGTGACGCGCTCCAGGATCGCCTCGACGACGACCGGCACCTGGAACTCGGCGGCGAGCTTCTTGGCCTGCTCCAGGGCCGCACCCAGCTCGTTCGGGTCGGTCACCCGGATCGCCTTGCAGCCCAGGCCCTCGGCGACCTTGACGTGGTCGACGCCGTAGACGCCGAGCTCGGGCGAGTTGATGTTCTCGAACTCCAGCTTGACCTGGAAGTCGATGTCGAACGCCCGCTGCGCCTGCCGGATCAGGCCCAGGTAGGCGTTGTTCACCAGGACATGGACGTAGGGGATCTTGTGCTGCGCGCCGACCGCCAGTTCCTCGATCATGAACTGGAAGTCGTAGTCGCCGGACAGGGCGACCACCTGCGCCTCCGGGTCCGCCTTCGCGACGCCCAGCGCGGCCGGGATGGTCCAGCCCAGCGGGCCCGCCTGGCCGCAGTTGATCCAGTGCCGCGGCTTGAAGACGTGCAGCATCTGGGCGCCGGCGATCTGCGAGAGGCCGATCGTGGAGACGTACCGGGTCTCCGGGCCGAACGCCTTGTTCATCTCCTCGTACACGCGCTGCGGCTTGATCGGGACGTCGTCGAAGTGCGTACGGCGCTGGAGGGTTGCCTTCTTCTCCTGTGCCGCGGCCGCCCAGGCGGAGCGGTCGGGCAGCCGGCCCGCCGCCTCCAGCTCCCTCGCCACCTCGACGAAGAGCTCCAGGGCCGCCTTCGCGTCGGACGCGATGCCGTAGTCCGGGGCGAAGATCTTGCCGATCTGGGTGGGTTCGACGTCGACGTGGACGAACTTGCGGCCGGCCGTGTAGACGTCCAGTTTGCCGGTGTGGCGGTTGGCCCAGCGGTTGCCGATGCCGAGGACGAAGTCGGACTCCAGGAAGGTCGCGTTGCCGTAGCGGTGCGAGGTCTGCAGGCCGACCATGCCGGCGTTCAGCTCGTGGTCGTCGGGCAGGACGCCCCAGCCCATCAGGGTCGGGACGACCGGGGTGCCGGTCAACTCGGCGAACTCGACGAGGAGTTCGGCCGCGTCGGCGTTGATGACACCGCCGCCGGCGACGATCAGCGGCCGCTCGGACTCGTTCAGCAGCCCGATCGCCTTCTCGATCTGGGCGCGGGTCGCGGCCGGCTTGTACGCCTGGAGCGGCTCGTACGTCTCCGGGTCGAACTCGATCTCCGTCAGCTGGACATCGATCGGCAGGTCGATGAGGACCGGGCCGGGACGGCCCGAGCGCATCAGGTGGAAGGCCTGCTGGAAGACGCCGGGGACCTGCGCCGCCTCAAGGACCGTGACCGCCATTTTCGCGACCGGCTTGGCGATCGAGGCGATGTCGACGGCCTGGAAGTCCTCTTTGTGGATCACGGCGGTCGGGGCCTGGCCCGTGATGCACAGGATCGGGATGGAGTCACCGGTCGCCGAGTACAGGCCGGTGATCATGTCGGTCCCCGCGGGCCCCGAAGTGCCGATGCAGACACCGATGTTGCCCGGGTGGGTGCGGGTGTAGCCCTCGGCCATGTGCGAGGCGCCCTCGACATGGCGGGCGAGGGTGTGGTTGATGCCGCCGGAGGCCTTGAGCGCCGCGTAGAACGGGTTGATCGCCGCGCCGGGCACACCGAACGCGTTGGTGACGCCCTCGCGCTTGAGGATCTCAACTGCCGCGCGGGCAGCGGTCATACGTGCCATCGAGTACTCCTGCTTCGGCTGTCGGACCAGCCCTCCCGTCGCGCCCCGCGGTGAGCTCTTCCGTAATCGGCTTCCTAGCTAGTTTCCACAATGCGGAAACTGTTTTCTACTATCTGGAAGCAATGTAGGTGGGCGAAGGAAGGCCGTCAAGAGACGGACAAGCGGGGGCCCACTGGGGGACGATGTGGGCCATGTCAGAGAGCGTCTCGGTGCGCTGTCCGGCCTGCCGGCGCGAGCACCTTTATGCGGCGCCGTCGTATCCGTGCACGTGCGGGGCGCCCGTCGCCCCGGAACTGGACCGGCACGGGACGGCGGTGGCCGTCACCCATCGGGCCTGGGCGGAGGACTGGATCACACTGCGGTGCGGCTCCTGCGGCCGCCGCGACCAGTGGCCGCGCCCGGAGCTGGGCTGTGAGTGCGGGACGGTGCTGCGGATCGCGGTGGCCGGGCAGACCGCCGCCGCGGAGGCGGACACCGAGGCCGCCGCCCCCGCTCCGGCCAAGCGCCGCCGGCCCTTCCAGCCCGTCACCATCCGCACCGCCCGGGACGCGGTGACGGCCGCGGCCGTGTATCTGCGCTGGCTCGGCTACCGGGACATCCGCCGGGCCGACCAGCGGCCCCCGTCCGGCATCGGCATCGCCGCCCGCGGCCTGCTGGCCCAGGTCGACCCGACCGTGCGCCCGGCCTCACTGCGGGACGTGGAGTGCCTGTGGCTGACCGCCATGACGGAGTCGGCGGCCTGCGTCTATTTCTCCCTGGCCGGCTACGCCACCGACGCCCGCACCCGCGCGGACAGTCTCGGCGTCCCCCTGTTCGTCCTGGACCTCACGGGCACCCCGCAGCCGGTCAACAGCCTGGCCGACGAGCTGGACGCCACCGGGGTGCGGTAGTTCCGCGGGATGAACCTCCATCTGCTGCGCGGTGTGCTGCACGGCCTGGGGGGCGAGACCGGCTACGAGGCCTGTCTCGCCCCCCGGGACGGGCGATGCTGCGTGCTGCTCCAGTCGGCCGCCTGATCCGCCCGGCTGATTCGGTGGCCCGGCTACAGGGCGTACTTCTCCCGCAGCTCGACCTTGCGCACCTTCCCGGACACCGTCATCGGGAAGGCCTCGAGGATCCGCAGCCGGCTCGGCACCTTGTAGTGGGCCAGCCGGCCCTCGCAGAAGGCGCGCACGTCCTCCAGGGTCGGCGGGTCGGCCGGGTCGCGCGGGATGACGCAGGCGAGGACCTCCTCGCCGTACTTCTCGTGCGGTACGCCGACGACCTGGACGTCCTGGATCTTCGGGTGGCCGTAGAGGAACTCCTCGATCTCCCGCGGGTAGATGTTCTCGCCACCCCGGATGATCATGTCCTTGATGCGGCCGACGATCTCGACATAGCCGTCCTCGCGCATCACCGCCAGGTCCCCGGTGTGCATCCAGCGGCCGGGGTCGACGGCCTCGGCGGTCTTCTCGGGCTCGTTCCAGTAGCCGAGCATCACGCTGTAGCCGCGGGTGCACAACTCGCCCGGGACGCCACGTGGTTGGGTCACCCCGGTCGCCGGGTCGACGACCTTCACCTCGATGTGCGGGAGGACCCTGCCGACCGTCCCGGTGCGGTGTTCCAGGTCGTCGTCCCTGCGGGTCTGCAAGGAGACCGGGGACGTCTCCGTCATGCCGTAGCAGATGGAGACCTCCTCCATGTGCATCTCGGCGACGACCCGCTTCATCACCTCGACCGGGCAGGGCGAGCCCGCCATGATGCCGGTGCGGAGGGTGGAGAGGTCGTAGTCCGCGAAGTCGGGGAGGTTCAGCTCCGCGATGAACATGGTGGGGACGCCGTACAGGGATGTGCAGCGCTCCTGCTGGACGGCCTCCAGCGTGGCCTTCGGGTCGAAGGAGGGGGCCGGGATCACCATGCACGCACCGTGCGAGGTCGCCGCGAGGTTGCCCATCACCATGCCGAAGCAGTGGTAGAAGGGCACGGGGATGCAGATCCGGTCCTGCTCGGTGTAGGCGATCAACTCACCCACGAAATAGCCGTTGTTGAGGATGTTGTGGTGGGAGAGCGTGGCCCCCTTCGGGAAGCCCGTCGTGCCCGAGGTGTACTGGATGTTGATGGGGTCGTCGCAGGACAGCTCCTCGTACGAGGCCTCGGCGGTCCCGCGGCCGAGCAGTGCCTGCCAGCTCGGGTCGCCGATGTACACGACCTCGCGCAGCTCGGGGCACCTGCCCCGCACCTCCTCGACCATCGCCCGGTAGTCGCTCGTCTTGTGGCTGAGGGAGGCGAAGAGCAGCGAGATCCCGGCCTGCTTTAGGACGTACTCGACCTCGTGGGTGCGGTACGCCGGATTGATGTTCACCATGATCGCCCCGATGCGGGCGGTGGCGTACTGGACCAGCACCCACTCGGCACAGTTGACCGCCCAGATGCCCACCCGGTCGCCCTTGGCCACCCCGCTCGCGACCAGCGCCCGCGCCAGCTCCTCGACGTCCGCACCGAACCGGGCGTACGTCCAGCGCCGCCCCGACCCCACGTCCACCAGCGCCTCGCGGTCCGGCCAGGTCGCCACCGCCCGGTCCAGGTTGGCGCCGATGGTGTCCCCGAGCAGGACGGTCGGGCTCGTCCCGTGCGTGTACGACAGTGCGGTCACCGGAAGTCCTCCTCGCGGTACTCGTCGGCCGAGCCCGCGGCGGTCGCCTCGCGCAGCTCGATCCGGCGGATCTTGCCGGAGACGGTCTTGGGCAGCGGCGCGAACTCCAGGCGGCGGATGCGCTTGTACGGGGCGAGGACCTCGCGGGAGTGCTCGAACAGCACCTTCGCGGTGTCGGGGCCCGGCTGCCAGCCCTCGGCGAGGACGACATACGCCTTGGGGACGGCGAGGCGCAGCTCGTCCGGGGCGGGCACGACGGCCGCCTCGGCCACCGCCTCGTGCTCGAGGAGCGCGCTCTCCAGCTCGAAGGGGCTGATCTTGTAGTCGGAGGCCTTGAAGACGTCGTCGGCGCGGCCGACGTAGGTGATGTAGCCGTCGGCGTCGCGGGAGCCGATGTCGCCGGTGCGGTAGTAGCCGCCGGCCATCGCCTCCGCCGTACGGTCGGGGTCGCCGTGGTAGCCGGTCATCAGGCCGACGGGTCGCGCCGACAGGTCGAGGGCGATCTCGCCCTCGGCGGCTCCGGGGGCGCCCGTCACCGGGTCGAGGAGCTCGACCTTGTAGCCCGGGCTGGGCCGTCCCATCGAACCGGTCTTGAGCTCCTGACCCGGGCTGTTGGCGACCTGCACGGCCGTCTCGGTCTGTCCGAAGCCGTCCCGGATGGTGACGCCCCAGGCGCGCCGGACCTGCTCGATGACCTCGGGGTTCAGGGGTTCGCCCGCCGCCACGACCTCGCGCGGCGGGGTGCGCAGCTGGGTCAGGTCCGCCTGGATGAGCATCCGCCACACGGTGGGCGGGGCGCAGAAGGTCGTCACCCCTGCCCGGTCCATCTCGGCCATCAGCCGGCCCGCGTCGAAGCGGGTGTAGTTGTGGATGAAGACGGTCGCCTCCGCGTTCCACGGGGCGAACAGGTTGGACCAGGCGTGCTTGGCCCAGCCGGGCGAGGAGATGTTCAGGTGCACATCACCGGGCTTGAGGCCGACCCAGTACATCGTCGCCAGATGGCCGATCGGGTACGAGGTGTGGGTGTGCTCGACCAGCTTGGGCCGGGCGGTGGTGCCGGAGGTGAAGTACAGCATCAGCGGGTCGTCCGCGAGCGTGGGGCCGTCGGGGAGGAACTCGGCGGGGGCGAGGACGTACGCGTCCTCGTACGGCTCCCAGCCCTCCTCCGGCAGACCACCGACGCAGATGCGGGTGTAGGCGCCGGGGACGTCGTCGAACTTGGGGGTGTCCTCGGCCCGTACGATCACGTGCTTCACCCGCCCCCGCTCGACGCGGTCGCGCAGGTCGGCGGGGCCGAGCAGCGGGGTGGCCGGGATGACGACGGCGCGCAGCTTCATCGCCGCGAGGGCCGTCTCCCACAGCTCGACCTGGTTGCCGAGCATGACGAGGATGCGGTCCTCGGCGCGCACGCCGCGCTCGCGCAGCCAGTTCGCCACCCGGTCGGAGCGGTCGGACATCTCCGCGAACGAGACCCGGACCTCGCTCCCGTCCTCCTCGACGATGTGCAGGGCGGTCCGGTCGTTGCCGTCGGCGATGACGTCGAACCAGTCGAGCGCCCAGTTGAAACGCTCGGGCCGGGGCCAGCTGAACCCCTCGTACGCCTTCGCGTAGTCCTCGCGGTGCTCCAGCAGGAAGTCCCGCGCACTGCGGAAGAGCTCCGTCGCCGTCGTCATTCTCGTTCCTCCTCATCACCGGACCATTGCCGGGCGGCTCTCTGCCATCGTGTAATCCGTGATGCAGGTCTCACTACCCCCGAACGGGGGTGTGCGCCGCAGGGAGAGGGCAAGCAGGTGACGGCAGACGCGGCCGGGGCGGTCGAGATACGCAACGCGCTGGTACGGCTGCGGCGCACCACGGGGCTCCCGGTCGCCTTCGGCGGCCTGGTGGAACCGGGGCGCCGGCACATGCGCATCAGCGAACTCAGCGGCACCGAGACACCCGCGCTGAGCGGACTGCCGGTGACCTCCGGCAACGGCCTGGGCGGCCGGGCGGTCGCGCTCGCCCGCCCGTGCGCGGTGACGGACTACTCCTCCTCGCGGCAGATCAGCCACGAGTACGACATCCCGGTCGCCACGGAGGGGCTGCATTCGATCCTCGCGGTGCCGGTGGTCGTACGACGCCGGGTACGGGGTGTGCTCTACGGGGCCCTGCGCACCGCGCAGCCGCTCGGTGACCGGACGCTGGGCGCGGCGATGGAGGCCGCGCGGGACGTGGAGCAGGCGCTGGCCGTGGGGGACGAGGCGCGGGGTCTTCTGGCGGCGGCCGCCCGCGGCGAGCCGGAGCGGGCCCCGGCGGGCGGTGCCGCCTGGGAGCAGGTGCGGGAGGCCCACGCCGCCCTGCGGGCCCTCGCGCCCCGGATCGCCGATCCGGCGCTGCGGGCGGAACTGCTCGGCGTGTGCGGGCTCCTCACCCCGAAGGCGCGGGCCCACGGGGTCGACCTGGCCCCCCGCGAGCTGGACGTACTGGCCTGTGTGGCCGCGGGGGCCACGAACGCGGTGGCCGCCGAGCGGCTAGGACTGCGCACCGAGACGGTCAAGGGGTACCTGCGGTCGGCGATGCGGAAACTGGGCGCTCACACGCGGGGCGAGGCGGTGGCCGCGGCCCGCCGGGCGGGGCTGCTGCCGTAGCGCCCTATTCGTCCACCAGCGCTCTGAATTTCGCCACACTTGACCGTTGTTATATCCCTCACCACGTCGTCCGTCCGAATTTCAAAGAGAGATTGCCTAGAATTTGGCCCGAAGCACGACACTTGGAGGGGAGCGGTGACCGTGCGAGGGGACTTGAGGGAGCCTGCCAGACGCCACCCCGACCTGGTCATCGGCCGGGACGAGCTGCTCAGCGCGGCGCGCGAGCAGCTCGCGCGCGGCGGCAGCGTGCTGCTCCACGGCCCCGCCGGAATAGGAAAGTCGACCGCTTTGCGGGCTTTGGCATCCGAATACGGGACGGCCGCCCGCACCGTGCTGCGCTGCTCGGCGACCGAGTCCGAATCCCACCTCCCCTTCCTGGCCCTCGCCGACCTGCTCGGCCTGGTCGTGGACCAGGTGTACGACAAGCTGCCCGCCGCCCAGCGCACGGCACTGGAGTCGGCGCTCACCGGCCGCGGCGAGTCCACCCTCCAGCGCGACGGCCTGGCCCTGCGCCTCGCCGTCCTGTCCGCGCTGCGCGCGCTCGCCGAGCAGGGCCCCGTCCTCGTCGTGGCGGACGATCTGCAGTGGCTGGACCCGGCGAGCGCGGAACTCCTCGGCTTCGCCGCCCGTCGCCTGGGCGACACCCCGGTGCAACTGCTGTGCGCGGTCCGCACCGAGGGCCAGGAGTACGACCGTCACCTCAGCGCGTCCCCGCCCGACACCCTGGCCGTGCGGCTCGGCGCGCTCTCCCGTGCCCAGGTGTCCGCGCTGCTCGACCACCGCGGCTACACCGGCCTGCCGCGCTCCACCGTCCGGGACATCCACCGCACCAGCGGGGGCAACCCGTTCTTCGCCCTCGAACTGGGCCGCGCCCTCGCCGAGAGCCCGACCCCGCCGCGGCCGGGCGAGCCGCTGCCGGTGCCCACCTCGCTGCGCGCCCTCGTCCTGAACCGGCTCGACATGCTCTCCGTCGAGGCCCGCCGCACCCTGCTGGTGGCCAGCGTGGGCGCCCGCCCCACCCTGGCCCTGCTGCACGACGCCGGCCGGGAGAACGCCGAGGCGGAGACCGCGCAGGCGGCCGAACTCGGGCTGCTGGCCACCGAGCCGGAGGGCCCCGCCGTCCGCTTCGCGCACCCGCTGATCTCGGCCGCGCTGTACGCGGAGGCGCCCGCGCAGGAGCGGCGGGCCGCGCACGCCGCGCTGTCCACGGCGGCCTCCGACCCGATCGAGCGCGCCCGGCACCTCGCCCTCGCGACCACCGGCACCGACCCGGACGCCGCGGCCCGGCTCGCCGAGGCCGCCGCCCTGGCCCGGGACCGCGGGGCCCCCTCGGTCGCCGCCTCGCTCGGGCTGCTCGCCGCCCGGCACACCCCGGCGGACGGCGAGCCGGGCCCGGACGAGCGCCGGCTGGAGGCCGCCGAGGACGCGATCACCGCCGGCGAGGTGGACCTCGCCCGGGACATCGCCCGCGACGTGCTGACCCGGGCCGCCGAGCCCGCGGACCGGGTGCGGGCCTGGATGGTGGTCATCGAGGCAGCCGGGCAGGCCCTCGGCGAGGTCGACACCGTCTACCCGCAGGCGCTGGCCGACGCCGGCGACGACCCGGGTCTGCTCGCCCTGGTCCACTACCAGCTGGCCTGGCGCGGACTGGTCGTGGAGGGCGACTTCGCCATCGGCCGGGAGGAGGCCGCGCACGCCGCCGAGCTCGCGGCGCGGGCCGGCGACCGCCGCACCGAGCTCCTCGCGCTGGCCTTCCAGGCGACGACCGAGACCCTGATGGGTCACCCGGACGCCCCGGCAACCATCAAGCGCGCGCTGAAGGAGCCTCAGCTCCCCGACGTGGCCTGCCACCACAACGGCGCGGGCGCGACCCGCTACCGCTGGCTGATCATGAGCGACCAGCTGCCGGAGGCCCGCTCCACCGTCAGCGCGCTGCTGCGCGAGGCCCGCAGGCGCGGCATGGTCGAGAGCGAGGTGCACTTCGTGCGTCTGCTCGCCGAGACCGAACTGCGCTCCGGGCACTGCGGCCGGGCTCTGGACCTGGCCCGGGAGAGCATGCGGCTGGCCCGCGACTCGGGGATCGGCGAGGCGTCCTCCGCCGTGCTCGCCTCCCTCGCGGAGGCCTCCGGCGGGGACGTGGAGCGGGCGCTGACGCTGGGACGCGAGGCGGTGGAGCTCGCCGAGCGGGCCGGCGACCAGATGTACATCTCCCGGGGGCTGACCGCGCTCGGCCACGCCCAGTTGGTCGCCGGGGACGCCGAAGGCGCGGTCCGCTCCCTGCGCCGGGTGCGGGACCTGGAGGACGGGCTCGGCATCACCGACCCCGCGCGCGGCCGCTGGCACGGCGACCTCGCCGAGGCCCTCGTGCGCATCGGTGAGACCGACGAGGCGCAGCAACTCCTCGACGTGGCGCGCGGACAGGCCCAGCGGCTCGGACGCGAGGGCGTGCTGGCGGTGCTGGACCGTGCCGAGGCACTGGTGCGGGCCGCACGCGGGGAGCACGAGGCCGCGCTCGCCCAGCTGGCCTCGGCGCAGGACCGGCTCGCCAAGCTGGGCTACGGCCTGGAGGAGGCGCGCGCCGCGTTCGCGCTGGCGTCGCTGCGTCCCGGCCGGGCGGGGCGCTCGTCGTACGACGAGGCGGCCCGGCTGTTCCGCCGTTGCCGGGCGCTGCCGTGGGTGCGTCAGGTGGAGGCGGCCGCCGTGGCGAACCCGGTGGAACCGATCGCCCCCACTGACGCGTCGGAGGGCCTGGAAGGGCTCGCCGCGATGGAACGCCAGGTCGCCGCGCTCGTCATGGAGGGCGCGACCAACCGGGAGATCGCCGCGCGGCTGTTCATCAGCGTCAAGACGGTCGAGGCAACACTGACCCGGGTCTACCGCAAGCTGGGGATCCGTTCGCGCGTGGATATCGTCCGTTTGGCGGCGGCACGGCGAGCGAAGTGACGGCGCGCCAGGTTAACTGAAGCCGACCGAGGGTTTTCCCTTACACAACCCCCTAGGGGGTTCCCTCATTGGGAGCCGGGGGTTCCGCGTCCTAGCTTGAGGACGTGCCGCTCGCCCGGGCATACGGGGGTCGGTCCCGCGACCCCCGTGCACAACCCCCCACACCCGCGCGACCCCCCACCGGCAACCCCCACTGAGGAGACTCATGTTCGGGTCCAACCGTGCCAGGAAGACCGCCGCGGTACTGACGGCGACCGCTGCAGCGGCCGCCACCGCACTGCTCGGCGCGCCTTCCGCGGCAGCCGCGCCCCAGCCCATCGTGGGCGGCACCACGACCACGACCACGGCCTACCCGTTCGTCATGCAGATCACGGACGCCTCGCAGAACCAGTTCTGCGGCGGCACCCTCGTCTCGGCCACCAAGGTGATCACCGCCGCTCACTGCATGGTCGGGGAGACGACGAGCAGCGTCAGAGTCGTCGGCGGACGCACCTATCTGAACGGCACCAACGGCACGGTCAGCAAGGTCAGCAGGATCTGGATCAACCCGGACTACACGGACGCCACCAACGGCGACGACGTGGCGGTACTGACGCTGGCGACGTCGATGCCGTACACGACGGCGTCGTACGTGAAGTCCTCGGACACGTCGGTGTACGCGGCCGGCACCACCGCCCGCATCCTCGGATGGGGCACCACCTCGGAGAACGGCAGCTCCTCCAACCAGCTGCGGACGGCGACCGTGCCGATCGTGGCGGACTCCAGCTGCAAGAGCTCGTACGGGTCTGAGTTCGTCCAGACCGACATGGTTTGCGCCGGATACACATCCGGTGGCGTAGACACCTGCCAGGGCGACAGCGGCGGTCCCCTGCTCATCGGGGGCGTCCTGGCAGGGATCACTTCTTGGGGCAACGGCTGTGCGGAGGCGGGATACCCGGGTGTCTACACCCGGCTGACCACCTTCTCCAGCCTGGTGACCGCACAGGTCAACTCGTAGGAAGAGTGCTCCAGAAGATCTCCTGAGCACCCCTCAGGTGAGAGACAAGGGGGCGTTGCGGGCTACCACGAGCAGCTCGCAGCGCCCCCTTTCCATGCGCTGCTTGTCGCGCAGGGGGCACTACTTGTCGGCGGTGAGCTTCCCCGCCGCGCCCCAGCTGTCCGCCGGCACCTCGTGGATCCACACCTGAACGGTCTCGGCCGGGATCCGGTACGCGTCCACGAAGGCGTCGGTGATGCGCTTGACGAGGTCCCGCTTGAGCTCGGTGTCGCGGGGACCCTGCTGGACGGTGACGATCGGCATGACTGAACTCCCTTGGATACGTTGCCTGTCGGGGCCTGTTGCAGGTCCCCTTCCGGTGAGTCCAGTCCATCGCGCCGGGCGCCCGCGACCAAGAACCGGACCGCGACCGCAGCGATCAGTTCTCGTGATCGCCGCAGGCCAGCAGCAGGGTGTCCAGGTGCGGGGGCGGGGCACCGACCGGCACGGCGAGACCCGTGGACAGGGCGAGGCCCGGCGCGCGGAACGGTACGAAGGCGACGCGGGGGCTGTGCAGCACGCGCGCGTGGGACGCGTACACGACGGTCCACAGGGGGCGGCTGCCGATGGTGGCGAGGGTGTCCTGGAGGGAGCCGCTCGACGGTCCGGGCAGCGGCTCGAACCCGGCCTCGTGACAGGCGCCGACGACCAGGTCGACCAGGGCGGGGTTGTTGCGGCGCCCGGTGAGGGCGAGCGGGACCTCGGCCAGCTCCTCGATGCCGATCTCCGCACGGCCCGCGAGGGGGTGCGTGGCGGGAAGGGCTGCCACCAACGGGTCGGGCCACAGGGGCAGCACGCGTACGCCGGGCACCGGCTCGACCGCTCGTACGAAAGCGGCGTCCAGCCGGCCGCCCGCGACGCCGGCGAGGCGTTCGGCGACCGGCAGCGAGAACAGCTCGACGGGCACGTCCGGCGCCCGGCGCGCGAACGCGGCGAGCACACGGTCGAGATGCGTCCCCAGGCCCGTACTGGTGCCGATCCTCAGGCCGGGCGGCGGGGCGACGGCCGCGCGCGCCCGGTCGGCCGCCGCCAGCACCTCCCGCGCCTCGGGCAGCAGCCGCTCCCCCGCCGGCGTGAGCCGCACCCGGCGCGGCGTCCGGTCGAACAGCTCGGCCCCCAGCTCCCGCTCCAGGCGCTGTATCTGCATGCTCACCGCGGACTGCACGATGTGCAGCCGCTCGGCCGCCCGCCCGAAGTGCAGCTCCTCGGCGACGGTCACGAAATAGGTGAGCTGCCGCAGTTCCATGGGCTCGACTCTAGAGGGGCCGGGCGGGCGGCTGTTTGAATGAGCGCCCGAGGGAACGACCGGAGGAGAGCGGTGTACATGGTGTCCACGGACCGCTTCCTCGCCTTCGCCGCGATGTCCCTGCTGGTGATCGTGATTCCGGGCCCCAGCGTCCTGTTCGTCATCGGCCGTGCGCTCGCCCACGGCCGCCGTACGGCGGTGGCGACGGCGGTCGGCAATGTGTTCGGCTCGTATCTGCTGGTGGTGGCGGTCGCGATCGGGGTCGGCTCGCTGGTGGAGCGCTCGGTGGCGATCTACCTGGCGGTGAAGCTCGCAGGGGCCGCGTACCTGGTGTACCTGGGCGTGCAGGCCTTCCGGCACCGGCGGCAGCTGAAGGCGTCTGCGATCCGCACACAGCCGACGGGACCGGCGCGCGGCGATCTGCGCACGGTGCTCGACGGGGTGCTCGTCGGGGTGACCAACCCGAAGGGCGTGGTCTTCTTCGCCGCCGTACTCCCCCAGTTCGTGGACCACACGGCGGGCCACGTCCCGGTGCAGATGCTGCTGCTCGGCCTGATCCCGATCTCGATCGGCCTGGTCACGGACACCCTGTGGGGCCTGACCGCCTCGGCCGCCCGCACCTGGTTCGCCGGCTCCGACCGCCGTCTGTCGATGATCGGCGGCGCGGGCGGCTTCGCGATGATCGGGCTGGGCCTGACGGTGGCGGTGACGGGCCGCGCGGACTGAGGCCTACGGAATCACGGTCCCGAACCTGATGTCGTACGAGGTCCCCGGATGCATGGTGTCGAGCATCCGCGCACCTTCCTCCACGAGGTCCGCGCGCTGGGCCTTGGTGAGTGTGCCGAACGGCTCGATGACGAGCGCCCCCTCCGCCGACCTCCACACCCCCGCCAGGAACCCGTCGACGAGGAACGTGCAGTAGGCCTGGTTTCCCGCCCAGCTGCGGCCCCAGTACTCGGCCGGTACGACCCGGGTGCGGTCGGCATGGGAGAGGAGCAGGTTGTCGAACTCGGGGAGGAAACGGGGCGGCGCAGGAGTCTCCGCGTCGGGCCGCGGAGCCTCCGGCAGATCGAAGAGCTCGACCCCACTCTCGTCCCGAAAGGTGACGAGCTGCGACCGCAGCCGCTCGAAGACCTCACGCAGCCGGGTCAGCCCCGCCCAGGTCTGCATGTCCTTGACGGATGCGGGCCCGAAGGCGGCGAGATAGCGCAGCACCGTGGCGTCGGGAGACGGGGCGGCCGGGCGGGCGGCGGGGGCGCGGCCCAGCCAGTGCTCCAGGGTGGTCAGGGCGACCTGGCCGCTTTTGCCCCACAGGCCGCGTGGGGTGACCTGGACGAGGGGGAGCTTGCAGCGCGCCGCGATGGCGAGGGCCTGTGGGTCGGCGTCGGGCCACTCGGTCTGCAGGGCCTCGCGCAGCTGCTTCATGGTGCGCGGCTCGGCCTCGACGAGCTCGCGGGCGAGGGCGGCGAGCCGGTCGAGGTCCACGCCCACAAGTCCCTTGCGGAAGTTGGTGAGTTCACGGTCCCGGGCCGGCTGGACGAGCGGACGCAGGGTGAGGGCGTCGGCGGCGGTGTGGGTGTGGATGGTCGAGCGCATGGTGACGATACGGACGACCTCGCGGTCCGCCATCGGACGCGAAAGATCCTCGGGAGTGAAGCCGGCGAGGCGGGCGGCGAGCGCGTAGTACGGCGGCTTGACGTTCTGCGCCTGCAGCCCGAGGAGATGCTCGACTGCGGTCGTGGCGGAGAGCGTGGACCGGCGCAGGAGCAGCTGCCGTTCCAGGGTCGCGCGGTTGAGAGCGCGGGTACCGAGCACAGGAGCCGTCGCTGTCGTCTTCGTCATGCCCCGCACGCTAGCCGCGCTTGCGGACACCTGCTGTCCGCAACGTGCGTCCGATCCCGCATGCCCAGGTCACCCCGGCGCCGTTTGCCCCGTATATCCTGCCCGGGATCACGCAGCCGCAGGTTTCGACCCGGGAGGCAGCCGCATGTCCGAGCGACGCGCCCGTCCGGTCTCCAAGGACGCGAGGAAATCCGTCTGGCGCCGCGCGCCGACCCCACCGCAGCCGCCGGCGCCGGCCGGCACCCCGGAGCCCGCCGATCCGGCACCCCCGTCGTCGCCGGAGGTGGCCAGCGTCGTCCAGGCGGCGCTGTACCGCGACGGCGTCCGTGTCTCCGCCCCGGCCACCCTCGCCGAGACCTTCCGCGCACTGCGCGACCAGCCGTCCGGCATGGCCTGGATCGGCCTCGCCCGCCCCACCGAGGGCGAACTCCTCTCCCTGGCCGCCGAGTTCGACCTGCACCCGCTGTCGGTCGAGGACGCGATGGAGGCCCACCAGCGCCCCAAGCTGGAACGCTACGGCGACACGCTCTTCGTCGTGCTGCGGGCGGCCCGGTATCTCGACGCCCCGGAGGAGGTCGACTTCGGCGAGCTGCATGTGTTCGTGGGACCCGACTTCGTCATCACGGTCCGCCACGGCGCCGCCCCCGACCTCTCCGCGGTCCGCCGCCGCATGGAGGAGTCGCCGGAGCTGCTGAAGCTGGGCCCGGAGGCCGTCCTGTACGCCATACTCGACGCGGTCGTCGACGGTTACGCCCCGGTGGTGGCGGGCGTCCAGAACGACATCGACGAGATCGAGACCGAGGTCTTCCGCGGCGACCCGGAGGTCTCCCGCCGCATCTACGAACTCTCCCGCGAAATGGTCGAGTTCCAGCGCGCCACCCGGCCCCTGGTCGGCATGCTGCACGGCCTGATCGCCGGGTTCTCCAAATACGGCACGGACGAAGAACTCCAGCGCTACCTCCGGGACGTGGCCGACCACGTCACCCACACCAGCGAACGCGTCGACGGCTTCCGCCAGGCCCTCACCGACATCCTCACGGTGAACGCGACGCTGGTCACCCAGCAGCAGAACGCGGAGATGCGGGCCCTGGCGGAGGCGGGCTTCGAACAGAACGAGGAGATCAAGCGGATCTCGTCCTGGGCGGCCATCCTGTTCGCTCCGACGCTGGTCGGGACGATCTACGGCATGAACTTCACGCACATGCCGGAGTTGCACTGGGTGTTCGGATACCCCTTCGCGATCGCCCTGATGGCCGCTGTCTGTACCGGTTTGTACGTCATCTTCAAGCGCCGGGACTGGCTCTGAGCTGGGCTTCCGAGGACCCGACCCAGCCGTGAAAGCCCCGGATGGCCAGCGACAGTACGGGGCGGCGGTGGGTGAGGAAGGACAGGGCGGGGGCCGGCGCGGCCTCCACCCGGGTGCGGCCCAGCGCCGGCCGGCCCTGTAGGCGCAAGGGGACACGGCATGTGGTTCCGTCGGGCAACTCCTGGACCAGATGGGCGCGGGCCGGCAGGCGAAAGGGCAGACGGAGCATGTCACGGTGCACGGCACGTACCGCAGCCGTGCTCCCGGTGCCGGTCAGTTCGGAGCGGGTGCTGTCCGCGTCCTGCTCCAGAGTGATGGTGCCCAGTTGTTTGGGGATTCCCCACAGGGTGCGTCCGCCGACCAGCGCCTGCTCGCTGTCGACCCAGGCGGCGACCGTGCTGGCGGCCAGGCGGCCTCGGTGCCGGACGGCCAGGGCGACGAGGAATTCGCGGTAGGTGAGGACGCCGCCCGGCTGGTAGTCGACCCAGAAGGTGACCAGCGTGCAGCGCTTGCGGGCCACCCACGGCCGGACCCCGCTCGGGAGCGGCCAGGACGGCAGCTCGGCCTGGGGGACCTGCCACACCGAGCTGATCATGTCGCCGGTCAGGTGCCACGGGGAGGGGGGAATGCCGTGCGCTGCCGGCGTCATGTCGTCGCCCGGTCTCGGAGTTCGGCCTCGTACGGGCCGCGGACGGCTGCGTCCGCGGCCTGGGCGATGGCGTCCGTGCCGAGGAGCGCGTCGATCATGTCGCCGGCCCGGTGCGGCAGCAGCGCGGTGAGCGACAGCAGCCGGGCCGCGCGCGGTACGAACACCTGCCGGCGAGGCCGTCGAAGGACGCCGGCGACCGCGTCGGCCACCTGCTCGGGCCTCAGCGCGGGCAGAACGCAGGGGCGGATACCGGCTGCGGCAGCGGTGTGGACCATGTACGGCAGGATTGCGGTGACGTGTATGCCGTCGAGGCGCAGTTCGCGGTGCAGGCTCCGGGAAAGGGCCAGCACGCCGGCCTTGGTCGCGCTGTAGGCCGCGAAGCCGGGCAGTGGCTTGACGGCGAGCACGCTGGCGATGTTCACGATGTGCCCGCCGCCCCGGGGGCGCATCCGCAGCGCGGCGGCGCGGCAACCGTGCACGGTTCCGGTGAGGTTGACCTGGCAGGCATGGGCCAGCAGACCGGCCTCCTGATCGTCCAGTCGCCCCAGGGGCACGACCCCGGCATTGTTCACCCACACATCGAGCCGCCCGAAGTGGGCCTCGGCGGCTCCGGCGAGTTGCTCCGCCGCTTCCCCACGGGCGATGTCCACCTCCATCAGGGCATGTTCTCGGCCGAGTCCGGCCGCGGCTCGGTGCAGCCGTTGTCCGTCGACGTCGCCCAGCACGAGCCGGTAGCCGTCGCGGGCGAGCCGTCCGGCGATGGCATGCCCCACCCCCCGTGCCGCTCCGGTGACGACGGCGACCGGTGACGGACCGGTGACGGTGTCGTCCTTGCGCGGCGCGCGCCGGTTGTCCTTGCCTCCCTGCACGTCCCTCCAACGACGCCGGTCCCGGTCCGTCACCGCAGGAGAGTGGGAAAGACGGCCCAGCGTGGTGGCGAGGACGACGAAACCGCATCCCGTGTGATGGTCCGATCAATCCGATGGGCGCCACCTGGTCGCGCCATGATCGTTGGGTCAGGACGTGATCAGAAATGTCGATCGTCCGACCAGAATGACGGGGCGCACGAGCAAGCTCCGATTCGCCCTGGCTCTCGCGCCCTTGTCCATCGGCGGCACCGCCCTGCTGGCCGGAAGCGCGCAAGGTGCCGTATCGATGGCCTTCGCGGGCCAGGTACCGGTCACCGTGCACGCCGCGCGGGTCTCCGGGTCCGGCCTGACGGCCTCCCCGGCGGGATCCGGCCGGGGAGGACTGCTGCCGGCACTGGCGACACGCATGGAACGCGCTCGCGTGGACGACGCCTGCGTCACGTCCACCGCTCAACTGCCCCTCGTCGGGGCAGTGACGGCGGTCGTCCACATCGACCGGGCCTCCGCCACGGGGCTGACGGTGGAGGCGGGCCGAGCCACCGCGCGATCCGTGTCCGTCTCCGGCGCCGAGTTCAGCACCCCGCAGGTGTCCGTGACCCGGCCCACGGGTCTGTTCAGCATCGGCGCGAGCAAGGTCAGCGGCCGCGAAGTCAGCACCGAGCCACGGGCCTTCACCGCCGGGACGATCACAGCCAGCGGAGTCACCATCGACCTCCACCAGGGCGAGGGCGGCTGCGCGCGGGAGGGGCACCGGTGACCGCCGCGGTCGTCACCGATGGCTGGTCGCGGTGGCGGGAGTGGCGAGGCAGCCGCCCGTTCGCCGCCGGGCTGTTGCTGGTTCTGGGCGGGCTGGAGATGATCTGCGTCTCCTGGAGCGGTCTGGGGTTCCTGCGGTTCACCGGCACCGCGGGCGCCGCGTCGTGGACCTTGGGTGCGTTGTTCGCCGTGGCCGGGCTGACGACCTGGCAGAACCCGCCCCTGCGCTACTTCGCCGGAGTTCTCTCCGCCGCCCTGTCCCTGGTCAGCCTGATGGCCGCCAACCTCGGCGGGCTCCTGCTCGGCTTCCTGCTCACCGCCGTGGGCAGCGCCCTGGCCCTGGCCTGGGTCCCGCAGCAGCCCGCCGCCGCCGAAGAGGAGGCGTGAGATGAGCCGGTCCGCCATGCCGCGCGCCCGTTGGGGGTCCGTCTACCGCCGCGGCGGTGTGGTCGATCCCGCCCTGCGCCACGGGTACGACATGTGCCGGCGCGCCACCCGCTCCACCGGGGAGATCGAGTACGCCGTCTCGCTGCTGTTGCCCCCGCCGCTGCGGCTCGCCGTCTGGGCGCTGTACGGCGCCGTGAGAGCCGTCGACGACCTGGTCGACACGGGCGGCAGCGGGGCCGGCGAGGCTGCCACCGGCGTGGGGCGGGCCGAGCGGCTGGAGGCATGGATCGCGGCGTTCGACGCGGACCTGCGGGCGGGCGCCGGCTCCGACCCGGTCCGGCTCGCCCTAATCGACACCATGCTGAGCTGGAGCCTGCCGCCGGAGTTCCTGCACACCCTGTTCGAGGAACTGCGCCAGGACGTCCACGGCCGGCACTTCGCCACCTGGGGGGAATGGAGGCGTTACAACGCGCTGATCAACACCCCGCTCGTGCTGCGGACCGGCTCGTTGCTGCTGCGGGCCGCGGGCCTGCCCGCCGAACCCGAGGCCCTCGCCACCGCCGTACCCGGAGCGGCCGCGGCCTGGCAGACCGCCGTCGAGGCCGTCTATCTCACCGACGCGCTCGTCGACCTCGCCGACGACCTCGACCGCGGCCATGTTCCGCTGCCCCAGGAGGCCCTGGACGAGGCCGGCGTCCGGCGCGCGGACCTGCTGAAGCGGCGCAGCACCCCGGCCTACGAACGCATGGTGCGCGATCTGACGGACCGGGCCCGCGGCTGGTTCGACCGCACCCCTGTCCCGCCGGTGCTGCACCCGGCCGTAGGCATCGCACTCGGCACCTACACCGACCTGTACCGCCTACGGCTGGCCACCCTCGCCGGCGATCCCGCCGGACTGCTGCACCGCAGGCCCGCCCTGCCCCGGCCCGCCCGTCTGCGGCTGCTGCCGCTGGCCCGCGCACGCGCCGCGCTGGCCTGCACCCTCTTCCCCTTCACCGTCGTGACCGGCTCGGCGACCGCCCCCGCGCCACCGCCGACCGGCCCGGCCACGGGTCGTCCCGCCGAAGGGACGAGACCATGCGAAGCCCCAAGGCAGCCGGTCACCGCACCGACGCCTCACCCGTCCGGCGCCCGCCCACCCGAGGTGCCCACCGATGCGATGCCACGCCACGTCGCGATCGTGATGGACGGCAACGGCCGCTGGGCCACGGCCCGCGGCCTGCCCCGGACCGACGGCCACCGGGCCGGCGCCGACGCCCTGATCGACGTGGTGCACGGCGCCCTGGAAATCGGCCTCGAGTACCTGAGCGTGTACATGTTCTCCACCGAGAACTGGAAGCGCCCCGCCGATGAACTGCACTCGCTGATGCACGAGATCCCGCAGTTGCTGCGCCGGCTGTTGGACGACAGTCGCGGGCTGAACGTGCGCCTGCGCTGGGCCGGGCAGCGGTCCCGGCTGCCCGCAGAGGTCGTCGACACCCTCGTCGAGGCCGAGCGGGCGACCCGCGACTGCAACGGGCTGACCGTGACAGCGTGTGTGAACTACGGCGGCCGCGCCGAGATCACCGCCGCCGCGGCGCAACTCGCCCGTGAGGCCGCCGCCGGACGCATCGACCCGGCCTCGGTCTCCGAGCACTCCTTCGCCCGCTGTCTGCACGTCCCCGAACTACCCGACGTCGACCTGCTCCTGCGTACCGGCGGAGACCAGCGCACCTCCAACTTCCTGCCCTGGCAGGCCACCTACGCCGAACTGCTCTTCCTCGACACCTGCTGGCCCGACACGGACCGCCGCGACCTGTGGCGGGCGATCGAACAGTACGCACACCGCACCCGCCGCTACGGCGCCGTCCCTCGCGTCCCCGCCCCCGCACCGGCGCCCGCGTGAGCCGCTCCCCCTAACCGGTCTACCGCCGCACGATGATCTTGCCGGTGTTCCGGCCCCGCAGCATCCCCAGGAACGCGTCCACGATGTGCTCGAACCCGTCGACCACCGTCTCGTCCGCAGCGAGCCGGCCGCTCTGCAGATGCGGTACGGCGAACTGGTACAACTCCTCCTGCAGATCGCGGTAGTTGCTGACCAGGAAGCCCTCCATGCGCAGGCTCTTCTCCACGAGGTCCGCGTGGTTGAAGCGCGGCGGCGGCGCGTCGGGGGTGTTGTACTGGCTGATCGTGCCGATGCGGACGATGCGCCCGAACTCGCGCAACGCCCCGACGGCCGCCGCCAGTTGCTCACCGCCGACGTTGTCGACGAAGACGTCGATGCCGTCCGGTGCGGCCTTGGCGAGCAGATCGGCGGCGGGGCCGTCGTGGTGGTCGAAGACCGCGTCGTAGCCGACCTCCCGCATGAGGTGGTCGGCCTTCGCGGCCGAGCCCGCGCTGCCCACGAGCCGGCCGGCGCCTAGCAGACGCGCGAACCGGCCGGTCGCGGTGCCGACCCCGCCCGCCGCGGCCGACACGAACAGGTCCTCGCCCTCCTTCAGCCGGGCGATCCGGGTCAGGCCCACATAGGCGGTCAGGCCGGTGCCACCGAGGATGCTCAGGTACGCGGTCAGGGGTACGCCGTCGAAGCGGGGCAGCCGCCGGATCTCCTCCGGCGTGACCACCGCGTGGGTGCGCCAGCCCTGCCGGTGGAACACGAACTCGCCCTCGGCCAGCCTGGGCGTGCGGGAGGCGACGACCCGCCCGATGGTGCGGCCCTCCAGTGGTGTGTGGAGCGCGAAGCCGCCGGGCACGTCGTCCATCATCTCCCGGTGGTAGGGGTCGACGGACCAGTGGAGGTTCTCCACCAGCGCGCTGCCGACAGCGGGTTCGGGAAGCGTGGACTCGACGAAGGCAAAGTGGTCGGCGGTGGGGAAGCCGTGCGGGCGGGCGGTCTGGTGCACGGTGAGCGCGGTCTCGTTCATGACCGGACCGTAGGGCGGGAATGCGCCCGGTGGGCAGCCGGTTGGGCTCATGCGACGCCCCGTTCCATGAGCAGTTCTCATACCTTGAGGTGAGCGCCCCGTGGCCCGCACGACCGACTCCGATCTCGCCCCGCACGAACTGCGGATCCTGGTGGCGGTCGCGGACACCGGCGGCTTCTCGGCCGCGGCCCGGGCACTCGGTCTGACGCAGTCCGCGGTCTCCCACTCGGTGCGCGGCAGCGAGCGCAGGATCGGTGCCGTGCTCTTCGACCGCGGCCGCACCGGCGCCCGCACCACCCCCGCAGGAGAGCAGGCCGTGACGCACGCCCGCCGCGTCCTGCGGCTGCTGGACGTCCTGACCGCCGAGGCGCGCGGTGCGGCCCGGTCCGACGCCGCGGAGGGGCCGCTGCGGATCGTGGCCTTCCGCAGCGCGGCCCTCCATCTGCTGCCGCCCGTCCTCGAGCGGCTGCGCGCCCGGCATCCCGGGATCGAGCCGCGCGTGCGGATCGTGCGCGAGGTCGGGCGCGGCGCCGCGGGCGAAGTCGCCGACGGGAAGGCCGACCTCGGCATCGCCACGCTCGGCGGTTCCCTGCCGCTGCCGCCCGGTCTGGTCGCGAGCGGGCTGTTCGAGGAGCCGTACGCCCTGGTGCATGCGGCAGGACACACCGCCCCGCGCTCACTGCCGCTGGTCGACTGGGCCGAGAACTGCGGCTCGTACACCCGCGACTGGTGGGCGGCACAGGAGTGGATCCCGAAGGCGACCGTCGAGGCCGAGGACGACGGAGCGGTCCTCTCCCTGGTGGGCGGAGGGCACGGAATGGCGATCATGCCCGCGCTCTCGCTGGTCGGAGCAGCGGACACGGTCAGGATCGCCGATCTCGGTCCCCGGCGTCCGACCCGTCAGGTCGGCTACGTCACCACCTCCGAACTGGCCGGATCCGCCGTCGTGCGCGCCTGTGTGAGGGAACTGCGGGCCGCGGCCGCTCAGCTGCGACCGGCGCCGGGACACTTGCCAACAGCCCCGCCGACCTGAGGAAATCAGGCCCATGTCCTCCTCCCCCGTCCCCCTCGCCTCCTACGTCGAGTCGTGGCACCCCGAGCCGGTCACGGACGGGGACCCCCTGCCGGCCGGGCCGGCGGCAGCTCTGTCGGCGGTGCTGGACCTGCCCGCTGCCGCCGTGGAGGCCGGTGATCCGCTGCCTCCGCTGTGGCAGTGGCTGTACTTCCTGCACTGGCCGCCCCAGCGGTCCCTGGGCCCGGACGGGCATCTGCGTGACGCCCGCTTCCTGCCGCCCGTCCCGGGCCGTCGGCGGATGTTCGCCGGCGGACGCTGCACGATCAGCGAGCCCCTGCGCCTGGGCGAACCGGCCGAGCGGGTCAGCAGTCTGGTCGCGGTCACCCCGAAACAGGGCCGCAGCGGAGAGCTGCTGTTCGTCACCGAACGCCAGGAGTTCCGCCAACACGGCCGTACCTGTCTGGTCGAGGAGCAGGACATCGTCTACAGGTCGGGTGCGGGCCCCGCTCCCCGGCACCCGGCCCCGCCCGCCGACCCGGCCGTACCGGAGGCAGAGGGTCCGTGGCGCCTGCGGCTGCAGCCGGACGAGGCCCTGCTCTTCCGCTTCAGCGCGCTCACCGCCAACGCCCACCGCATTCACTACGACACCCCGTACTGCCGTGACGTCGAGGGCCATCCGGGCCTGGTCGTCCACGGGCCGTTGCTGGCGCTGCTGATGCTGGAGCTGGTCCGCAGGAACGCCCCGCAGCGGCAGGTGCGGTCACTGTCCTACCGGCTGCACCGTCCGGCGTTCGTGGGCGAACACCTCCTCGCCGAGGGCATGCCCTCCGGCGGGCAGGCCCGGCTGCACCTCGCCACCGCCCGCGAGTCCCGGCACGCGAGCGCCGAGGTGACCTTCAGCTGAGGCGGAGCAGGACGGCCGTGCCGGGGCGGGGCAGGGAGACGGTGAGCTTTCCTTCCGCCGCGTTCCAGTGCGCGGCGCCGTCGAAGGCGGTGGGGTGGAGCACGGACGGCTGGAGCTGTGCGCCGCGCAGATGGGGGACGGTGAGCTCGCGGCTCGTCGCGTCGGAGGGGCCTCCCCTGCGCCACACCGTGACGAACGTGGACTCCCCGCCGCGCAGTCCCTGGGCGATCCAGGTGTCGTCCCAGCCCGGCAGGCCGAGCGGCCAGAAGGGGTGCGCCTCGGCGATCTCCGGCCGGATCTCCTTGTGGACGTCGAGCGCCGAGCGTACGAGGGCGAACTGGCCGTCGTTCATGCGGTCGAGGAAGCCGGAGAGGTGGATACGGCCGAGCAGTGCCCCGGCGAGGGTGAAGGCGATCTCGTCGAGGGTGTGGTGGGGCTGCGGGTAGGCCCACACGGCGGCCTGTTCCGGGGTGACGGCGGTGGCGGCCGCGGCGGCGATGGGCGGGTAGCGCAGCAGGTCCTGCTGGTCGCTGGTGGACTGCAACTGGGCCACGGCCAGTTGTGCGTAGTCCATGCGCAGCCCGCCCGAGCCGCAGTTCTCCAGGACCAGGCCGGGGTGCCGGTCGAGGACGGCGGCCATCCAGTCGAGGTGGGCGCGGTGGTGCCCGAGCAGCCCGGCGCCCGGGCTCTCGACGCCGTTCTCCGTGCCGGGGCCGATGTTGATGTTGTAGTCCAGCTTGAGGTAGCCGACGCCCCACTCGCCGGCCAGCCGGTCCACGACCGCGTCGAGATGGGCACGGGCCGCGGGGTGCCGCAGGTCCAGGTGGTGCCGGCCGTGTTCGGTGACGCGGATGCCGCCGCGCCGGAAGAACGCCTCGGGCGGGAGGGTGCGGGCCAACGGGCTGCGCACGCCGACGACTTCGGGTTCCAGCCACAGCCCCGGTGTCATGCCATGGGCCCGGACGGCGTCCAGGACCTCCTTGATACCGCCGGGAAAGCGCCCCCGAGCGGGCTCCCACGCGCCGACGGCGTCCCACCAGCCCTGGGCGTCGTCGTCGTACCACCCCGCGTCGACGACGAAGACCTCGGCGCCGGCCGCGCCCGCCGCCTCGATGAGCGGCATGAGCTTCTCGGTGGTGGGGTCGCCCATGAGGGTGTTCATGTAGTCGTTGTAGATCACCGGGAGTGCGCGGTGGTCGGGGTGGTCGCGGCGCAGAGCGCGGCGGCAGTCGGTGAGTTGGCCGAACGCGGCGTCCAGACCGCCGGTCCCGACCCGGACGAGGGCGGCGGGCACGGTGTGGAACTCCTCGCCGGGCGCGAGGGTGTGGTGCCACTGGTGGTGGGCGTCGTCGGGGCCGAAGAGGGCGACGTAGGCCGCGCCTTCGCGTTCACCGGTCTCGAAGCGCCAGCCGGCGCTGGACTCGATCTGCCACAACCAGGCGCCACCGTCTTCGTCCGTGAGTGCGCCGACGGGGAGATGGCGGCCGGTGGACCAACTGCCCTGCGAGGAGCGCGCGAAGCAGCCGCGCCCCTCGTGTCCGTGGGCGGACCGGCTGAGCGGGACGACCTGCTCGCGGAAGGCGGCCTGCCGCCAGCGGCATTCGGCGAGCCAGTCGTTGTCGGCCCAGTGCAGGGTCAGGCCGTCCGGGCGGCCGCCGGCGGCGGTGATACCGCCGAGGGTCAGGGTGGTCACGCTCTCCAGCCGGAGCGGTGCGCCGCCCTCGTTGACCAGACGTACCCGGGCGCGCAGGAAACCGGCGCCCCGAGCCGTCTCCAGGACGACGTCGGCGGCCAGTTCGGTCACCGGGTCGGCCAGCCTGATCGTCGTACGCTCGCGGCTTTCGTCCTGTGCCGTCTCGTGGCCGCGGTAGGCCAGGCGCTCGCCGATGGCCGTCTCGACGAAGCGTTCGCCCGACCACAGGCGTCCGTGGCCGGTCGCGGTGACCTCGACGAGGGGGACGAGAGCGGCCCAGTCCTGGTCGGGCGTGCCCAGTCTGACCGAGCCGGCTTCGTCCAGGAAGGCGTGCAGGCCGAGTTCCGGGTGCGACCAGAGGCGGGATGTCTCCACTGCTGCGAGGTCAGCGGTCAACGCTCTCCCCTTCCAAGGCTCTTCCAGGACGGTTCCGGGCACTGGGGCGGTCCGAACGAGGGACATTGCGTGTGTCAGCGGGGTGCGCCGAGACGCAGAGCGCCAAGGTGGCCGCCATGAAGCAGAAGATCATGCGCTTGTTCGCGCTGTCGACCGTCCTGACCTGCCTGCTCGGCGCCGCCTCCGGCGAACCGAAGGAAGGGGCGGAGTACTTCCGCCTCAAGCACCCGGTCAGCGGTGTGCCCGCGCGGGAGGTGGCGGAGCTGTTCTGGTACGACTGCCCGCACTCCTACGAGCTCGAGAAGCCGCTGGAGGACTGGGCCGCACGGCAGAGTCCCCCGGTGAAGGTGGTGCGGATCCCGGCCACCTGGGAGGACCAGCCCGACATGGTCGCCTACGCCCGCCTCTACTACACCCTGGACCGGCTCGGCCTCGCGGAGAAGGAGGCGATCCCGGTCTTCCAGGCCGTACGGGACGAGGGCAAGGACCTGACCACCGAGCGGACCGTCCTGAGATGGGCGGCCGGGCAGGGCCTCGACGTGGCGGCGGTCAAGCACGCCTACACGTCCACGGAGGTCGACGACGCGGTCAAGGCCGCACCCGCGCTCCGTGAGCGCTACCAGGTGAACGAGATGCCCACCGTGGTCGTGGCCGGCCGCTACCGCACCACGCCCATGCTGCTGGGCAGCGCGGCCAAGACCATCTCGGTGCTGGACCACCTGTATCGCACCGCGGCACGTCACTCAGCCACGGCGCGGCAGGCGCGAGCTCAGCGGTAGGTGAGCAGTCGGCGGCCGTCGCCGGTGAAGTGGGCGGCGAGGACGCCGCCCGAGGTGACCACGACCGCGTCGCGGCCCTGGCCGAGGGTCGTTGTCTCCTCGGCCGGCGCCGCCCGCGCGCCGCCCGCGAACGCCGTCCAGCCGGTGGGGCCAGGCAGGCATCGCGCCGTCCACTCGTCTGGAGCGGATCCGGCTGCTGCGGCAGCGCGGTGTGATCCGTGGCTATCACGCCGAGGTCGCGCTGCCGGCGCCGAACCGGGGTGTGCAGGCGATGGTGGCGGCGACGGTCCGGCCGCTGAGCCGGCAGGTCGTGGTGGAGTTCGAGCGGTCGGTGTCCCGGCTGCCCGAGGTGCTGTCCGTGTACACGATGGCGGGCAGCGACGACTTCCTGATGCATGTGACGGCCCAGGACATCGAGCATCTGCACTCGTTCCTGCTCGACCGGTTCACCGAACGCCGTGAGATCCTCGGCTTCCGCACCATGATCATCTACCAGCATCTGACCAACCAGGTGCTGGATCCGGTGCCGCCGCCCTGAGTCACCAAGCCAGGTGCAGGCTCTCCGGTGACCGGTGGATCATCGTCGGCCGCATGCTCACCGGACGGTCGTCCGCCAGTCGCAGGCCCGGCAGCCTGCGGGTCAGCTCCTCCAGGGTGAGGCGGAGTTGCTCGCGGGCCAGCTGGGAGCCGGGGCAGCCGTGCGCGCCGAAGCCGAAGGCGAGATGGCGTTCCGGCGGGCGGGTGATGTCGAACTCGTCGGGGCGGGGGTGCCGTGCGGAGTCCCGGTTGGCGGCACCGAAGGCCACGAACAGCGTTGCGCCCGGCGGGAGTTCGGTATCGGCGAGGGTGGCCGGGCCGGTGGTGACACGGCGGAAGCCCTGCAAGGCGGTGTCATAGCGGGCGGCCTCCTCGACGGCCGCCGGAATCCGCTCCGGCTCGGCGCACAGCAGCTCCCACTGGCGGGGGTGCCGGAGCAGGTGCAGGACGGTCGTGCCGATGAGCGCGGTCGTCGTCAGATGCCCGGCGATCAGCAGGTTCTGGAGATGGGCGACGAGTTCGTGCCGGTGCTCCAGGGTGAGCTCGCCCTCGCCGACGACCGAGGTGACCAGCTCCGTGCACAGGTCCTCGCGGGGCTCGGCGTGCCGCTGTCGGGCGTACCGGTCGAGGATGTGCTGCATCGCGACCACGTCCTCGGCCGCGGCGATCTGCTCGTCCTCCTCCAGGGGGCGGAACAGCAGTTCCTCGGCGCGATGGCCGCCATGTACGACGGCGGGCACGTCGGCGGGGTCGAGGCCGACGATGCGGCCGATGACCTCTCCGGGGAGCTTCCCGGCGTACGCCGACATCAGCTCGACGTGCCCGTCCTTCACGAACCCGTCCACCAGGGCGGCGGCCCGCTCGGTGGCGTACGGCACCACGGCCGCGACGCGCGCCGGTGAGAGCCCGCGGACGATCGGCGCCCGTAACCGCTGGTGCTCGGCGCCGTCGGCGGTGACGACGACGGGCCGGCCGCCGAACCCGCCGCCGAGGACGGCGAGTGCGGCGGGCCGGGCAGCACGTCGGGGACGAGGGCATTGGCCGAGGAGAAGTCCTCGGGCCGGCGCAGGACCTCCCGTACGTCGGCGTCCCGGGCGACCAGCCAGGCGTCGAGCTCGGCGACGTAGGTCAGGCCCTCGGCGGTCCTGGCCCGCTCGTAGTGCGGGTAGGGGTCCCGCTGCAACTCGTCGAGCATGCCGTGCGGTTCACGGTCCACGGGACACCCTCCCGGCCGGCGGTGGTGCGGGTCGGGCTCATCGTGCCGTACGGGTGTGCGAGTCCGGAAGGGGGCTTCCGCGCTCGGCAGGTGTCTTTCCGGTGCCGGTCAGAACACCACCGACCAGCCTTCGCGGGCCGCCTGCTCCGCGGTGTACGACACCCCGTGCACCTTGAGGCCGTCGGCGTTCTTCAGGGTGATCTCCCCTCCGTGGTTGCCGAGTTGGGCGCCCCCGGTGAGCGGGACGAGCAGACAGGCGCCGGCGGCGAGCGGGCCGGCCGGCACGGCGGAGCTCTGGCCGATGCGGTCGACGAGGTGCCAGCCGGTGAGATCGACCGGGGCGGGCGAGGCGTTGAGCAGCGTCACCGTCTCGTGCTCGGGTGCCGGGCCGGTCGGGTTGACCAGCGCCGCGACGATCCGGACGGGCTGGGTGCCCGGCTGCGGGCGGTCGCCGTCGACATCGTCCAGGGCGTGCCCGGTGACGTCGTCCGTGTGCCAGGACTGGCTCTGGAAGGCCAGGAAGATGCCGACCCAGCGTTCCTGCGCCGGGAAGTGCAGCAGCAGCCCGCCGTCCTGCCAGACGCCGTCGTCGCCCTGGAACTTCCGGCTGTTGCCCTGGTTCATGTGGATGTCGTGGACGCCATTGCCGGGCAGGAAGCCGAACACCTTGTCCTTGACGGCCGGTTCGGGACCGAAGCGCTCGCCGAAGACATACAGGCGGGCCTGTGGGTCGTCGACCGCGCGGCGTACGTAGTGGTCCAGGAGGTCGGCCAGGTCGTTGTCGGGGCCGGAGGCGTCCGGGGGCAGGGTGCGCATCCTCGCCGGGTCGAAGAGGTTGCCGCGCACGAAGTCGAGGTTCGGGCCGCCGGGGCCGGACGGCAGGGTGCTCCAGCCGCCCGGCAGACCGTCCAGACGGGCGGTGACGGGGTGCCGGAGGTCCTCGTCGACCAGGTAGAGCAGCTCCGAGGGCCGTTCCTGGGAGAGGACGTTGACGGCGGCCCGGTAGTCCGTGCCGGCGTCGTCCTGGAGGTGGATCTGGTAGTGCGGTGTGTTGGTGGCGCCCTCGCGCCGGGTGTCCACCGCGCGTGCGATCAGCACGCCGTAGGCCTTGAGTGGCATGACGTCCAACTTCCCCCGGGGGCAGGCGGATTGCCCGCCCATGGGAGGAATGGTAGAGGGATGGGACTTATGTGACCCCGCCCTTGCGGCATTCCACTGCCACCGTCCTCTCTACGCCTTCTGGCGATTACGCCGCTGGGCCAAGTGCGTGACGAGCGGATGAACACGCCTCTGAGCAGCCCGGATTCCCTACGATTCGTCACGTGGTCAACTTCCTCGTCCAACGCACGGCACCGCTCCCCCTCGACGAGGCGTGGCGCCGCCTGACCGAATGGCCCCGGCACGGCCAGGTGGTCCCCCTGACCCGCGTCACGGTGACCACTCCCCCACCGACGCACGAGGGCACGGTCGTCGTGGCCCGCTCAGGACTCGGCCCGCTCGCCTTCGACGACCGGATGGAGGTCACGGTGTGGCAGCCGCCGACGGCCGACGCGCCCGGTCGGTGCCGGCTGGAGAAGCGGGGGCGGGTCGTGACGGGGTGGGCGGAGATCGAGGTGCGGCCGGGGCCCGGGGGCCGCAGCCGGGTGATCTGGCGGGAGGAGCTCGGGGTCCGGTGGCTGCCGGGCTTCTTCGACCCGCTCCTCCTGCGGGCGGCCCGGTATGTGTTCGGGCAGGCGGCGAACCGGCTGCTGAGGATGGCGTGATGTCCGCCGACCGGGGCCGCTGGGAGGACCATTTCGCGGCGGGCTTCGGCTTCCACCGCGTCGACGCTCGCGAGATACGTGTGCTCGGCGAGACGCTACGACCGCGCCACGGGGCGCGGGCACTGGACGTCGGGTGCGGCCTGGGCACTTACGCCGCCGCACTGGCCGGCATGGGTTACCGGACGCCGGCGGTGGACTGGGCGGACGCGGCGGTGGCCGCGACCCGGGACCGCTACGCGGACCTGGAGCCTCGACTGGAGGTCGCCCGGCTGGACTTCGAGGATGCGACGGCACGCCTGCCGCGGGCGGCCTTCGATCTGGCGACGATGCGGCTCGTCTTCGCGTTCATGGCGGACAAGGAGGCGGCCGCCGAGCGCGTGCGCGGACTGCCGGCGCCCGGCGGGGCATGGGTGGTCACCACCTCGCTGGCTCAGCGCCTGCCCGAGGAGCGTCGGCGCATCGGGCTGACCGCGGCCGATGTCGCCGGGCTTCTGGGCGGCTGGAGCCGGGGGCACTGGTACGACCCTGGAGCCGGACGGGCTGCGCGTCTTCGTGCTGCGGGCACAGGACACCTGAGCGGGCGCCACGGCCTTCGCCCTGCCGGCTGACCGTCCCACGAAGACCGCGCACCGGCCGGCTGGCCCGGGCAGCGGCTCTCAGGCCACCGACCCGATCCGCCCCACCGCCCCCGACGTGGCATCGTGATGGATCGGCTTATGCGCCCCGGTGAGGGAAACCCCGCTTCCGCCCCGCCGGTTGGCGACGATCTCGGAGGCGATCGACAGGGCCGTCTCCTCCGGGGTGCGGGCACCGAGGTCCAGGCCGATCGGGGAGCGCAGACGGGCCAGCTCCAGTTCCGTGACGCCGACCTCGCGAAGGCGTTCGTTGCGGTCCAGGTGGGTGCGGCGGGAGCCCATCGCGCCGACGTAGGCCACCGGGAGGCGCAGGGCCAGCCGCAGCAGCGGTATGTCGAACTTGGCGTCGTGGGTGAGGACGCACAGCACGGTCCGGGCGTCCACGGACGTCTGCTCGAGGTACTTGTGGGGCCACTCGACGACGATCTCGTCCGCCTCCGGGAAGCGGGTCCTCGTCGCAAACACGGGGCGCGCGTCGCACACCGTCACGTGGTAGTTCAGGAACTTGCCGATCCGCACCAGCGCGGACGCGAAGTCGATCGCACCGAACACGATCATCCGGGGCGGCGGGACCGAGGACTCCACCAGGACCGTGAGCGGGGCCCCGCAGCGTGAGCCCTGCTCACCGATCTCCAGGGTGCCGGTCCGCCCGGCGTCCAGGAAGGCCGCCGCCTCCCCGACCACCGTGCGGTCCAGCTCCGGGTGGGCGCCGAAGCCGCCCTCGTACGAGCCGTCGGGGCGCACCACGAGCGCCCGGCCCCGCAGTTCGGCCGGTCCCGACACGATCCGCGCCACCGCCGCCGCCTCCCCACGGGCGGCGGCGGCCAGCGCGGTCGCGACCACCGGACGGGCGGGATCACCGGCCCGTACCGGCGTGACGAGGATGTCGATGATGCCGCCGCAGGTCAGGCCGACTGCGAAGGCGTCCTCGTCGCTGTACCCGAAGCGCTCCAGGACGGTTTCGCCGTCCTCCAGCGCCTGCGCGCACAGGTCGTAGACGGCGCCCTCCACACAGCCGCCGGAGACCGAGCCGATAGCCGTGCCGTCGGCGTCCACCGCGAGGGCGGCGCCCGGCTGGCGGGGTGCGCTGCCGCCGACGGCCACCACGGTGGCCACGGCGAAGTCACGTCCCTGCTCGACCCACCGGTTGAGCTCCTCGGCGATGTCCAGCATCTCTCGGTCTCCTAACGGGGTTGGTGTGGAGGGCCATTCAAGGGCGTCTAGTGGACGCCCATCCAGCTCTCGATCGGGTTGAGGGCGAAGTAGACCAGGAAGATGACCGTCAGGCCCCACATGAAGGCGCCGATCTCCCGCGCCTTGCCCTGGGCCAGCTTGATGGCGACGTAGGAGATGACTCCGGCCGCGACACCCGCCGTGATGGAGTACGTGAACGGCATGATCACCACGGTCAGGAAGACCGGGATCGCGGTGGCGCGGTCGGCCCAGTCCACATGGCGGGCGTTCATCATCATCATGGCGCCGATGACCACCAGGGCGGCGGCCGCCACCTCGCCGGGGACGATCGCCGTCAGCGGTGTGAAGAACAGACAGGCCGCGAAGAACAGGCCGGTGACGACGGAGGACAGGCCCGTACGGGCGCCTTCGCCGACGCCGGTCGCGGACTCGACGAAGACCGTCTGGCCGGAGGCGCCCGCGACGCCGCCGATCGCGCCGCCCGCGCCGTCGATGAACAGCGCCTTGGACAGGCCCGGCATCCGGCCCTGCTCGTCGGCCAGCTTGGCCTCGGTACCGACGCCGATGATGGTGGCCATGGCGTCGAAGAAGCCGGCGAGCACCAGCGTGAACACGATCATGCCGACCGTCATCGCGCCGACGCTGCCCCAGCCGCCGAACTCGACCTTCCCGAAGATCGAGAAGTCCGGCATGGACACCGCGCTGCCGTGCAGTTCGGGAGCACCGCTCGCCCACTGCTTGGGGTCGATGACACCAAGTGCGTTGAGCAGTACGGCGACCACCGTGCCGCCGACGATGCCGATCAGGATCGCGCCGGGGACGGCCCGCGCCTGGAGCATGAAGATGACGAGGAGCGTGGCGGCGAACAACAGGACGGGCCAGCCCGCGAGTTCACCCGTCGGGCCCAGCGACACCGGGGTCGCCTTGCCCTGGTGCACGAAGCCCGCCTTGACCAGGCCGATCAGGGCGACGAACAGGCCGATGCCCATGGTGATCGCGTGCTTGAGCGCGAGCGGAATCGCGTTCATGATCATCTCGCGCAGGCCGGTGACGACCAGCAGCATGATGACGACGCCGTACATCACGCACATGCCCATGGCCTGCGGCCAGGTCATCTGGGGCGCGACCTGCGAGGAGAGCACACCGGAGACGGAGAGGCCGGCGGCGAGGGCGAGCGGCACCTTGCCGAAGAAGCCCATCAGCAGCGTGGTGAAGGCCGCCGCGAACGCGGTCGCGGTGATGAGGGCCTTCTGGCCGAGCGTGTCCCCCGCCGCGTCCTTGCCGGACAGGATCAGGGGGTTGAGCAGGAGGATGTACGCCATCGCCATGAAGGTGGTGATGCCGCCGCGCACCTCGCGCGCGACCGTGGATCCTCGCTTGGATATGTGAAAGTACCGGTCGAGCCAGGACCTGCCGGCCGGGATACGGGTTCCTTCACCCGCATCGTCGGCGGTGGTCGACGGCTCCAGTGACTGCTGGGTCATGTGGGCCTACTCCCAAGGTTCACAGGGGCACCCGCGGTTGTTCTGTGGGTTCGCGGGATTTGGGAAGGTGCTTCGGCCGCACGACCCGGGGGACGGCCCGAGACGAACGAACTCTCTGGTACTGACGGTGGTGCTGTGGTGCGGTGCTGCTTCAAGTGCCGCGAGCGGTGCGGTGCTTGAGTACTCCGGGCGGCGCGGCGAAGTGTGACGTTCCCGGCGCCGCCCGGAGAGACGGTGCCTACGCCGTTCCGGTGAGGTGCTCCGGACGTACCGGCGTGCGGTTGAGCTCCAGCCCGGTCGCGTTCCGGATCGCCGCGAGGACGGCCGGGGTCGAGGACAGGGTGGGTGCCTCGCCGATGCCCCGCAGCCCGTACGGGGCGTGGTCGTCGGCGAGTTCGAGCACGTCGACCGGGATGATCGGGGTGTCGAGGATGGTCGGCAGCAGGTAGTCCGTGAAGGAAGGGTTCCTGACCTTCGCGGTCTTGGGGTCGACGATGATCTCCTCCATCACCGCGATGCCCATGCCCTGGAGGGTGCCGCCCTGGATCTGGCCGAGGACGGACAGCGGGTTGAGCGCCTTGCCGACGTCCTGGGCGCAGGCCAGCTCGATGACCTTGACCAGGCCGAGTTCGGTGTCGACCTCGACGACGGCGCGGTGCGCGGCGAAGGAGTACTGGACATGGCCGTTGCCCTGGCCGGTGCGCAGGTCGAAGGCCTCGGTGGGACGGTGCCGCCACTCGGCCTCGACCTCGACGGTCTCGCCTTCGAGGACGTCCGCCAGGTCGGCGAGGACCTCGCCGCCGTCGGTGACGACCTTGCCGCCCTCCAGGAGGAGTTCGGCGGTGGCCCAGGCCGGGTGGTACGTGCCGAACTTGCGGCGCCCGATCTCCAGGACCTTCTCCCGGACGAGCTCGCAGGAGTTCTTGACGGCGCCACCGGTGACGTACGTCTGCCGCGACGCGGACGTCGAACCGGCGCTGCCCACCTGCGTGTCCGCCGGCTGGATCGTGACCTGCGAGACGCCCAGCTCGGTGCGGGCGATCTGCGCGTGGACGGTGACACCGCCCTGGCCGACCTCCGCCATCGCCGTGTGCACGGTGGCGACCGGCTCTCCGCCGACGACCTCCATGCGGACCTTGGCGGTGGAGTAGTCGTCGAAGCCCTCGGAGAAGCCGACGTTCTTGATGCCGACCGCGTAGCCGACACCGCGTACGACGCCCTCGCCGTGGGTGGTGTTGGACAGACCGCCGGGCAGCTGCCGGACGTCGGGGCCCTCGCTGGACTCCCACTGGCGCTCCGGCGGCATCGGCATCGCCTTGACGCGGCGCAGGAGTTCGGCGACCGGGGCCGGGGAGTCGACCGGCTGTCCGGTCGGCATGATCGTGCCCTGCTCCATCGCGTTGAGCTGGCGGAACTCGACCCGGTCCATGCCCACCTTGTCGGCCAGCTTGTCCATCTGCGCCTCGTAGGCGAAGCACGCCTGGACCGCGCCGAAGCCGCGCATGGCGCCGCAGGGCGGGTTGTTGGTGTAGAGGGCGATGGCCTCGATGTCGACGTCGTCGATGACGTACGGGCCGACGGAGAGCGAGGAGGCGTTGCCGACGACGGCCGGCGAGGCGGAGGCGTAGGCGCCGCCGTCCAGGACGATCCGGCACTTCATGTGGGTGAGCTTGCCGTCCTTGGTCGCCCCGTGCTCGTAGTAGAGCTTCGCGGGGTGGCGGTGGACGTGCCCGAAGAAGGACTCGAAGCGGTTGTAGACGATCTTGACCGGCTTGCCGGTGCGCAGGGCGAGCAGGCAGGCGTGGATCTGCATCGACAGGTCCTCGCGGCCGCCGAACGCGCCGCCGACGCCGGCGAGCGTCATCCGGACCTTGTCCTCGGGCAGACCCAGGACCGGTGCGATCTGGCGCAGGTCGGAGTGGAGCCACTGGGTGGCGATGTAGAGGTCGACGCCGCCGTCCTCCGAGGGGACCGCGAGACCGGACTCGGGGCCGAGGAAGGCCTGGTCCTGCATGCCGAAGGTGTACTCGCCCCGGACGATGAAGTCGGCCTTCTTGGCCGCCTCTTCGGCGTTGCCGCGCACGATCGGCTGGCGGTGGACGATGTTCGGGTGCGGGACGTGGCCGATGTGGTGGTCGTCGCGGTTCTCGTGGATGAGGATCGCGTCCGGCGCGGTCGCGGAGGCCTCGTCGGTGATGACCGGGAGCTCGCGGTAGTCGACCTTGATCTTGGCGGCTGCGCGGCGGGCGGTCTCCGGGTGGTCGGCGGCGACGATGGCGACCGGCTCGCCGTGGTGGCGTACCTTGCCGTGCGCGAGGACCGGGGTGTCCTGGATCTCCAGGCCGTAGTTCTTCACCTCGGTCGGCAGGTCGTCGTACGTCATGACGGCGTAGACGCCCGGGGTCTTCAGCGCCTCGCTGGTGTCGATCGAGACGATCTCCGCGTGCGCGACGGTGGAGCGCAGGATCTGGCCCCAGAGCATGTCCTCGTGCCACATGTCGGACGAGTACGCGAACTCGCCGGTGACCTTGAGGGTGCCGTCCGGGCGGAGCGTGGACTCACCGATGCCGCCCTTGGTCTTCGAACCCTGGGTGACCTTGGTGGGAGTGCCGATGGGAGCACCGTTGGTGGGCATCGTCAGACCGCCTCTCCCTGCCGGGCGGCCGCCAGACGGACCGCGTCCATGATCTTCTCGTAGCCCGTGCAGCGGCACAGGTTGCCCGACAGGGCCTCGCGGATGTCCGCGTCGGTCGGGTTCGGGTTGCGCTCGAGCATCTCGTCGGCGGCGACCAGCAGACCCGGGGTGCAGAAGCCGCACTGGACGGCACCGGCGTCGATGAACGCCTGCTGGATCGGGGAGAGTTCGGTGCCCTCGCCGGTCTGCGAGTCCTGGCCCTTGGCCGCCCACTGCTGGGCGTCCTGCAGCGAGGTACCGCAGGCACCGGTCGCACAACCGCCGTGCTCCGCACGCTGCTTGGCGAAGTCCGCCAGCCCCTCGACGGTGACGACCTCACGGCCCTCGACCTGACCGGCGGCGACCAGGCAGGCACACACGGGCACGCCGTCCAGGCGGACCGTGCAGGACCCGCACTCGCCCTGCTCGCAGGCGTTCTTCGAACCCGGCAGACCGAGGCGCTCCCTCAGCACGTACAGCAGGGACTCGCCCTCCCAGACGTCGTCGGCTTCCTGCGGACGTCCGTTGACGGTGAAGTTGACACGCATCACGCAGCTCCCTCGGTGGTGCGGCGGGCGCCGCGGTACGACTCCCAGGTCCAGGTCAGCGTGCGGCGCGCCATGACGCCCACCGCGTGCCGGCGGTAGCTCGCCGTGCCCCGGACGTCGTCGATCGGGTTGCAGGCGCCGGAGCACAGCTCCGCGAACTGCTTGGCGACCGACGGGGTGATGATCTTTCCGTTGTCCCAGAAGCCGCCCTCTTCGAGCGCCGCGTTCAGGAACTCCTCCGCGGCCTTCGCACGGACGGGTGTGGGCGCCGCGGAACCGATGCCCGTACGGACGGTGCGCGACGAAGGGTGCAGGGCGAGGCCGAAGGCACACACGGCGATCACCATCGCGTTGCGCGTGCCGACCTTCGAGTACTGCTGCGGGCCGTCGGCCTTCTTGATGTGCACGCTCTTGATGAGCTCGTCGGCGGCGAGCGCGTTGCGCTTCACGCCGGTGTAGAACTCGTCGATCGGGATCAGCCGGGTGCCGCGCACCGACTCGACCTCGACCTCGGCGCCCGCCGCGAGCAGCGCGGGGTGGGCGTCGCCGGCCGGGGAGGCGGTGCCGAGGTTGCCGCCGACGCCGCCGCGGTTGCGGATCTGCGGGGAGGCGACGGTGTGCGAGGCGAGGGCGAGACCCGGCAGCTCGGCGCGGAGGCTCTCCATGATCTTCGAGTACGGGACGGAGGCCCCGAGCCGCACGGTGTCCTGGCCGACCTCCCACTCGTAGAGGTCGCCGATGCGGTTCAGGTCGAGCAGGTACTCGGGCCGGCGGTGGTCGAAGTTGATCTCGACCATCACATCGGTGCCGCCCGCAATGGGCACAGCGGTGGGGTGCTCAGCCTTGGCGGCGAGCGCCTCCTCCCAGCTGGCGGGGCGAAGGAAGTCCATGACCGGCTCTCTTCTTCGTCTCGTGGGTCGTACGTATCAAGCCAGATCCGGTGCGGCTGGCCCGGCTTGTTCATGTGCTGTTTACGCGGAGTGGAGCCAGTACACAGCGCCGTGCTCCACCCAGGTCAGTCACGGAAACCATGAAGGAGTTGGCTGGCCAGGCCGGGCATCTTGTAGATTCGTATGAACGGAGGCCATCAGTAACCTCTTCGTTTTCCTGTAGAAACGCAGGAAACAGCCTGGCAATCAAAGGATGCGCCGTGCGCACCGGTCGCCGGGCTCCTCCCACCGACCATCCTCACGACTCATCGTAGATTTCTAGACAAAGAACGGCGGCGACGAGAATGCGGCTGCGCGCACTGCTGGACACCGACGCGCTGGGCCTCAGGCTGCTCGGCGGCGAGGACGAGCTGGACCGCACCGTACGCGGTGTGATGACCACCGACCTCCGGGACCCCAGCCGCTATCTCTCGGGCGGGGAACTGGTCCTCACGGGGCTCGCCTGGCGCCGCGACGCCGACGACTCCGAGGCGTTCGTACGGATCCTGGCGCAGGCCGGGGTGGTGGCGCTGGCCGCCGGCGAGGCGGAGCTCGGGGACATCCCGGACGACCTGGTGGTGGCCTGCGCCCGGCACCGCCTGCCGCTGTTCGCGGTGCACGAGTCGGTGGCCTTCGCGACGATCACCGAGCACGTCGTACGGCAGGTGTCCGGGGAGCGCGCCGGGGACCTCGCGGCCGTGGTCGACCGGCACCGGCGGATGATGACCTCCGGTCCGGCGGGCGGCGGCCCGGACGTGGTCCTCGACCTGCTCGGCTCCGACCTGGACCTGCGGGCCTGGGTGCTGTCCCCCACCGGACGGCTGATCGCGGGCCCTAAGGTCGCGGGCCCCGGGCTGCCCGCCGAGACCTGCGCCGAGCTGGCCGCCGAGCACCTCGCCGCCGCCCGCACGGGCCGGCGCGGACCCCACCGGGTGACGCTCGGCACGGCCACCTACAGCCTCTTCCCGATCCGCAGCTCGGGGCACCGCCCGGCGGCGGCCGGGGCAGGACGCTCCGCGCAGGCCTCCCGGGACGTGCGTGAGACGGTCCTGTCGGACTGGCTGCTGGCCGTCGAGGCGGACGCCGGGGACTGGCCCGCCGAGCGGCTTGACCTGCTCCAGGGCGTCACCCAGCTGATCTCGGTCGAGCGGGACCGCCGGGACGCGGCGCGCACGGTGCGCAGGCGGCTGGCGCAGGAGGTCCTGGAGCTGGTGCAGACGGGAGCCGCGCCCGCCGAGATCGCCGCCCGGCTGCGGGTGGCCGCGCCGGTGCTGCTGCCCGGCCTCGGGGCAGCCCCGCACTGGCAGGTGGTCGTGGCCCGGGTCGAGTGGGAGGGCGGGGAGATCGAGGCGGGGCCGGTCGCCCAGTCGCTCCTGGAGGAGATCCTCGTCGACCCGCTCGCCACGGGCCCCGAGCCCTCCGACCGCATCGCCGTGGCCCACACGGGCGACGAGGCGATCGCGCTCGTACCGCTGCCGGCCGTCTCCACCGAGCACGACGGCTCGGAGTCCGGCATCCTCGCGGACGCGCTGCTGGAGTCCGTACGGGACCCGCTGTCGGCCGGCCTGGACGGCGACGGGCAGGTCACGCTGGGCGTCAGCGCGGCCGTGCACTCGGCGGAGGGGCTGCGCGGGGCGCTGGAGGAGGCGCGGCACGCGCGGCGGGTGGCGGCGGCGCGACCCGGGCGGGTGTGCGCGGCGGGGCACCAGGAGCTGGCCTCGCACGTGCTGCTGCTGCCGTTCGTCCCGGACGACGTGCGGCGGGCCTTCACCGCGCGGCTGCTGGATCCGCTGCGGGACTACGACCGCCGCCACCGCGCCGAGCTGATCCCCACCCTGGAGGCGTTCCTCGACTGCGACGGCTCCTGGACGCGCTGCGCGACCCGGCTGCACCTGCACGTCAACACGCTGCGCTACCGGGTCGGGCGGATCGAGCAGTTGACGAGCCGTGATCTCTCGCGCCTCGAGGACAAGCTGGATTTCTTCCTGGCGTTGCGCATGAGCTGAGGTGCTGGGACAGGCGGCGCCATCCTCGTTCGCGCCCCATGTGGCGTCCCACGACTTTGCCACCTTCTCGGCCGTGAACGGCCGGGCTGCCGCCCGAGGTTCACACCTCGTCGCGCTCCTCAGCGCCGCCGGCCGCGGCTTGGATGTCGCATCCGACGCCGACCACAACCGTGTCGCCGGCAAGGCCGGTTCGCGCCTTCAAAGGGCTCGCGGACCGATCGCGCGAGTCTAGCGCAAGTGAAATCTTTCACACACCCCCTTGGCCGAGCCACGGAATTCGTGCTGAGATGCCGCCACCACTCATAGCTCGATGGCGTGCTCGGGGAGGGCAACGTGGCGCATACCGCCATGTCTGGTAACGGAACGACCGCCGGTGACGATCCCCTCCAGACCGCGGTATGGCGGCTGCGCTCACGCGCCTGCTGGGCCGACGCGGCGGCCCTGCTGGAGCCCGGCACCGCGGACGCCGCGCTGCAACGGGCCGCGTTGCTGGTCGAACGGTGTCTGTACACCGAGCAGGGCTGGGAGGAGGCCGAGGACGCTCTGCGTACGGCCGAGGCGCTGGCCCACACCGACGAGGAGCGCGGCGCGGCCGCTTGTGAACGCGGGTACTTGGCGTATGCCGCGACGCTGCTGGGGGTGCGGGACCGGGCCGACGAGGCGCGTGCCGCGCTCGGGCGGACGGCGGCGCTGATTCCGCCGGGGGCGGCCGGGCGGGCGTTGCTGGACTTCCGGCGGGGGCTGGTGGCGCAGAACCTCGCCGACGCGCCCCAGGCGGCGCGGGCCGCGTTCCGCCGCGCCCATGCGGGGGCGACCGCGCACGGCGATCTCCTGCTGCTGTCCTTCACCTGGCGGCATCTGGCGGGACTCGCGCTGCGGGAGGGGGAGTTGGCGGAGGCGCGGCACGGTTTTGCCGAGTCTCTGCGGATCCGTGAGGAGCTGGGGTATCTCGTGGGTACGGCGCCGGCGCTGGTGTCCCTTGCCGACGCGGAGGTGGAGCCTGAGGCGTCGCGGCTGCGGGAGGAGGCCCGGCGGCTGTTCCAGTTGCTCGGGGGTGTCCCGACGTGGCTGGCGCGGCAGTTGGCGCCGCCCGCGGCGGGGGCGGCCACCGCGTGAGAGCCGCCGCAGCCGAGGGGCCACTCAGAGGAACCTGAGAGGTTGCTGTGCCAGGGTGGCGCGCCCGACCCCCTGGAGGAGCGCCCGATGAGCCTCGTCAACGGCTTGCCCGCACATGTCCTGCTGGTCCATTTCGTCGTGGTCCTGGTACCGCTGACCGCCCTGGCCCTGGTCGTGTGCGCCGTGTGGCCGCCCGCCGCCCGCCGCATGGGCCTCGTATTGCCGGTGCTGGCCCTGGTCACCCTGGCGAGCGTGCCGCTGACCACGGGGGCCGGCGAGTGGCTGGAGAAGCACGTGGGCAGCAACGCCCTCGTACGGCGGCACGCGGAACTCGGCGACGGGCTGCTCCCCTGGGCCCTGGGCCTGTTCGTCCTGGCGGCGGCGGTGTGGTGGACGACCCGCCGGCCACGGTCGCAGCAGGACGGCGCCCGTTCCGGCTCCGTCATCCGGATCGCGGCCGCCGTCCTGTCCGTCGCGGTGGCGGCGGGCGCCGTCGTCGACGTCTACCGCATCGGCGACTCCGGCGCGAAGGCCGCCTGGCAGGACGGCTACTCGAAGACGGCGACCGGCTCGGCCGAGGGCAACGGCTGACCCCGGTCGGCGCCCTGACGGGCCGTGCGGGGGTTCCGGTCGGCGGGGCCCCCTCCACGGATCATGCGTCCCGCACCGCTCGGGACGCCCCCGCGAAGTGTTCCCCCACCAGTGCCCGCACCACGTCGAGATCCCGTGCGATCAGCGCGTCCAGCAGGGTGGTGTGTTCGGTCGCGTCCGCCAGGAGTGCGGCGTGGCTCCGGGAGGACGGGCTGCCGACCAGGGGCCACTGGGCCCGGCGGTGGAGGTCGTCGGCGATCTGGACGAGTTGTTCGTTGCCGGAGAGGGCGAACAGGGCGCGGTGGAAGGTGCGGTCGGACTCGGCGTAGGTCGCGCGGCAGCCGGAGGACGCGGCGCGCAGGGTCGCCTCGGCGAGGGGGCGCAGTGCGCTCCAGCGCTCGGCGGGCACCGTGCGGGCCAGGCGGAGCATCACGGGGATCTCGATCAGTGCACGGACCTCGGCCAGCTCGGCCAGTTCACGGGCGCCCCGCTCGACCACCCGGAAGCCACGGTTGGGGACGACCTCGACCGCGCCCTCCAGGGCGAGCTGCTGCATGGCCTCACGCACCGGCGTCGCGGAGACCCCGAACCGCTCCCCCAGCGCGGGCGCCGAGTACACCTCGCCCGGCGTCAGCTCGCCCGCGACCAGCGCGGTGCGCAGCGCGTCGAGGATCTGCCCGCGCACGGAGGCCCGCTGGACCAGGCGGGGCCGGGGAATCGGCGCTTCACTGTGCGTGTGCTCGCCCCGCGTGGCCCCCTCGGCGACGGCCCGCTCCCGGTCCACGTCCTCGGCCCTGGGCTGCGGCGGAACCCGGGGCACCCCTCCGGTCCGGGCCACCGGAACCCCCGTGTCCGCGGAGCCATGGGCGCTCTGCTGCACGGGTCCTCCTCCGGACGTGTCGGTACTTGGGGTCATTACGGCGGGTTGTTACTCGTCCGTCAAGCACCTTAGGCGCAGTTGTCATCAGTTCAAATCCCATTCAGTTTAGGTAAGGATAGGCTTACCTTGTTAGGCGTCATGTTTCCGTCACGAATCGGTGGTCCCCGCATGCCTGCGCCCCGCTCGGCCCTCAGTGACGCCTACGCCCGCCTGAACAGGGTCTTCCCCGGGCCGGCCGTCATGGAGACGGCCGCCGGGGAGCAGGTCCCGACAGGCGGCGGATGGATCCGTGCCGCCTCGCTCGCGGAGGGCGGAGTCGGTCTCGACACATTTCTGGCACGGGACGACGCACAGGTGCTGCGCGACTACGGAGTGCGCGCCCGGCCGGACGTCGTCGCCGGCTTCGGGCTGCATCGGTACGCGTGGCCGGCCTGTCTGCTGATCACCGTGCCGTGGTTCCTGCTGCGCCGGGTGCCCCGTCTGCCCGTGGACCACGTCTCGTTCGACCGGAGCGACCCGGAGCTCTCGATCGGCCGCATGGCCGTGCGCCCCGCCGGCTTCGCCTGTCTGCCCGGCGATCCGGCCGCCGCACTGCCCGGCGCACGCGTCGTCGCCGACGAGGAGGCGCTGCGGGAAGAGGTGCGGACCTCGGTGGCCGACCATCTCGAACCCGTGCTCGCCGCGTTCGGGCCCCGGATGCGGCGGCGCGGGCGGGCCCTGTGGGGCATGGCCACCGACGAGGTCGTGGAGGGGCTCTGGTACGTCGCCCAGCTGCTCGGCGAGGAGCAGCGGGCCGTGCGCGAGCTGGAGGCGCTGCTGCCGGGGGCCACCAAGCCGTACGCGGGATCCGCTGCCTTCCGGGAACTCGCCGGCCCGGACGGGGAGCCGCTGCCCACCCGGGACCGGATCAGCTGCTGCATGTTCTACACCGTGCGCCCCGAGGACACCTGCGCCACCTGCCCGCGCACCTGTGACGCCGACCGGTTGGGCAAGCTGTCGGCCGCCGCCGCCAGTTGAGGCACCCTCAGGCGCACCGGCCGCCGGCCGTCCCGTAAGATCGGCGCGAACAAGGCGCCCGCCCGGTTACAGTCAATTCACAACTTCCTCACTTGCCGCAGGAACTTTCCGAGGAACCATCCGTACGGGTAGTCTTATTCGAACTCAACTCCCGCCCCTCAAGCGGCAGTTCGAGCAGAACGCCGCCCTGGGCATCCCCTTGCACTTCCTTGGCGGCCTCTTGCCCCGAAACCCCCTGAGGGCCGGTGGGATTGGGCCACTATGGCGGGCGTTACGCCCTATCCCAATGCAAGGGACCCCAGATGAGACTGACCGACATATCGCTGGACTGGCTGCTTCCGGGCGCCGTACTGCTCCTGGGCATGCTGGCGGCGGTGGCGGTGCTCGCGCGCAGCAAGCGCTCCGGGGAGCACGCGAAGACGGACGATTCGTGGGAGCGCAGCGAGGAGCGCCGCCGGCGCAAGGAGGCCATATATGGCACCGCCTCCTATGTCCTGCTGTTCTGCTGTGCGGCGGTCGCCGCCGCCCTCTCCTTCCACGGCCTGGTCGGCTTCGGCCAGCAGAACCTCGGCCTGACCAACGGCTGGGAATACCTGGTGCCGTTCGGCCTGGACGGTGCGGCCATGTTCTGCTCCGTGCTCGCGGTCCGCGAGGCCAGCCACGGTGACGCGGCCCTCGGCTCCCGGATACTCGTGTGGACGTTCGCGGGCGCCGCGGCCTGGTTCAACTGGGTGCACGCGCCCCGGGGCATCGGTCACGACGGTGCGCCCCAGTTCTTCTCCGGCATGTCCCTGTCTGCGGCCGTCCTCTTCGACCGCGCCCTGAAGCAGACCCGCCGGGCCGCGCTGCGCGAGCAGGGCCTGGTGCCGCGCCCGCTGCCGCAGATCCGTATCGTCCGCTGGCTGCGGGCCCCCCGCGAGACCTACAAGGCCTGGTCGCTGATGCTCCTGGAGGGCGTGCGCAGCCTGGACGAGGCGGTCGACGAGGTGCGCGAGGACAAGCGGCAGAAGGAGGAGAACCGGCTGCGGCGCCGCGAGGCGGACCGCCTGGAGCGCGCCCAGCTCAAGGCCATCAGCCGGGGCCACCGCGGGTTCATCGGCCGCGGCGGCGGACGCCAGGTGGAGCCCCAGGCCCTGGAGCGAGCCTCCGCCTCGGTCTCCGCGGAGCCTGCCATATCCAGCGCGGAACCGCTGCCCGTACGCTCACGGCCGTCCCTGCAGCCCGTCCGCAAGGCCGGTTCTGAACCGGTGACCGTCGACCTCACCGCGGAGGACGACACAATGGCCCTGCCGCGCCTCGACTCCCTGGAGCGCAAGCTCAAGGACCTCGAGCAGCAGTTCGGCTAGAACGGCCTGCACGGGAAGGGGGCGTGACCTTCGGGTCACGCCCCCTTCCCGTGTCATGTCGCTCCGGCGTCGAGTTCGAACCACACCGCCTTCCCCACCCCGTGCGCTCGTACCCCCCACGCGTCCGCGAGGGACTGCACCAGGACCAGGCCTCTGCCGTGCGTGCCGTCGTCGGCGTTCGGTACGCGCAGTCTGGGCCTGCGACCCACGAAGTCCCTCACCTCCACCCGCAGTCCGCGGGGCCCGACGGTGGCGGTCAGCACCGCGTCGTGGTCGGTGTGGACGAGTGCGTTGGTGACGAGTTCGCTGGTGAGCAGTTCCGCTATCTCCGAGCGACCGGGCCTGCCCCACTGCCGTAACAGCTCGCGCAGTGCCCGGCGTGCCTCGGGCACCGCCTTCAGGTCCGCCCGGCCCAGTCTCTGCCGCAGCTTCCGTGTCTGGGACGACTGCGCCTCGTCCGCGTCGCCGTCGGTCTTTTCCTCCGTCTTCGCCGAGAAGGCCCCGATCGCCATGGGACCGCCCCCTCGTGCCTGCCTCTTCATGACCCCCGCCCGCGTGCCGATGTCGGTTCCCCTCCTTGTCGAACACGTTCACGGGATCCATGCCCCTCTGGGCACGCGGCAGTCATGTCGAATACTCAACGACCAGGTGTTCGGCCACGGATGCTGCAGTTCCGGCCGGATGGAGGGAACCTTCTGGAACGAGGCACCACAGCCGTCCGAGCGCCGAGGGAGCCGCCGTGCACGACGACCGAACGCTGGTGGAGGCGCGCCTGGAGCGCGCCATGGGACAGTTCGTGCGGCCCGCGCAGTACGCGGAGCGCGTGCCGCTGGTGCTGTCCGTGTGGCATGTGCCCGGCGAACCGGTGCCGGTGGACCAGGCGCTGCAGGCCGACTACGAGACCTTCACAACCGGAACGGCCTGGGGAAAGCCCTGGTCGACGAGTTGGTTCCGGTTGACGGGCCGGGTCCCCGAGGAGTGGGCCGGGCGCCGCGTGGAGGCGGTGATCGACCCCGGGTTCACCGGCGACGGCCCCGGTTTCCAGGCCGAGGGACTGCTCTACGACGCCGCGGGCGTCCCCCTGAAGGGCATTCACCCGCGCAACCGTCACCTCGCCGTCGGCTCCCCCGCGAGCGGAGGCGAACCGGTGCATCTGCTTCTGGAGGCGGCCGCCAATCCGGCCGTGCTGCACGGCTTCGCGCCTACCCACCTGGGAGACGTCCTGACCGCCGGGGACCGGCCCGTCTACCGATTCCGCTCTGCCGACCTCGCCGTACTCGACGAGGCCGTGTGGCAGTTGGTGCTGGACGTCGAGGTGCTTTCGGAACTGATGCACGAACTGCCGATGGACCGGCCCCGGCGGCACGAGATCCTGCGCGCCCTGGAGGACATGCTCGACGCCCTCGACCTGCACGACGTCTCCGGCACGGCGGCCGCCGCCCGTGCCGCGCTGACGGACGTCCTGTCCCGCCCGGCCTCGGCGAGCGCGCACCGGATCTCCGCGACCGGGCACGCCCATATCGACTCCGCCTGGCTGTGGCCGCTGCGCGAGACCGTCCGCAAGGCCTCGCGCACCTTCGCCAATGTCACCGCGCTCGCCGCCGACTACCCCGAGCTGGTGTTCTCCTGCTCGCAGGCCCAGCAGTACGCCTGGGTGAAGGAGCACCAGCCGCACATCTGGGAGCGGATCAAGAAGGCGGTGGCGGACGGCAACTGGGCGCCCGTCGGTTCGATGTGGGTGGAGTCGGACGCCAACATGCCCGGCGGTGAGACGCTGGCACGGCAGATCGTGCACGGAAAGCGGTTCTTCGCCGAAGAACTGGGCGTGGAGACGGAGGAGATCTGGCTGCCGGACTCCTTCGGCTACACCGCGGCCTTTCCGCAGCTCGCGAAACTGGCCGGAATCCGATGGTTCCTCACACAGAAACTCAGCTGGAACCAGTCGAACAGAATGCCCCATCACACCTTCTGGTGGGAGGGCATCGACGGCACCCGTGTCTTCACACACTTCCCGCCCGTCGACACCTACAACTCGCAGTTCCACGGCCGCGAACTCGCCCACGCGGAACGCAACTTCGCCGAGAAGGGGCGCGCCACCCGCTCCCTGGTCCCCTTCGGATGGGGCGACGGGGGCGGCGGCCCGACCCGCGAGATGCTGGAGAAGGCCCGGCGGCTGCGCTCCCTGGAGGGCTCACCGCGGGTCGAGGTCGAGAAGCCGGCGGCCTTCTTCACCGCGGCCGAGGAGGAGTACGGACCGCAGGCGCCCGTATGGTCGGGCGAGCTGTACCTGGAGCTGCACCGGGCCACCTACACCACCCAGGCGAAGACCAAACAGGGCAACCGGCGCTCGGAACACGCCCTGCGCGAGGCCGAGCTGTGGTGCGCCACGGCAGCCGTACGCAGTCCGGCGTACGCCTACCCGTACGACGCCCTGGACCGGCTGTGGAAGACGGTGCTGCTGCACCAGTTCCACGACATCCTGCCGGGGTCGTCGATCGCCTGGGTGCACCGGGAGGCACGGGACACGTATGCGCGGGTCCTGGCGGAGGTGGAGGAGCTCACTGCGGCGGCCGTGGAGGCGCTGGGGACGGGCGGGCCCGTGGTGCTCAACGCGTCGCCGTACGAGCGGACCGAGGTCGCCGGGGGTGTGCTGGTGACCGCGCCGGGACTGGGCAGTGCGCCGGTCGTGGGCGTGGCGGGCGAGGTCGTCCGGGCCGAGGAGGACGACGGCACGTACGTACTGGAGAACTCCCGGCTGCGGGTCACCGTGGACGCGCGGGGACTGCTCTCCTCGGTACGCGATCTCACCGCCGGCCGCGAGGTGCTGTGCGGTCCCGGCAACCTCCTCCAGCTGCACCCCGACCATCCCAACGCCTGGGACGCCTGGGACATCGACCGGCACTACCGGCGCCGGCACACGGACCTGACGGACGCCGAGTCCGTGGAGCTGGTGGAGGACGGGCCGCTGACGGCGGCGGTGCGGGTGACGCGGACGTTCGGGAAGTCACGCGTCACCCAGGAGATCCGCCTCGCGGCCGGTGCCCGGCGCCTCGACATCGTCACGGACGTCGACTGGCAGGAGTCCGAGAAGGTGCTGAAGGCCGCCTTCCCGCTCGACGTGCACGCCGAACGCTCCACGGCGGAGATCCAGTTCGGGCACGTCCACCGCCCCACCCACACCAACACGTCCTGGGACGCGGCCCGTTTCGAGATCTGCGCGCACCGCTGGCTCAGGGTCGCGGAGGAGGGCTACGGCGTGGCGGTCCTCAACGACTCGACGTACGGCCACGACGTGACGCGCACCCCGCACGAGGGCGGCCTCGGCACGACCGTCCGTCTGACGCTGCTGCGCGCCCCGCACAGCCCGGACCCGGAGACCGACCTGGGCACGCACCGCTTCACCTATGCGCTGCTGCCGGGCGCGGACGTCGGGGACGCGGTCGCGGAAGGACTCGCGCTGAACCTGCCGCTGCGGGTGGCGCAGGCGCCGGTCGTGGAGCCGCTGGTCCGCGTCGACCACCCCGCCGTGACCGTCGAGTCGGTGAAGCTCGCGGAGGACCGCAGCGGGGATTTGGTGGTACGGCTGTACGAGTCCCGGGGAGGGCGGGCGCGGGCCACGCTGACGCCCGGCTTCCCGGTGGGCCGGGCCGAGGTGACGGACCTGCTGGAACGGCCGCAGCACGAAAGCGACTTGAGCTTCGAGCTGCGGCCGTTCCAGATCCTCACACTGCGGCTGCGACCGGAGTGACTACTTGGCCGCTGCGCCCTTCTCCCCGATGTGGAAGATCTCGCGGCTGTCGCGGGCCATGTCCACCACCAGCTTGCTGGTGGAGTTCCGGCTCCAGGTGAGGGTGACGACGGCCTCCGTGCGGTTCGCCGTGCTGCCGTTGTCGGTGACCTTCCAGGCGAGCGGGACGTTCTGGGCGCGCAGGACACCGTCGGCGTGCTCCCTGTCCTCCCAGGCCGCCAGTTCCTTCTGGAAGGCGGGGGTCAGGTAGTGGGCGCGCAGCGCGTCGCCGAGGTTGCCGCTGTCCTCGTCGGTGACCGCGTCGATGTAGGCGCCGTAGAAGTCGGCGATACGGCTGATGTTGTCGGACGGCTTGCCGCTGACGCTGTGCGCGGCGCCGGCGGAGGCCTGGGCGGTGGCGCCGAGGCCGAGGGCGACGGCGAGAAGGCCGGCGGTCAGGACGGTGCGGGTCTTGCTGCTCATGTTCGGTTCCCCGTTTCGAGTGGTTGAGTGATCGAGTCGCGTGGTCGGGTCGTGCCGTGGGCCGCCCTCCCGACCCCCGAGGCGAGAGGGCGGCCCTGGTCGTGCGGTCAGTGGAGCTTGTTCACGGCCGCGGTGGTCGTCTTCTTGAAGGCCTTCACGGGGGCGCCCCTGAAGTCGCCCAGCTGCGCCCAGTTCACGACCGTGACGGTGCGGCCGTCCCGGCCGACCGACAGGAGGCGGACGTCGCTCGCGCCCCCGGAGGTCTCGGTGTGGACGCCGTAGACGTGGGCGCCCTCCTCGACGGCCAGCTTCCCGTAGTCCTTGCCGGTGGCCTCGGTGTCCGGGTCCTGCTGCTCGATCCGGGCCGCGCAGGACTTCATGTCCTTGTTCAGCCACGAGGTCAGCTCCTTGGCCGCTCGGGTGTCGGGCAGGACGACGGTGATCTGCCGGGCGTTCGTGTCGAGGTCGGTGCGGAAGTCGCGGTGCCAGGCGGACTCGTGGCCCGGCAGCGCCCGCAGGCAGGTGTCCCCGTCCGTGTCCTCCGGCACGCCGGCGGTGACCTTGCCGGCCGTCCAGGACGAGCTCGGGTGCGGCGGCAGGTCGGCCGCCGCGAGGAAGCCGGGTGCCTTGGGAGCGGCGGCTGCCGGTCCGGCGAGCGCCGCGGTCAGACCCGTGACGGCGATGGCGAGGAGCGCGCCTGCTCGGGTGCGCTTGGGCATGGGTGTCCCCCGTGAATGAGTGCATGGGTGTCGGATGTCGCCCGACGCCGATGGGGCGGTCCGGCCCTGGTCGGTGCGACACCAAGAGCATCGGCGGTCACGGCGGCCCGGCGCAACGACTGCCGCCCTTTCGGCGACGGTGGAACCATCCCAGCCCATCTGACGTGCAGGTATATGAGTGCCTGGGATACGGGATGCGGTGGATGACGGGGGAACAGTGGAGACTCGGGACGACGTCGAGGCGTTCGCGGCGCTGTTACGGCAGCTGAAGGACCGCACGGACCGGAGTTACGGCTCCCTGGCACGGCGCGTCAACATGAACACCTCCACGCTGCACCGGTACTGCGCGGGCGAGGCGGTACCGCAGGACTTCGCGCCCGTGGAACGGCTCGCGTCCTTCTGCGAGGCGACACCGGAGGAGCGGCTCGAACTGCACCGGCTGTGGCTGCTCGCGGTGGCGGCGCGCCAGCGGGTGCGTACGAACGGTTCGGCGCAGGGGCCGGTTCCGGCGGCGGATGCGGACCCCGCCGGGAGCAGCGGCCCGGCGCAGGCCCTGGACCCGCCCGAGCCGAGCGAGCCCGCTCCCGCTCACCGCCCCTGGTACCGCCGCCGGCGGGTCCTCGCCTCGACCGCCGTCGCCTGCGCCCTGCTCGCCACTCTGGGCAGCCTGTCCGCGTTGTCGGACGACCGCGGCTCCTCGGACACGGCCGCGTCCCCCTCCGGACGGCCCGGCACGACGGCCGCGGCGGCACCGCACCGCTCGTCGAAGCCGTCCGCGAGCCCCTCCCCCGGCAGCACATCGCCCTCACCGCACTCCCAGGACAAGGACGAGGACAAGGGCAGGGACAAGGGCAAGGGCAAGGACTCCGGCTCGACCGCCCCGGCCAACGGCACCGGCACCGGGCAGAGCACTGTCGGCACGCCCCTGACCTGGAGCGCCAACTCCCAGATCTGGCAGGGCGGCTGCGGCCACGACTACGTCATCGACAAGGCACCGACCGAGGTCCCCCCACCGCCGTTGCCGCAGGACGCCGCGGCCTGGGCGGCGACGCAGGGCGCGGTGCACGGGCGGCAGACGATGGTGCAGATCTCCGTGCAGGGACGGTCTTCCACCGCTGTGGTCCTGGAGGCGCTGCGGGTCCGGATCGCAGGCCGGGCGGACCCGGTCCACGGAAACGCCTACTCGACAGAGCAGGGCTGCGGCGGCGGGCTGACCCCCCGCTCCTTCGACGTGAACCTCGACATCGACCGCCCCATCGCCCACTCGGTCGCCGGCAACGACGGCGGCCGGACCCTCCCCGCCGTGCAGTTCCCCTACCGGGTCTCGGCCCAGGACCCGGAGGTCCTGCTGGTCACCGCCACGACCGAGACGTACGACTGCAACTGGTACCTGGAACTCGACTGGTCCTCCCAGGGCCGCACCGGCACGATCCGCATCGACGACCACGGGCGCCCGTTCCGCACCAGCGGCATCAAGGGACTGCCCCACTACGGGTACGGCACCAACGGCCACGGCGTGCGCCAGTGGGTCCCGTACGGAAGCTGACGCGCCCGCCGCTGGTTGCGCCGGGCGCTCACGCCTCCCAAACGGCGGCGGCCGTACGGTCGTCCGCATACCCCTTCACCCTGACCTGGGTGTCGGCGAGGAACGCGGCGAGGCCGGGTGGGGTGGGACCGGACCACCGGGTCGTCAGATACCGGCACAGATCGGGTTCGCCGCGCAACGGCTCCGCGAGGCCGCCGGAGCACATCAGCAGCGTGTCCCCCGGGCGGGCGACGGAGGCGCGGAAGCGGAAGGGTTCGCGGGGCGGCTCGGGTGCGGGTTCGTAGGGGCTCGGCGGGGTCGGGATCCCCAGGTCCATGGTGAGCCGGTCGCCCTCGGGGGTCTCGGCGGGCAGCGACCCGAAGCCGACTACGGGCTCTCCCGTGACCTCGCCGACCCGCGGCTCGATGTCCTGCCAGTCGCCGTCGCGCAGCCGGAACAGTCCGCCGGCGCCCACGCCGAAGAAGACGCGCGTACGGCACTCGGGGTCGGCGGGCAGGAGCAGACAGCGCAGGGTGGCCGCGTACTCCTCGGGCTCGATGCCCTGCTCGGCGGCGCTGGCGCGGAGTTTGCCGAGGCTGCGGTCGGTGAGGCGGTGCAGGCCCGACTTGAGGTCGCCGCGCCGGGCGGCCCTTATGTCCTCCGCGAGCCGGGCGTGACTGCGGCCGACGGCCCGGCCGATCCAGTGGCAGGCCTCGGCGGCCGCCCGGTGGGCGCCGGGGGTGGCGCGGGCGCCGGTGGCCATCGCCACCAGGACCAGTGCGTGCTCTCCGGTGCCGAAGCGGGCCGTGAGCAGGGAGTCGCGGCGCGGCTCGCCCCGGTAGCGGGCGGAGTCGCCGCGGACGGAGACGGCACGGAGGGTGCAGGCGCCGTAGCGGGCGCCGTCCAGCACGGTGTCCGCGACCAGGTCGTCGAGGTCGTCGGGGTCGGCGGGCGGGAGCGCGGTGGGCTCGGCGTCGTAGGTGGGCGGGCCCGAGCCGACGTAGTCGACGGAGGCCGGGGGGAGGGTGGGGAGGTCCAGGTGGGTGGCCGTGCGGAGGGGGACGGCGTCGGCCACGGGGGCCGGCGCCGAAGGGGATGCGGCCCGCTGCGGGACGGGGTTCCCGGCGGCGGCGCGATGGCGTGCGGTGTGCGGCAGAGTGCCGTCGGGGATCTGCGGCGGAGGGCTGTCCGCGGCCGCCGGGGCGGCGGCGGGCGAGCCGTCCCGGGCGGGGTCCGGGTCCGGGGACGGTTGCGCCGGCGCCTCGGGGGGCATGCGCGACTCGGGCACCGTCGTGACGGGTGTCTCCGTGGAGGTACGGCCGCCGGGCGGGGGCGGCGGGTCCCAGGGTGCCCTCCGCTGGGCCGACCCCTCGTCCACGGCCTCCGCCTCGGCACCCACGGCCCCGGCCACCGAGGCGAACCGGTCGTCCAGGGTGTCGGGCGCGGGTGCGGGACCCGTGTCCTCGGTGGAGTCGTCGTACAGCTGCCCCCACCAGTCGTCCTCATGACCGGTGGGACTTCCCCCCTGCTGGCTCATGCCCCTAATTGTCCACCGCATGGGCGGTATGAAAACGGGGCATCAGGAAAAACCGGCACCGCACAACGCGTCCGGCACCCGTCTAGAGTGAGCCGTCGAACGGCGGTGCGGAAAGAGGGGCCGGTGTGACCCAGGTCCGGACCGCTGACCTGCGTCTCCTCCGTCCCTCCGGCACTCTGGTGAGATGGGAGTGTGGGACCTCCTGCTGGTCGGACTGGTCCTCCTGCTCGGCCTGTGCGGAGTGCTGGTGCCCGGGGTGCCGGGCTCGTGGCTCGTGTGGGCCGCGGTCCTGTGGTGGGCGCTGAAGGCCACACAGCCGGTGTCCTGGTGGATCCTGGTGGGCGCGACCCTCGCGATGTTCCTCTCCCAGGTGGTGCGCTGGGCACTGCCCCCGAGGCGGCTGCGCGCGAGCGGCGCCACCCCCCGGATGGGGGTGTACGCGGGGGCGGGCGCGTTCCTGGGCTTCCTCCTCATCCCCGTGCTGGGCACGATCCCCGGCTTCATGGGCGGCATCTACCTGTACGAACGCCGCCGGCTCGGCCGGCACCGCGAGGCGAAGGCGGCGCTGCGCACCGTGATGCGCTCGGGCGGCTCCAGTGTGCTGGCGGAGCTGTTCACCTGTCTGCTGATCGCGGGAGCCTGGCTGGGCGCCGTGATCTGGGGCTGACGTAGGGCCACGGGCCTAGGCCGAGGATCCGATGTGCGGAGCGGGCCGGGCGTGTTTCCCTGCTCCCATGACCGAATTCAGCGAGGCGGAACGCGCGTACCTGAAGTCGCAGCGCCTGGGGCGGCTGGCCACCGTAGACCCGCAGGGACAGCCGCAGGCCAACCCGGTGGGCTTCTTCCCCCAGGACGACGGCACCATCCTGATCGGCGGATACGCCCTGGGCCGCACCAAGAAGTGGCGCAACCTCCGGCAGAACCCCAAGGTGGCCCTGGTCGTCGACGACATCGTGAGCCTGCGCCCGTGGAAGGTACGAGGCGTGGACATCCGGGGCGAGGCGGAACTCCTCACCGGTCCCCACGAGTTGGGCCCGCACTTCAGTGAGGAACTGATCCGCATCCACCCGCGACGGATCCACAGCTGGGGCCTGGAGGACTAGCCGGCGGGAGGGGTCGACGGCGGCCGGAGGACGCCTTCCAGCGTCAGTAGCCGCACCTTCCGCTCGAGGCCGCCCGCGTATCCGGTCAGCGAACCGTCCGCTCCGATCACCCGGTGGCACGGCCGGACGATCAGCAGCGGGTTGGCGCCGATCGCGCCGCCCACGGCCCGTACGGCAACCCGTGGGGCGCCGATCCGGGCGGCGATCTCGCCGTAGGTGGCGGTCGCCCCGTAGGGAACGCTGTCGAGAGCGGCCCACACCCGTTCCCTGAACTCGCTCCCGGCGGTGCTGAACTCCAGCCGGAACTCCTTCAGTTCACCGGCGAAATAGGCCGCCAACTGCTCCTCGGCGGCGCGGAAGGGTGCGGGCTCGCGCCGCCAACCGGCCTGCACCGCACGGCCGTTCTTCTGTCCGGGCACGGACACGGAGGTCAGAGCACCGGCCGTATCGGCGGTGAGGAGGAGGGGCCCGACGGGACTGTCGAAGCGGCTCCAGAGAACACTCATCAGGATCGGTCCCACTCTCTCGCTGCACGAAGGTGTTGCAGGGCGTACGAGCGCCAGGGGCGCCAGCTGTCGGGAACGTCCGGGCCGGGCGGGGCGACGTCGGGATCGCCGAGCGCCCGGGTGCGGATCACGGCGACCGTGCCGGGGTCCATGCCGGGCACGGCGAGCAGCGCGGCCTCGGCCTGGTCGCGGTCGGCGCCCGGATCCAGGCGTACGGCGCCGTCGGCGAGGGCGGCGGTGAGCGCGCCCAGGAGGCCCTCCGGTTCGGCCTCCGCGAGGACGGCGGGCTCGGGGAACAGACGGGTGAGACTGCCGGACGGTGCGTCGAGCACCTTCCCGTACTCCCGCACGAGCCGCCCGGCCTCCGCCCGCCCCACCAGCGCGCGCACCGCCAGTTCCTCGGGATCGGCGGCCCCCGGAGATCGCAGCCCCGGCCGTGCGGCGACCAGCGGTGCCAGCCGCTCGTCACCGCCGAGCCGCTCGTCCACGGCGTACGGATCGGCGTCGAGGTCGAAGAGCCGCCGAAGCCGCCCCACGGCGGTGGTCAGATCGCGGGGGTCGCTGAGATGCAGCCGCGCGTCCAGCCAGCCACCGGGATGGGCACCGGACACGGACCTGGCCGCCCCCGGCCGCTCGTCGACGGCGACGATGCCGGTACCGTGCGGAAGCCGGAGGGTACGCCGGTAGGTCCGCCGGCCACGCTCCCCGCCGACCTCCTCCACCCCCTCCACGGCCTCGTCCGCCAGCAGATCGAAGACGGCACCGGCCTGATACGGCCCCCGGTGGGCCAGCCGCAGCGGAATCCCCCCGGTCGGGGCGGCCGCGCGCCGGCCGGCCCTCGGGGCGGCCGCACGCAGCTCGCTCGGCGTCGACGCGTACACGTCCCGGATCGTGTCATTGAACTGCCGCACACTGGCGAACCCGGACGCGAAGGCGATCTCCGTGATCGGCAGCTCGGTCGTCTGCACCAGGACGCGCGCGGTGTGTGCCCGCTGGGCCCGGGCGAGAGCGACGGGCCCGGCCCCGAGCTCACCGGTGAGCTGCCGCTGCACCTGCCGAGCGCTGTACCCGAGCCGGGCCGCCAGCCCGGTGACCCCCTCCCGGTCGACGACCCCGTCCCCGATGAGCCGCATGGCCCGCCCCACCACATCCGCCCGTACATTCCACTCGGCCGACCCCGGCACGGCATCCGGCCGGCACCGCCGGCAGGCCCGGAACCCCGAGCCCTGCGCGGCGGCGGCCGTCGCGAAGAACCGGACGTTACGCCGCTTCGGCGTCACGGCGGGGCAACTGGGCCGGCAGTAGATCCCGGTCGTCCGGACAGCGAAGAAGAACTCCCCGTCGAACCGGGCATCCCGACTCCGCACGGCTTCGTACCTGCTGTCTTCGTCCATCACGCCATCCAGTCTCCGCCGGACCCGACTCGTGGGCTAGCGGAAATCGGACGTGGAGTACCAGCCCGTCCGGCGTTTGAGGACGAGGCCGTTCAGGCCGAAAGCGGGGGCCTGGGGGCGGCAGCCCCCAGACGGCACCTCCACCCCCGGCACCCCTACCGCCGCCCCCGCTTCAGCTCCATCGCCGCCCGCCCCGCAGCACCCTTCCGTTTCCAATCCCGCCGAAGCTCCGCACGGAGCCGCGCATCGGTCTTGGCCACGATCCACTGGTTCTCCCGAATCAGCTTGCGGTAGCTCTCCAGCCGCCGATGCGACAACTCCCCGCTCTCGACAGCCTCCCGCACCGCGCACCCCGGCTCCGCATCATGCGCGCAGTCGTGGAAGCGGCACCGCTCGGCCAGTTCCTCGATCTCGGAGAAGACCTGTCCGACCCCGCTCTCGGCGTCCCAGAGGCCGACGCCCCTGAGCCCCGGTGTGTCGATGAGGACACCTCCGCCGGGCAGGGCGAGCAGGTTGCGGGTGGTCGTCGTATGACGCCCCTTGCCGTCGACGTCCCGCGCGGCCTGCACCTCCATCACGTTCTCGCCCAGGAGGGCGTTCGCGAGGGTGGACTTGCCCGCACCGGACTGCCCGAGCAGCACGGACGTACCGCCGGAGACCAGGCCCACGAGAGCGTCGAGCCCGTCCCCCTCCACGGCACTGACCGTCAGCACGGTCACGCCGGGCGCCGACAGCTCGACGTCCTGGACGAGATGCGCACGCGTCACGGCGTCCGGCACCAGGTCGGCCTTGGTGAGCACGACCAGCGGCTGCGCGCCCGACTCCCAGGCCAGGGCCAGGAAGCGTTCGATGCGCCCGAGGTCGAGTTCGACGGCAAGGGAGACGGCGACGATCGCGTGGTCGACGTTGGCGGCGAGGATCTGCCCCTCGGACCGCTTGGAGGAGGTGGAGCGCACGAAGGCGGTACGGCGCGGCAGATACGTCCGTACGTAGCGGGGGTTGCCGCCGGGTTCGACGGCGACCCAGTCGCCGGTGCACACGACCCGCATCGGGTCGTGCGGGGTGACGAACGCGGTGTCGGCCCGCAGGACGCCGTCGGCGGTGACGACGTCGCACTGGCCGCGGTCGACCCGGATCACACGTCCGGGCAGGAGCCCCTCGGGCTCGTGGGGGGCGAACGCGTCCGCCCATGCCTCGTCCCAGCCGTAGGGAGCGAGCGCGGAGAAAACAGCACCGGAAGCGGAACTGAAAGCAGAGCTGGAAGTCAAGGGTGACCCTTCACAAGGGTGGCCCCGGCGAAAGGAGTTGAGGTCAGCCGAAGGCCACGGAGGTGGACTTGATGATCTGGATGCGGGCAGCACTCGTCGCAAAGACAGCCATCGGTCAACACCTCCCGGTTCCACGCTCGTTCGGCAGCGGCGGCCACCGGCCACCGCTCCATGCCCGCTCACCATAGAGCCGTACGACCGCCGGGCGCCACGGAATATTCGGGGAGCCGCTCCACAGCCCCCGCACCCGCTCAGAGGCCCGGTCCCGCAAAAGGCCCGGGCACCTCCCCCGACCCCCGCCTGATCAGCTCCGTCGGCATGACGAGGGTGCGGGGCGGTGAGTCGTCGCCCTGGATGCGGGCGAACAACAGGTGCGCGGCCGTGGTGGCGAGCGCGACGGGGTCCTGGGCGATGACGGTGACGGGTGGCGACAGCCGCTCAGCCAGCGGGAAGTCGTCGAAGGCGACGAAGGCGATCCGGGGCGGCAGGACCGTCAGCGCGCCGAGGGCGAGGTTCTCGTTGTCGGCGAGGAGGGCGGTGGGCGGCTCGCCGCCGGCGAGGAGGGCCATGACGGCCTCGGCGGCGGACGGCGCCGAGCGCAGACCGTGGCGGACGAGCCCGGGATCGGCACCGATGCCCGCCGCCCGAAGTGCCGCCCGATAGCCCCGGTGGCGCTCGCCGTTGGTCCAGATGTCCTGCCGGCCCCCGAGGTAGCCGATACGGCGGTGGCCGTGCGCGATCAGGTGCCGTACGGCCTCCTCGACCGCGGCGCGGTTGTCCACCACCACGGTGTCCGCCTCCAGCCCGGGTGCGGCCCGGTCCACGCACACGATCTTGGTGCCCTGCTCCTGGGCGGGCCGCAGGAAACGGTGGCTGCCCGCGGCCGGCGTGAGGATGAGACCGTCGACGCGGCGCGCGGTGAAGGCGGCGACGACCTCGCGCTCCCGGCGCGGGTCGGCGCGGCTGGAGCCGATCAGCACCACGCTGCCGCGCCGGCGGGCGACGTCCTCGGCGGCGGAGGCCACGGCGGCCATGAAGGGATCGGCAACGTTGTCCACCAACAGGCCTATCGTCCGGCTGGGTTGGTCCGCGCGGCGCAGCTGGCGCGCCAGCTCGTCGCGCTGGTAGCCCAGTTTGCGGACGGCGGCCTCGACTCTCGCGGCGGTCCGAGGTGCCACGCTCCCCGCGCCGTTGACCACCCGGGACACCGTCATCGCGCTGACGCCCGCCTCGGCGGCGACGTCCTTCATCGTGGGGCGGCCGACCACGCCGCAGTCCTCCTCGGCAGTCGGGCGGGCAGCTCCCGGGCCGCTGTGCAACCTCTTGAGAACGGGTCACACACGACCCTTGACGCCCACCCACGGGGCTCCCAGAATCGACGAACTGTTAACGATACCAACGCGAAGGCACAACATGGCCTCTGCAAGGGAACCACTTCTCGCGGCACACGGTGTGGTCAAGCGTTTCGGTCACGTCCAGGCGCTGCAGGGCGCCGACTTCACGGCGTACGCGGGCGAGGTCGTCGCCCTGATCGGCGACAACGGCGCAGGAAAGTCGACTCTGGTGAACGTCCTGTCGGGGGTGCTCGCACCCGACGAGGGCGAAGTGCGGGTGGAGGGGCGGGCGGTCCGGTTCGGCGGGCCGATGGACGCCCAGCGGCACGGACTTGAGACCGTCTACCAGGATCTGTCGCTCGCGCCGGATCTGGACGCGGCGGCCAATCTGTATCTGGGCAGGGAAGTTGTGCGCGGCGGGCTGCTCGGCCGCCTGGGCGTGCTCGACCGGCCCGCGATGCGACGGGAGGCGGTCAAGGCGTTCGCCGAGCTGGGCGTCGAACTGAAAGATGTGACGGCTCCTGTGACAACGTTGTCCGGCGGTCAACGGCAGTCGGTGGCCGTGGCGCGTGCGGTCGCGTTCGCGAACAAGGTCATCTTCATGGACGAGCCGACGGCCGCGCTGGGGGTCGTGCAGCGCGCCCGGGTCCTGGACACCGTGCGCAGGGTCGCCGACCGGGGCATCTGTGTCGTGCTGATCAGTCACAACATGCCGGAGGTGCTGTCGGTCTCGGACCGGGTGGAGGTGCTGCGGCTCGGGCGCCGGGTCGCCTCGTTCACCGCGGCGGACACCACGATCGAGGAGCTCGTCGGGGCCATGACCGGGTCGCTGGACGAACCGGGCCGGCGGAACGGGTCCTTGAGGAAAGCGGAGGACGGGCGATGACCGCCGACAGCAAGGAAGTCCGGCCGGCCGCGGCACAGCAGCAGGCCCCGCCCGACTCGGCGGGTGGGCACCGGACCGTACCCGACTGGCTGCGCCGGGCGGCCGGCATCAGCGAGCTGTGGACCTTCGTGATCCTCGTGGTGCTGGTCCTGTTCTTCACCATCGCCGCGCCGGGCAAGTTCTTCACGCAGTACGACCTCACACAGATCGCCGTGAACGCGGCCATCTATCTGGTGCTGGGCGTCGGCATGACGTTCGTGATCATCACGGCGGGCATCGATCTGTCGATCGGTTCGGTGCTGGTGCTGTCCGCGGTGGCCGCGGGCGAGTACAACATCCACCACGGCGGGCCGGACGCCGGCTGGGGCACGGTCGCGCTCTGTGTGGTCATCGCCCTTGCGGTGGGCGCCGGTTGGGGTGTGCTCCAGGGTGCGGTGGTGGCGACCGGGAAGGTTCCGCCGCTGATCGTGACGCTCGGCGGTCTGGGTGCCGCGCTGGGGATCGCCGAACTCGCCACCGGAGGCCAGGACCCGGCGGGTGCGGCGGCCACGCATCTGCAGAACAGCCTCGGTTTCGGCAAGGTGCTCGGCATTCCCTGGCTGGTGGTCCTGGCCGCGGTGGTCACGGCCGTGTTCGGTCTGGTGCTGGGCGCGACCCGGTTCGGCACGCACACCTTGGCCATCGGCTCCAATCCGACTGCCGTACGGCGGGCGGGAATCGGCGTCGGCCGGCATCTGGTGATGGTGTACGGGCTGATGGGCCTGCTGGCCGGGCTCGGCGCGGTGATGTGGCTGGCCTCGTACGGCACCACGTCGATCGCCGGGCACTCCACCGACAACCTGAAGGTGATCACCGCCGTGGTGCTGGGCGGCACCAGCCTCTTCGGCGGGCGCGGCTCGGTGCTGGGCACCGTGATCGGTGTCTTCATCCCGGCCGTGCTCACCACCGGACTGATCGTCATCGGCGTTCAGCAGTACTGGCAGGACGTCGCGGTGGGCGTGGTGCTCGTCGCGGCCGTCTACGTCGACCAGATGCGCAGGAAGACCCGAGAGCAAGCTTAAGGAGATGTCTCGATGTTGAGCATTCGCAGCAGGCGCAGCGCACTGGTCGCCGCGGGCACCGTACTGGCCCTCACCGGGGCCGCCGCGTGCAGTTCGTCCAGCGGTGGCGGGTCGGGGTCGTCGGGCGGGGCCGCGCACAAGAAGGTGCGGCTGATCACCGGAGTGAAGAGCGACCCCTTCTACATCACCATGACCTGCGCGGCGAAGACGGAGGCGAAGGCCAAGGGCATGGACTTCGGCACGGACGGTTCCGCGCAGTGGGACGTGTCGGTGCAGCGCCCGCTGCTGGACTCGGTGGCGGCCTCCCGGCCGGACGGGCTGATGATCTCGCCGGTGGACACCAGCGCGCTCACGCCGTCGCTGAAGCAGATCCAGTCGGCGGGCACCAAGGTCGCGCTGGTCGACACCACGGTCACCGACGACTCGATCGGCATCACCCGTATCTCGTCCGACAACGAGAAGGGGGGCCGGGTCGCCGCCGACGCGCTCGCCAAGCTGATGGGCGAGAAGGGCTCGGCGATCGTGATCAGCGTCAAGCCCGGTGTCTCCACGACGGACGCCCGGATCAAGGGTTTCACCGAGGAGATGAAGAAGTACCCCAAGATCAAGATGCTGCCCACGCTCTACGACAACGACCTGCCGGCCACGGCCGCCTCGCAGATCCAGTCGACGCTGGCGGCCCATCCCGACCTGGGCGGTGTCTTCGCGGGCAACACCAACACCGGCCAGGGCATCGCCACCGGCCTCAAGCAGGCCGGCAAGCAGGGCAAGGTGAAGGTCGCCGCCTTCGACGCCGAACCCGACGAGGTCGCCTCGCTCAAGGCGGGCACGCTGCAGGTCCTGGTCGCCCAGGACCCGGCGGCGATCGGCCGGGAGGCCGTCGACCAACTGGCGGCCGCCTTCGAGGGCAAGAGCGTCCAGAAGTCGATCGGCACCAACATGGTCGCCATCACGAAGGCGAACATGAACGACCCGTCGGTCAGCAAGTACTTCTACAAGTCGGGCTGCTGACCGGCCGGCGCCGAAGGACCGGGTGAACCTTGCCGAGTTCACCCGGTCGCGGCGCCTGGCTCGGGCTGTACGAGATCAACTCTTCGCGCAGGCCAGCCCGTTGAGCGTGAAGTCGTACGGCGGGGAGTTCTTGCCCTGCCAGGAGCCCAGGAAGCCGAAGGTGATCTTGCCGCCGGCAGGGACGGCCTTGTTGTAGTCGGCGGCGGTCGCGGTGACCCGGGAGCCGTTCTGGGCGACGCTCGCGTCCCACATCTGGCCGACCTTCTGGCCGTCCCGGAAGGACCAGGCGACGCGCCAGGTGTCGAGGGCTTCGACGGTGGTGACGGTGACCGTGGCCTGGAAGCCGTCGGTCCACTGGCTGTCCAGGTGGTAGGCGACCTTGCAGGTGGCGGACGCGCTCTTGCCCGGATCCGGTGCGCTGCTCTGCGTGGTGGCGGAGGTGCCCTGGGGTTCCGGGTCGGAGTTCTTGCCCCCCTCGGGTTTCGTCGGGGTGTCGGAGGGGGTCGGGGAGGCGCTCTTCGGCGTCGGTGTGGCCGACGGCAGGGACGGGCGCGGGGCCGCCACCGGGCTGCTGTCGGTCGGGGCGTCACTGCTCGCGGCCTCGTTGTCGCGGGAGCCGAACGGCATCATCGACGTGGCCAGCGCCAGCAGCGACACCATGACGGCGGCCACGAGCAGCCCGCCCCGTATGACGCGGGCTCGGTCGGCACCGCTCTTCGCTGCGCCGCTCTGCCCCTCTCCCGCCTCCGGTCGCCCGACACCGAGGCGCACCTCGGCGGCCCGGCGGCGGCGCTCCAGATAGGCGAGACCGCCCCAGCCGATCACACCGCCGGCGAGGGCGGCGGGCAGCCCACCGCCCTGCGGGCGCAGACAGGAGGCGGCCTCCGCGCAGTCCACGCAGGTGGCGAGGTGCCGCGAGAGGTCCGGCGGGATGTCGGCGGCGGGCGACCTGGTGATCGCGTCGAGCAGCCGCGCATAGCTGCGGCACCGCGCGTCCATCGGCGTGTCGAGGTGGTTGCGGTGGCAGCGGTCCCTGAACAGGCCCCGCACCTGGTCGAGTTCCTCGCCCACGAGGGCCGGGTCGAGGCCGAGCCGGCGGGCCACCGCGGACCGCGGCAACGACTCCACCTCGGTCAGCCACAGCAGCGCCGCATCCGCCTCCTGGAGGTCGCGCAGTCCGCGCAGGGCGATCGGGCGGCGCAGCGGGGGGCCGGTGTAGCGGGCGGCCTTCTCCGAGTTGAGCCACAGGCGCAGGTCGGGGTCGAGGTCCTGGCCCTGCCCGCCGGCCTCCCAGGCCGCAGCCGTGGTGCGTACGGCGGTCAGCAACAGGGGGATCACGGGGAGCCGGGGCGAGCGGCGGCCGTTGCTCGGTGAGCTTGCGGTCTCGGCGGCGCGGACCTCGCGGATACCGAGGGCGAACGCCTCCGTGGCCAGCTGAGTGGCCGCACTGGCGCCGGCCGTGCAGAGATCGGCGTAGGAAAGCACCGCGTCCCAGCACTCGGAGAACAGCGCGGCCTCGGCGGCGTCCTTCGGGGTCGGCAGGTCGGGCATGAGTCTCCTGCATCCACAAGCGAGGTCAACTCACCATTTCGGCGAAGGAGTTGGGGGGAACCTCGCGGCAGGACAGGAGCCTTTCACGTTTTCGACACAACTGACAAGCGCTGTGTTCAGTTGTCCGCACAGAACCTGTGAACCGGCCGGGAGACACAACTCCGGCCTCTTGTACGGACGGGGACCCGTTCTGACTCAAAGTCCCCGTCCGTCGCTCACACCTCTGCCGCCTCCTGCGCCGGAAGGCTGTCCATGAACGAGCTGACGGAGAAGACCGCGCGGCCGGGTCCGGGCGGGCCGTATCCGGGCGGGGAGGAGAGACCGAAGTCGTCCATCGTCCGGCGATAGGCCTGCAGCAGCCGGATGTGGTACTCCAGCGGGGCGCCGTGCGGGTTGGCCTTGCCGAGCGGGGTGGTGGGCTCGGGGCACCAGGTGGTGAAGCGGGGCGTGATGCCGTGCGACATGAAGAAGCGCAGGCCCTCGGTGGTGGACTCGATGGCCTCGTCGACCGTCTTGAACCCGAAGGGCTCGGCCATCTCCACGCCGGCCACGAAGTTGGGGATGACGTTGCGGGCGCCGAAGATCTCCGCCGAGTCGAGGATGCGCCTGTGCCACTCGTCGCGGCCGACGTAGCGCTCCTTGCCCGGGCAGTACATCTTGAACAGGTACTCGTCCCACACCTCGTAGTTGGGGTGGTAGATCTGCACGCCGTAGTCCTTGAACCGCTGCACGTCGTCCTTGGGCAGCGCCTGGGCGACGACCTTGCCGATCCAGCGTCCGGGGAAGCGCTCCTCGATGGCCTTCGCGTAGTGCCCGTAGAAGTCGGCCTCGTCGCGCCCGGCGACCGTCTTGGTGATGGCACCGCCGGTCAGCGTGTAGGCGGTGGACGCCTTCTGGGTGTCGTACCGGTCGATGATCTCGAGCGCCTCGAGGACCTCCTCGACGTCCTTGACACCGGTGTACGGCCGCCCGGCGGCCTTGTGCTGGCGCCAGTTGTGGTTGATGTCGCAGTACTGGCACTCCTCCTTGGCACCGAAGTACTGGCAGACGCGGAAGACCGTCAGGTAGATCAGATAGCCCCACTGGATGGTCGGGGCGACCTCCATGACCGACTTCCCGTTGGAGAGGGTGTGCCGGTAGTACTCCGGCATCGGCGGCACACCGACGTCCGCGATGCGCTTGCCGTCGAGGTACAGCCCGAGCATGCCCTCGTCGTCGGCGGCGACGCGATAGGGCGAGGCCGGGTTCACGCGTACGGAGACGACGGTACGGCGCAGGTCGTACGGGCCGCCGGTGAGGATGATCTCCTCCGGGGGGCGCCTCAGTGCGGCCTCGCCCAGCTCCGGCAGGGTGCCGTGGTCGAAGGAGAAGATGAAGTACGACTTCGGCTTGACCTCACCGGACTCGTTGTCGCTGAGCGCGGACGGGTCGAAGGCCACGCCTCCACGCAGCAGGTCCTCTTTGAAGACGGCTTCCCGCGGTACCTGCGGGAACCGCTCCATCAGATCCTCGACCAGTGCGGTACGGCTGCCCATCCCGACTCTCCTTCCGGCTCAGGCGTTCGACTCCTCACGGTATGCCCCCGCGTGCGCGTCAGGGGTGCCGGGTCCCCCCGCGGCGCGCGATGTGTCCTGGTACGGGGGTGTCCGGCGGCAGCAGGGGGTCGGGCACGGGGGCGCCCCAGGCCGAGGTCAGCGGCAGGGTTCCGGCCCACAGGCCCAGTTCCGCGTCGGGTCCGTCGCCGTCGTCGGGGCCGCGGACAAGCGACGAGCAAGCGTGGTACCTCCCGCGGAGCGCCAGGCGCTCACGCTTCCCGCTCCAGCGCCCCCGGATCGACCGGATGGGCCGGCTCCTCGCCCGTCAGCAGACGTGCGGCCTCCTCCGCGACCGTCATGCCGAGACGGGACAGCTCGTTGCCCTGCGAGCCCGCGAGGTGCGGGGTGACGAAGGCGCCGGGGAGGTCGTAGAGGGGAGAGTCCGCGGGGAGCGGCTCTGGGTCGGTGACGTCGAGGACGGCGTTCAGCCGGCCGGTGCGGACCTCGTCGACCAGGGCCTCGTGGTCGACCAGACCGCCGCGCGCGGTGTTGACGAGGGTCGCCCCGTCCGGCATCAGGGCGAGCTGCCGGCGGCCGATCAGGTGGTGGGTCTCCGGCGTCGCGGGCGCGTGGATCGTGACGATGTCCGACGTGCGCAGAAGGTCGTCCAACGGCAGGAGCCGCACGCCGAGTTCGGCCGCCCGCGGCTCGGTGACATACGGATCGCTGAGGCTCACCCGCAGGTCGAAGGGTGCCAGCAATTCGATGACGCGCCGGCCGATCCGGGAAGCTCCGATCACGCCGACACGGCGGCCGTGGTTGCCGATGCCCGGGACGACGCCCCAGCCGGGATGGGCCCGTGTGGTGCGCAGGCGTTCCCGGGCGCCCAGGATGTCCTTCCCGGCGAGCAGGATCATCGCGAGCGTGTACTCGGCGACCGGCAGCGCATTGGCCGCGGCGGCCGAGGAGACCGCGATGCCGCGCCGCCAGACCTCGGGAGTGGTGAAACCCTTGACCGAGCCCGCCGAGTGCAGGATCGCGCGCAGTTTCGGGGCCGCGTCGAGGACGGCCGCGTCCAGGCGGGGGCAGCCCCAGCCGGTGACCAGGATCTCGGTGCGTGCGAGCACCTCCCGGACGGCGGGCTCGGCGAAGTCCTCCGCGATCAGACCCGGATCGATGTCCACCGCCTCGCGCAGTCGCCCAAGCACCTCTGCGGGGAAGACGAGCGGCAGGTTCTCGGCGGTCATGGCGAACAGAGCCTGGGGACGCTCGGGCAAGGGGGTGGCCCTCCGGCTTCGGCGAGGAAGTTGTAGAAAACGCTCTCACGGTAGGTCGCGGCAGATGAGAGGGTCAATGCACACGCACTCGCCGGAGGGACGACAGGAATGACGGAGACGGTCACCAACTGGGCAGGCAACATCACCTATGCGGCCAAGGAGTTGCACCGCCCCCACTCGCTCGACGCGCTGAGGACCCTGGTGACCGACAGCGCCAAGGTCCGCGTCCTGGGCAGCGGCCACTCCTTCAACGAGATCGCCGAGCCGGGTCCCGAGGGCACCCTGCTCTCGATCGCCGGGCTGCCGCCGGTGATCGACGTGGACACCACGGCCCGCACGGTACGGGTGTCGGGCGGCGTCCGGTACGCGGAACTGGCCCGCGTGGTGCACACGCATGGGCTCGCGCTGCCCAACATGGCGTCCCTGCCGCACATCTCCGTCGCCGGTTCGGTGGCGACCGGCACGCACGGCTCGGGGGTGACCAACGGATCGCTGGCGGCACCGGTGCGGGAGGTGGAGCTGGTCACGGCCGGCGGGGACACGGTACGGATCGGGCGGGGCGACGCCCGGTTCGACGGCGCCGTCACCTCACTGGGCGCGCTCGGCGTCGTGGTGGCCCTCACCCTCGACCTGGAGCCGGCCTTCGAGGTCGAGCAGCACGTGTTCACGGAACTCCCCCTCGCCGGGCTGGACCCGCAGACGTACGAGACGATCGCTTCGGCGGCGTACAGCGTGAGCCTGTTCACCGACTGGCGAGAGCCCGGCTTCCGACAGGTGTGGCTCAAGCGTCGCACCGACCAGCCGCTGCCGGACTTCCCCTGGGCCGCGCCCGCCACCGAGAAGCTGCACCCCGTGCCGGGGATGCCGGCCGTGAACTGCACCGAGCAGTTCGGGGTGCCGGGGCCGTGGCACGAGCGGCTGCCGCACTTCCGGGCGGAGTTCACACCGAGCAGCGGGGCCGAGTTGCAGTCGGAGTATCTGCTGCCGAGGCAGCACGCCGTCGACGTACTGCATGCCCTCGACGGGATCCGGGCGACGGTGGCGCCCGTACTCCAGACCTGCGAGATACGGACGGTCGCCGCCGATCGGCAGTGGATGAGCCCGGCGTACGGGCGGGACACGGTGGCGGCGCACTTCACCTGGGTGGAGGACACGCGGGCGGTGCTGCCGGTGGTGCGGCTGCTGGAGGAGGCGCTGGACCCGTTCGACGCCCGCCCGCACTGGGGCAAGGTCTTCACGACGCCCGCGGCGGTCCTGCACGGCCGGTACCCCCGGCTGGCCGGCTTCCGGTCGCTTGCGCGGACACTGGACCCGGACGGAAAATTCGCCAACCCCTTCGTGCGGACGCTGCTGGGCGACTGACCTACGAAGGGCTTTATAAACCCCCTTTCCTAACCCCTTGTCGAAAGTCCCCCGCAGGCCATAGCCTTGCGCCGCGCCGGTGCCGACGTGTCCGGTGCGCCTGAGCGAAGGGACGGGGGTACCCCACCGGTGAAGCGCACATCACGTGACATCCGCACCGCGAATCGCTACGAGGTGCTGCGCCAGATCATCGCCGCGTCGCCCACCTCCCGGCAGGAGCTGGCGGCCGCCACCGGTCTGAGCCTCGCGACGGTCGCCACGCTCGTCGGCGAGCTGCTCGATCTGCGGATGATCACCGAGGTCGGGTTCGAGGACTCGGCGGGCGGCCGCCCCCGGGGCCTCGTGGCCGTCAACGCGTCGGGGGGCGCGTTGATCGGCGTCGACATCGCGGAGACGTACGTCCGTGTCGAGCTGTTCGACCTGGCGCTGAATGTGCTCGCCCGCGCCGAGGAGGACGTCCGTCCCGGTGAGAGCCTCCCCGAGGAGATGGTCGGCCATGTCGCCGCCGCCGTCGGCTCGGTGGTCGCACAGGCCGGCGTCGAGGGCGCGCGGGTGCTGGGCGTGGGCGTCAGCGTGCCGGGGCAGGTGGACCGCGACACCGGCGTCGCCGAGTACGCGCCCAACTGGGACTGGCACGACGTGCCGCTGCTCGACCTGCTCACCGAGCACATCGCCTACCCCCTGTACCTGGACAACCCGCTGCGCGCGGTCGCGGTCGCCGAGCTGTGGTTCGGGGCCGCCCGCGGGCGCGGGGACGCCGTGGTGGTCACCCTCGGAACCGGCGTGGGCGCCGGGCTCGTCCTGGGCGGCGGGCTGCACCGCGGGATCAGCAACAGCGCCGGCGAGTGGGGCCACAACACGATCGTCCTCGACGGCCGGCTGTGCCACTGCGGCAACCACGGCTGCGTGGAGACGTATGTCGGCGCGCCCGGAATCATGCTGAACCTGCGGGAGCTCAGCCCCGGCAGCCCGCTGCTGCACCCGGAGGACCAGACGGCCACCATCGCCGCGCTGGCCCAGGGGATGCGCGAGCACGACCCGGTGGCGGTCAAGGTGGTCCGGGACACCGCCCGTTACCTCGGCGCCGGCATCGCCGACCTGGTCAATCTGTTCAACCCCGAAGTGGTCGTGCTCAGCAGCTGGGTCGCGGCCGCCCTGGGCGAGCCCCTGGTCGCGGAGGTGCGCGAGGCCGTCGCCCGGCACGCGCTGCCGCGTCCGCTGGCCGCCACCGAGATCGTCCTCTCCCCGATCCCCACCGACCCGGCATGTCTGGGTGCGGCGACGTTCGCACTGGAAGGCGCGCTGCAGTCCGTCGGGCAGAGGAATGCCAAACGCACCCCCGCAAGGAGCCGTACCGCACCACCTTCATGACGACGGAAGGGATGCACGTGTCTCACCCCCACCCCCGCAGATCCGCCCTGTGGACGGCCGCAGCCGCGCTCGCCGTCGCGGGCCCCCTGATATCCGCCCCGTCCTCCTCGGCCGCCACCCCCACGGCGGCCGAGGTCTCCCCGCACGCCGCCCAGACCATCGACGACATCGGTGCGTCGGGCGCCTGGTGGGTCAACGACCTGCAGCACTTCAAGCCCGAGGTGCAGGCCCGGGTCGCGGGCCTGCTCTTCTCCCAGCAGGGCCTGGCCCTCTCCTCGTACCGCTACAACATCGGCGGTGGCGGCGTCGCGGTCACCACCCCGGCCCGCGCCGCCCAGGACTTCCTGGGCCCCGACGGCTCGTACAACTGGAGCAATGACAAGGGCGGCCGCACCTTCCTGAAGTACGCCGCGAAGTACGGCGTCAAGGACCTGATCGGCTTCGTCAACAGCGCGCCCGCCCAGTGGACGACCAACGGCCACAGCTGCGGCGGTCGGTTGAAGGCGGGCAGCGAGGCGGACTACGCCAAGTACGTGGCGGACGTGACCGACCACTTCGCCGAGCATGGCGTGAAGCTGGACTACATCAGCCCGTTCAACGAGCCGGACAACGACTTCGGGGACTGCGGCCAGGAGGGCATGCAGGTCACCGTCGACCAGCGCGACGACATCGTGCGGGCGTTGGGTGCCGAGCAGCGGGCCCGCAAGCAGCAGACGTCGATCATCGCCGACGAGTCCAGCAAGACGACCCAGTTCACCGACGAGCTGCCGCAGTGGATCTCGCAGCCCGGCACCGCGCAGTATGTGTCCGCGCTCGCCCACCACACGTACAACAACCCCAATGACGGCCAGCTGGGCAACGTCTACGAGACGTCGAGGGCGGTCGGCAAGAAGTCCTGGGCCACCGAGATCTGCTGCTTCGGCAAGGGCGGCACGGGCTGGAACCAGGAGTACGACCCCACCATCGACAACGCCCTGCTGATGTCGCGGATCATCTACAAGGACTTCGCGAGCTCGCACGATTCGGCGTTCCAGTGGTGGGTGGCCCTGGCCAGCGGCTACGGCACCTCACCCACCGAGCGCAACGACACGGGCTGGAACGACGGCCTGATCTACTACGACCCCGACTACGCGACGAACGGCAACCAGCAGCTGTACTTCACCAAGCGGTACTACGCGCTCGGCCAGTACAGCAGGTTCGTGAGGCCGGGCTCGGTCGCGCACGACGTGACCGGGGCGCCGGACGGCGTCGAGGTGTCGTCGTACGACCGGGGCGGCAAGTGGGTCGTCGTGGTCAACAACCACAACTCCACCGACACCCCGCTGAGTTTGCACTTCAACAACAAGACACCGGTGCGGGCCGCGCAGGCCGTGCGGACCTCGGCCACCGAGGACTGGGCGAACGTCGCCAGGCCGACGGTGAGCGGCGGCACGGCCTCCACGACCCTCGCGGCCCGCTCCATCACGACGTACGTCTTCGACCAGAAGGGCAAGGGCAGTTCGGCGATCACGGGTGCGCTGCAGGGCAAGCAGTCCGGCAAGTGCCTGACCGCGGGCGCGTCCGGGGCCGCCATCAGCACGTGCACCGGCGGGACCGAGCAGTCGTGGTCGTACGACGGCAAGGGCGCCCTGAAGGGTGCGAACGGCTATCTCACGGCCGGGAGTTCGGGCCTGACGACGACGGCCGACTTCACCGGTGACGCAAGCCAGCGCTGGCTGCTGAACGCCAACGGCCAGATCCTCAGCGAGGCGTCCGGCAAGTGCCTGGACGTCAGCGGGCAGGCGACCGCCGACGGCGGCAAAGTGATCCTGTACAGCTGCAACGGCGGCACCAACGAGGTCTGGAACAAGGCCTAGTCCCCCTGTACCGAGGGCCGCCGGCCACACCCTGACCCGGCGGCCCTCACCCCCGCACCGACCCCCATGTTCGGGATTCCGAACCGGATTTAACGCTTCGAACAGACTTCGTCCAACCCCTTGCCGAAGCCTTAGCCGAAGGTTAACGTCCCCGCACCACAACGCAATTCGAGCCACGCAGCAGCCAGGTGCGCTGGAGCCGTGGAGCCGCAGCCGCAATCGAGACAAGGACGTCAGCATGTCGGCAATGAGCAACAGCAACTTCTCCCGTCGGTCCATATTCCGGGCTGCCGCGGGCATGGCCGCGGCCGGCACGCTGGCTGCGTGCGGCAGCAACAACGGGCGGGGCGGGAGCGGTGGGGGCTCGGGCAAGCAGCTCACCCAGTACTTCCACGCCTACGGCGAGGCGGGTACGGAGCAGGCCCTCAAGCGGTACGCGGCGGCCTACAAGAAGGCCAACGTCAACACCAACTGGATCACGGGCAACAACTTCGAGTCCGCGCTGTTCGCGGCGCTGCTCACCTCGAAGGCGCCCGACGTCTTCGAGTTCCACCCGCAGCTGCAGCTCGTCAAGAGCGGCCAGGTGGCGGACCTGACCGACATCATCGACCCGGTCAAGAGCGACTTCAACCCGAACGACATCAAGTCCCACACGGTCGACGGGAAGATCTACGGGATACGGATGATCGACGACCCGCAGTTCTTCTACTACCGCAAGTCGATGCTGGAGAAGGCGAAGGTCGACGTCCCGACCACGCTCGACGAGCTGATCGAGGCCGCCGCCAAGCTCACCACCGGCAAGGTCAAGGGCGTCTTCCTCGGCAACGACTTCAGCGCGATCCAGAACCCCATCATCTGGTCCGCCGGCGCCGACACCATCAACGAGAAGAACGAGATCGCCTATCACACGGACGGCGTCATCGGGGGCCTCAAGCAGCTGCGCAAGCTGTTCACCAGCGGCAACGTGCTCCTCGACGCCCCGACCGACTTCTGGGACCCGTCCGCGCTCAACCAGGGCCTGTGTGCCATCCAGTGGGGCGGCATGTGGTCCATGCCCGCCATGCAGAAGGCGCTCGGCGACGACCTCGGCATCTTCCCGTTCCCCAAGATCGGCAGCGCGGGCAAGCCGTCCGTCTACAACGGCGGCTGGTCGATCTTCGTCAACGCCAAGGGCAAGAACGTGGAGGCGGCCAAGGAGTACGTGAAGTGGCTGTGGCTCGACCAGACGCAGTACCAGGAGGACTGGGCCACCTCGTACGGCTTCCACATCCCGCCGCGCACCTCGATCGCCAACAAGGCCACCAAGCTCAAGTCGGGCCTGCCGGCCGAGGGCGTGAAGCTCTTCACGGACTACGGCCACTTCGACAACATCGCCTACGACCAGACCATGCAGAACGCGTTCGCCGAGGTGATCGCGTCCTCCGTCCGTAAGAACGGCGACCCGGAGAAGGCGCTCGACACCTGCGACAAGAAGGTCAACGTCGAGCTCAAGAAGCTGTTCGGATAGGCCGCCGGGAAGACCACGACATGTCGACCACCACCACACGCGGGGTCGCCCAGCCCGCCCCGGCCAAGGCCTCCCAGGCCCGGCCGCGGCGGGGCCTGCGGGGCAACGCCACCCTGAACTTCTGGCTCTTCACCGGGCCCTTTCTGATCGGCCTGGCGATCTTCGTCTTCGTGCCGATCGTCTGGAGCATCTGGCTCAGCTTCTTCGACGCCCGCTACACCGTCACACCGAGCCATTTCATCGGTTTCGACAACTACAAGCAGATCCTGACCAACAGCGAGTTCCCCGGCTCGCTGGTGACGTTCACCGTGTTCGCCGCGTTCATCGTGCCGACCACCTGGGCGCTGTCGCTGGGCCTCGCGCTGCTGGTCAACCGGCTCAGGTTCATGCGGGCGTTCTTTCGCTCGGTGTTCTTCCTGCCGACCGCCGTCTCCTACGTGGCCGCGGCCCTGATCTGGAAGATGTCCATCTTCAGCGGCGTCCGCTTCGGCCTCGCGAACACGGTCATCGGCTGGTTCGGCGCCGACACCATCGCCTGGATGTCCAACCCCACGCCGCCCTGGTACTGGCTGGTCATCGTGACCCTGCGCCTGTGGATCCAGTCCGGCTTCTACATGATCCTGTTCCTGGCGGCGCTTCAGAACATCCCGAGCGAACTGTACGAGGCGGCCGCCATCGACGGTGCGAAGAAGGGCTGGCAGACCTTCCGGTACATCACGCTGCCGCAGCTGCGGGCCACCTCCACCGCGGTGATCCTGCTGCTCCTCATCGCCGCCTACCAGGCGTTCGACGAGTTCTTCAACATCATCGGGCAGAAGGCGACCTGGGCCCAGACGCCGCTCATGGTGCTCTACAAGTCGGCCCTCGGCACCAGCCAGGACTACGGCGCGGGCAGCGCGGGCGCGGTCATCCTGTCGCTGCTCATCTGTCTCGTCACCCTGATCCAGGGCAAGTTCATGGGCTTCGGAAGGGGGGACGAGTCCAAGTGACCACCACCGCACCCCAGGTCGGCAAGCAGCGCAAGAAGGGCCGGGGCGTCTTCGGCAACACCGGGCTCTACATCGCCGTCGGTGTCGCCGCTCTGCTCTTCCTGATCCCCTTCTATCTGATCGTCCGCAACTCCCTCTCCACGGATCTGGAGATCACGGGCGAGAACTGGAAGGTGCTGCCCTCCTTCCAGTGGGGCAACATCTCCGAGCTGTTCGACGATCCCACGGTCGACTTCGGCCGCTCCATGATCAACTCGCTGGTGGTCGCGGTCCTGACCACCTTCGGCACCCTCCTGGTCTGTTCGCTGGCCGGCTACGGCCTGGCCCGCATCCCGTACAAGCACGCCAACAAGGTCTTCTACGCGGTCCTGGCGACCCTGATGGTCCCGACGGCCGTCACCTTCGTGCCCAGCTTCGTGCTCGTCTCGTCCCTCGGATGGGTGGACACCTACCGCGGTCTGATCATCCCGGGCCTGTTCAGCGGTTTCACGTGTTTCCTCTTCAGGCAGTACTTCCTGGGATTCCCCAAGGAGCTGGAGGAGGCGGCACGCGTGGACGGGCTCGGCTACTGGGGCGCGTACTGGCGGATCGTCGTGCCCAACTCGCTGAACTTCTTCGCGGCGATCGCCACGATCACCTTCATCAGCGCCTGGAACTCCTTCCTGTGGCCGCTGGTCATCGGCCAGGACCCGAGCTCCTGGACCGTCCAGATCGCGCTGTCCTCCTTCATGACCAACCAGACCGTGAACTTCCATCTGATCTTCATGGCCACCGCCATCTCCATCCTGCCCCTGATCTTCGTGTTCCTCTTCCTCCAGCGCTGGCTGGTGCAGGGGATCGCGCAGACCGGTATCAAGGGCTGACACCCGCAATCCCGAGACCTGGAGACCGATGACTTCCCGCACCACGGCCATCGACTACGTCGAGGACGTCTCGCCCGGCAGCGGCGCCCTCCCGCCCCGCGCCTGGTACCCGTCCTCCGATGCCAAGTCGCTCTCTCTGAACGGCAGTTGGCGCCTGCGCGTCTCCCCGACCGTCGACGCCGAGGACGACTCCTTCGCCGAGGAGGGGTACGACGCCGAAGGCTGGCCCGAGGTCACGGTCCCCGGCCACTGGGTCCTCCAGGGCGACGGCGCCTTCGGCCTGCCCATCTACACCAACCACCTCTACCCCTTCCCGGTCGACCCGCCGCACGTCCCGACGGAGAACCCGACCGGCGACCATCTGCGCGTCTTCGACCTGCCCGCGGACTGGCCGGCCGACGGCGGGGCCGTCATCCGCTTCGACGGCGTCGAGTCCTGCGCCCGCGTCTGGCTGAACGGCACGGACATCGGCGAGTTCAAGGGCTCCCGGCTGCCGCACGAGTTCGCGGTCGGGCACCTGCTGAAGCCGAGCGGCAACGTGCTCGCCGTACGCGTGCACCAGTGGTCCGCGGGCTCCTACCTGGAGGACCAGGACCAGTGGTGGCTGCCCGGCATCTTCCGTGACGTCACGCTGCTGCACCGTCCTGCCGGCAGCGCCCTCGACTTCTTCGTGCACGCCTCCTACGACCACGTCACCGGCGAGGGCACCCTGCGCGTCGACTCCGACGTGGACGGGCGGGTGACCGTGCCCGCACTGGACATCGATGTCGCGACCGGGGAATCGGTGACGGTGCCCGTCGAGGCGTGGACCGCCGAGACGCCGAAGCTCTACGACGGCGTACTGGCGACGGACGGCGAGCGCGTCCCGCTGCGCATCGGCTTCCGGACCGTCGTCCTCGAGGACGGCCTGATCAAGGTCAACGGCAAGGCGGTCCTCTTCAAGGGCGTCAACCGCCATGAGTGGCACCCCGAGAAGGGCCGCGCCCTCGATCTGGAAACCATGCGTGAGGACGTGCTGCTGATGAAGCGGCACAACGTCAACGCCGTCCGCACCTCCCACTACCCGCCGCACCCGGCCTTCCTCGACCTGTGCGACGAGTACGGCCTGTGGGTCGTCGACGAGTGCGACCTGGAGACCCACGGCTTCACCGAGCAGGCCTGGCGGGACAACCCCGTCGACGACGACCGCTGGACCCCGGCCCTTCTCGACCGTGCGGCCCGCATGGTCGAGCGGGACAAGAACCACCCGTCGGTCGTCATCTGGTCGCTGGGCAACGAGGCCGGCACCGGGCGCGGCCTCACCGCCATGGCCGAGTGGATCCACGGCCGCGACGCCTCGCGCCTCGTGCACTACGAGGGCGACTGGAACTGCCGTGACACGGACATGTACTCGCGGATGTACGCCTCCCACGCCGAGGTCGAGCAGATCGGCCAGGAGCTGGACGGGGGCACGCACAAGCGGCGCCGGCTCCCCTTCATCCTGTGCGAGTACGCGCACGCCATGGGCAACGGCCCCGGCGGACTCGCCGACTACCAGCGGCTGTTCGAGACGTACGAGCGTCTCCAGGGTGCCTTCGTCTGGGAGTGGATCGACCACGGCATCACCCACCCCGAGCTGGGCTACGCCTACGGCGGGGACTTCGGTGAGGAGCTGCACGACGGGAACTTCGTCTGTGACGGGCTGCTGTTCCCGGACCGGACTCCGTCGCCGGGGCTCCTGGAGTTCAAGAAGGTCGTCGAGCCGGTCGGCATCGGGGGCGACGGCTCCGACGGAACCGTACGGGTGACGAACAAGCAGGACTTCGCCGACCTGTCCGCCTTTGCGTTCGAGTGGTCGTACCAAGTGGACGGGGAGACCGTCGAGTCGGGTTCCCTGCCGGTGCCCGCGCTCGGCCCGGGCGAGTCGGCCGATGTGAAGCTGCCCGAGCCGCCCGCCGACGGTGGCGGCGGCGAGACACAGTGGACGGTGCGGGCCTCGCTGGCGGCCGACACGGCCTGGGCGGCCAAGGGCCATCCGGTGGCATGGGGCCAGTTCGCCGTGGTCGCACGGCCGTTGCCGACGGTCACGGCGTCCGACGGGCCGGTCCTCGGTGAGCGGGTCATCACCCTGGGCCCGGCCTCCTTCGACGCCCGCACCGGTGCGCTGAAGACCGTCGGCGGGATCGCGGTGAACGGTCTGCGCCTCGACGTGTGGCGGGCGACCACCGACAACGACGAGGGCGCCGAGTGGCAGACCGACGCGCGCTATGCGGAGCTGTGGCGCAAGTACGGCCTGCACCGCATGCGGCACCGGCTCGACGGCGTGGAGATCGGCGACGACGCGCTGACCGTACGGACCCGGGTGGCCCCCGCCGCCTGGGAGTTCGGCCTCGCGACCGTGTACCGCTGGACGTCCGACGGCAACCGGCTGAAGCTGACGGTGTCGGTGGGCCCGGAGGGTGAGTGGACGGTGCCGCTGCCGCGGCTCGGCGTCCGCTTCGGGCTGGACGCGGGCGCCGATCGCGTGCGCTGGTTCGGCGGCGGCCCCGGTGAGGCGTACCCGGACACCAAGTCGGCCTCGCAGATCGGCCGTTGGGAGTCCACGGTCGACGCACTGCAGACGCCGTACCTCCGCCCGCAGGAGAACGGTGCACGCGCCGACGTCCGCTGGGCGGAGATCGGCGGACTGCGCATCGAGGGCGACCCGGAGTTCTCCTTCAGCGCCCGGCGCTGGACCACCGAACAGCTGGACGCGGCCTCGCACCGCACCGATCTCACCCCCGGCGGCACCGTGTGGGTCAACCTCGACCACGCCCTGCACGGCATCGGCACCGGGTCCTGCGGCCCGGGCGTTCTGCCGCAGTACCAGCTGCGCGCCGAGCCGGCCGAGTTCTCCTTCGTCTTCTCGGAGATCAGTTGACGGACACCGACATACGGTCCACAGCGGCCGGCCGGCTCTTCAGCAGGCCGGCCGCGGTGGCGTCGTGCGTCGGCTTCGTCCTCATCGGCATGCTCCAGGCGCTGTACGGCCCCTCGGTGCCGGGTCTGCGTGCGGAGTTCGGTCTGTCCCCGGCCGGTGCCGGGCTCGGTCTGAGCCTGCACTTCACGGGCGGTGTCGCGGGCGTCCTGGCCTTCAACGCGATCCACTCCCGGATCAGCAACAGGGCGCTGCTGGCGGCGAGTTACGGCCTGATGGCGCTGGGCGGCGCCGGCTTCGCGCTCGCCCCCGACTGGCCCCTGGCGCTCGGCGCCGCCTTTCTCGGCGGCCTCGGGTTCGGCGGCATCGACTACGGCCTCAACCAGCTCTTCGCGGTCGGCTTCGGCGACCGTTCCACGGCCATGCTCAACGTACTCAACGCCCACTTCGGCATCGGGGCGGTGCTCGGTCCGGCGGTGGTGGCCTGGCTGGGTCCGGACGCGTACGCCTATGCCTTCGGGGCGTGTGCGGTGCCGGCCGCGGTGCTGGTCCCGCTGGGATCGAGCGGCGTCCGTACCCGCCCTGTCGAGCGGTCGGAGAAGGAGCGGCGGCCCGGCTCGCGGGGCGGCGGCCTCTCCCGCGTCCTCGTCGGCTTCCTCGCTCTGTACATCCTGAACGTGGGCGTGGAGGCGGGGGTGGGCGGCTGGGAGCCCACGCATCTGGAGACCGTCGGCTACAGCGCGACCGTGGCCGCCTCGGCGACCTCCGTGTACTGGCTGATGATGACGGCGGGCCGTTTCCTCGTCGTGCCGATCACCCTGAGGCACTCCCCCGAGCGGATCCTGACGATCTGCGCGGCCGGCATGACGGTGTGTCTGCTGCTGGCACGTGTAAAAGGAGTGGCGCCGGTGGCCTACGCCGGTGTTGGGTTGTTCATCGCGCCGGTCTTCCCGACCGGACTGCCCTGGCTGAACAGGGCGCTTCCCCAGGCGAGGCGCGCCGGTGCCTGGGTCATCGCCGCGTCGATGATCGGCGGAGTGGCGGCTCCCCCGCTGCTGGGGGCGGGCATCGAGGCCTCGGGCATCCACGCCGTCCCCTGGCTGCTGACCGCGCTCTCCGCCGCCTCGCTCGCGGTGACCGTCTGGCTGATCCAGCTCACCCGGAGGTTCATCGAGTGATCGGCAGTATCGAGGTCCGCTCCCTCTCCCGCTCCTTCCACACCACCGTGCGCCGTCCGGGTCTCGCCGGCGCGCTCAGATCGCTCGTCAACCCGGAGCGCGCCGTCAAGCACGCCGTCTGCGACATCAGCTTCGACGTGGCGCCGGGTGAACTCCTCGCCCTGCTGGGCCCGAACGGCGCAGGCAAGTCCACCACCATCAAGATGCTCACCGGCATTCTCACGCCCACCTCCGGCGAGGCCCGGGTGGCGGGCGTGGTGCCGTACGAGGAGCGGGAGCGCAACGCCCGCAACATCGGGGCCGTGTTCGGGCAGCGCACCCAGCTGTGGTGGGACCTGCCGGTGCGCGAGTCGTTCTCGATCCTGCGGGACATCTACGACGTTCCGGATGCCGAACACACCGCCCGGCTGCGGGAGTTCGACGACATCCTCGAACTGTCCGCCTTCTGGGACACCCGGGTGCGCCATCTCTCCCTCGGCCAGCGGGTGCGCTGCGACCTGGCCGCGGCCCTGCTGCACGACCCGCCGGTCGTCTTCCTCGACGAGCCGACCATCGGCATGGACGTGGTGGTCAAGGAGCAGGTCCGGGAGTTCCTGCGCCACCAGGTGGAGGAGCGCGGCCGTACGGTGCTGCTGACGACGCACGACATGACGGAGGTCGAGCGGCTCGCCGAGCGGGTCGTCCTGATCAACCACGGGCGGCTGGTCCTCGACGGCACTCTCGACGAGATCCGCCGCAAGTTCGGCTCGACCTGGCAGGTGCGGGCGACGCTCGCCGACGGGCACGGCGACGTCGTACCGCCCCCGGGCATCGCGCTGCTGCGGCAGGACGGCCCGCAGGTGGTGTTCGGCCCGGATGGACCCGAGGCCCCCACGGTCCACCAGGCGCTCAAGGCGGTCATCGAGCGGTACGAGGTGACCGGCATCGCCATCGACGAGGCGGACCTGGAGGACGTCATGCGGGTCGCGTACGCGCATGCGGAGCCCGCGGCGGAAGGGGTCTGACATGGCCGTTCCGCACGCGTGGCGGGCCGCCCGCGTCACCCCGCTCGGCGAGCTGCACGCCCCGCCCCGGATGACGGCCGTCCTGGTCCGGCTGGTCGTCCAGGTGGTCCTGGTGGCGTCCCTGTGGAGCGGCCTGTACGCACATTCCGGCGCCACGGCCGGCATGAGCCGCGAGCAGGCCATCACCTACGCCGTGCTGGCCGTACTCGCCTCCCGGCTAAGGGAGTTGGACCAGTACACGGGCCGGGACACGGTTCTGCAGCACATGCACTTCGGCACCATCGTCTACTGGTATCTGCGTCCGCTGCCGCCCGCCCGCTACCACGCGCTGCGCGCGCTCGGCGAGCAGGTCTACGGGGCCGCGTGGGCGCTCGCCGGATACGCGGTGTGTCTCGCGGCCGGGGTGATCGAGCCGCCCGGGTCGGCGGCCGTGGCCGGGGTGTTCGTGGTCAGCCTGCTCCTCGGCCAGCTGGTCCTCTACTTCGTGATGCTGCTCCTGGACCAGCTGTGCTTCTGGACCATCCGCAACAACTCCGCGATGCTCATCCTGCTCTTCGCGCAGAACCTGCTGTCCGGGGTGTACGCCCCGCTGTGGTTCTTCCCCGGCTGGTTCCGCACCATGAGCACCTTCCTGCCCTTCCAGGCGACGCTCAGCGTGCCCCTGTCGCTGTACGTGGGTCGGATCCAACTCTCCGACGCGGGCGGGCAGTTGGCGATCCAGGCCGTGTGGGTCGTACTGCTCTTCCTCCTCACCCGGTTCCTGTGGCGGCGGGCCGCCCACCGGGTCATCTCCCAAGGAGGCTGAGGCTCATGAATGCCGTCCGGATCGCCTGGCGCATCACACGCCTCAACATTCGCGCCCAGATGGAGTACCGCATCGAGTTCCTGCTGAACATCGCGATCGGCGCGATCTGGCAGGTGTCGGTGATCGTGTTCGCGACCGTGCTGCTGACCCGGTTCACCGGGATGGGCGGCTGGGACAGCTCTCAGGTGCTGCTGATCCCGGCGACACGGATGCTGGCCCACGGTCTGTTCGTGCTGTGTCTGGGCCGGGTGCACCAGCTGGGCCGGTTCGTCCAGGAAGGGAAGATCGACACCTATCTGCTGCGCCCGATGCCGGTCCACCGGCAGGTGCAGCTGGAGTTCTTCCCCACCAACGCCTTCGGTGACCTGACGGTCGCCGTGGGCCTGATGGTCGGCGCCCTGTCCCGCAGTCACCTCGACTGGACGGCGGGGCGGGCCGCGTATCTCATCGCCTGTGTGCTCGGCGGCATGCTGCTGGAGGCCGCCCTGTTCACGGCGGTCGCCTGCGCCGCGCTCCGCTTCCCGGCCGCCGACTACTGGGGCCGCTGGCTGGAGGAGCTGCTCGGCACCTTCGGCAGCTACCCGCTGAACGTGCTGCCCAAGGCGGTGGGCGGCTTCCTCACCTTCGGCCTCCCGCTCGCCTTCGTCGCCTACTTCCCGGCCGCGGTGCTCACCGGGCACGGACACGACACGGGCGTCCCGTACTGGCTGGCGGCCGCCTCCCCGCTGCTCGGCGCGCTCGCGTACCTCGGGGCGCGGCTGCTGTGGCGCTGGAGCCTGAACCACTACACGGGGGTCAATGGATGATCCCCCTCAACGCGCCCGTGCCGGCCGGGGCTTCGTTTCCCTGAGCCGCCACGCTCGGCCGCCGTTCACGCGGTGACCAGGTCGTTCCAGTGCTCTGCCAGCTCCGGAATGGGCTGCGGGACGGGGCCGAGGCCTCTGTCGTACGGGGCTTCCAGCTCGTCGACGGCGTCCTTGACCGCGCGTTCGGAGAGGGCCGGCGGTACGGGGGGAAGCGTGTAGCGGACGCCCGGGCCGTCGCAGGGGTGCGGGGTGGTGTCGGCGTGGTGCGGTACCGGTGTGTAGCTGGTCCAGTCGAGGCTGTTGAGGCGGTGGATCTGTTCGGCCCAGTGCTGGGCGTCACGCATGTCACCGCGGCGCAGATGGAGCAGATACAGGCACAGGGCGGCGGTGACGCTGCCGGCGCCCGCGGTGTAGCGCCACCAGAACTGGGCGCCCTCCTCCTGGTCGGCGAGGTACAGCAGACAGGCGAAGGTGAGGGCGCCGTCGGGGTCGCGTTCGGTGTCGAAGGCGGTGATGCGGCGGGCGGCACCGTGGTGGTGGACGGTGCCGCGGCACAGCAGGCGCAGGTCGTGCGCCGCCTGTTCGTGCAGGGCGGCCGGGAGCGGGTTGGCCCCGGCGGTGCGGCCGCGGTGCGCGGCGATGGTGAGGAACCGCATCCAGCGCAGCTCGTGCAGGTCACGTGCGAGGTCGTGCCGGGCGGCTTCCAGGTCGGCGTAGCTGTACTCGCCCCGGAAGACGCGGGAACGGCGCAGGGCCTCCTCGATGCTGCGCGGGGTGCGGTTCACGGGTGGGTCACTCCTTCTCGTCGTCGGCGGTGTCGGGAGCGGTGCAGGGGGCGACCTCGGTCCGGTAGCCCATGGCGGTCGCGAGCCGGTGGATCGCGGTGCGCCGGGTGGACCGTACGGTGGCCTCACGGATGCCCATGATCAGCGCCGTGTCCCTGGTGTCGAACTCGAGCACGTCACGCAGCAGGATCACGTCGAACTGGCGCTCGCTCAGCCGTGACATCTGCCGGAACAGGCCCAGCCCTTCCTCGAGTTCGGCGATCTCCTCTCCGTACTCGGCCTGGAAGGCGCTGCGGAAGGCGCCGAGCAGGGGTGCGCTGGCCGCGCGGATGGCCCGTGCGAAGGCGAGGGTCTCGGTCGTCGCCGGGCTGCGGCCCTGAGCGGTGAGTTCGCCGTGGACACGCTGCTTGAACAGGGCCCAGGCGTAGGCGCCGGGATTCTCCATGGCCTCCAGGCGGGGCCAGATGGTGGCCAGGTACAGGAAGGTGCGGTTGACCAGCCGGCGGGCTGCGAGGGCGTTGCCGCCGAGGTGGATGCGGCTGTACTCGAAGCACGCGCGGTCGTAGCGGGCGTGGAAGTCCCAGAACTCCGGCGGCATGACGAAGTCGGAACTGCGCCTCGTGCCTCCCGCGGGGTCGGGCTGCGGGCTGGTCATCGGTGGCCTCCTTCGGTCCAGGAGGCCTGGGCGGGGGGTGTCGGAGCGGGGGGAGGCTGCTGTTCGCTCAGGGCGAGGGCCCCTACGCGGACTCCGGCGCCGAGCAGACGCCGCACTAAGAACCACACGTCGGGCGCGTACGAGCGCGCCACGGCGGCGAAGGCCAGCACGAGGCTGACTACGTCGTAGTTCACAGTGACTGTTTTCCTTCTCTTTCAGTCAGTGCCGTTACCGCCCGGTCCCCCGCACTGGACGGGCCTGACACCTAGAGCCTCGTTGCTCTGGGAAACAGACAACCGGACGCGACCCGGGAAACGTGCAGTCCTTCGAACAGATCTTTCTAACGGAGGGTAACTTTCCGCTGACGGTTGGCCAGCGGCGAATTCACACCCGCGCACCGCCATGGCACGTCGGCCCTCGCACCTCATGTGCCACCCCCGCCGAACTGCGCATCCACCGAAAGCGAAGGATTTCGAACGCCGTTTGCGCGAACGTGACTTGATGGACCCCGTAGGTGCTGTGCCATAGGTCACAGTCACCCGGAAGGGATGCGGGCCGCCGCGCAGGATGGGGCCATGAACCCGCCCTTCGACGACCCCACTCCCCGTCAGGTCCGGCCCGGCGAGTACCCCGCACTGGACGAGGCTCTCGCCCTGGTCAACCGGGACCTCGCCGCGACGCTGCCGGAGCAGGCCCCGCTCCGGATGATGGCCCTGCCGCACGGGGAGGAGGGCGAGCCGGAAAACGTGTACGTCAGTCCGCCCGACGGCGATTGGTGGGGCAGCCGGCTCTGGCTGAACTCCCCCGACTCGCCCCGCGACGACCCCCTCGCCACTCTCGCCGTCGTCGCCGAGGCGGCGCAGGACGCCCTCACCGAGGACCTCTGGCAGGCCTGGCCGGTGTGCACCGTGCACGACCTCGGGATGCATCTGGGCGAGGCGGACGGGCGGCCCGTGTGGCGGTGCGCCGGAGCCGGGCGGGACCCGGAGCACGTACGGGCGGCGGTCGGAGAGCTCGACACGCTCCGTCGGGGACGGTGATCACGCCAACTCCGCCCGGAACCCCTGGCGCCACGACGGGTACCGCGGCTCCCAGCCCAGCTCCCGCCTCGCCTTGGCGTTGGAGAAGCCGCGGCCCTCGGTCATCATGGCGACCACCATCTCGCCGGCCAGCAGCCGGGCCAACCACGCCGGGAGCCGCCGCGGCGGCTTGGCGCCGGCGCACCGCGCGAGATACGGCAGCCACTCGGCGACCGGCGCGGGCTCGTCGTCGACGATGTTGAAGACACCCCTGGCCTTCTGCTCCACGGCCAGCACGGTGGCGCTCGCCGCGTCGTCGAGATGCACCCACGAGGTGTAGCCGGTGCCGCCCCCGACGAGCGGGAACATCCGCCTGCGCACCATCCTCACCTGGTCGTCGTTGGCGCCCGGCCCGTAGAACGCGCCGTAGCGCAGGGCCGCGCCGCCGGCGCTGACGACGGCGTCCTCGAGATGACTGAGGGCCTTGGTCCCCTCCAGCACCTCCAGCGGGTCCTCCTCGGTCTTGACCCAGCCGCCCTCTCGGTTCCCGTTGAAGCTGGCATGGCTCTGCGCGACGACGTGCGAGACGCCGGTGGCCTCGGCAGCGGCCAGCAGATGGTCGATCCCCTCGGTGCGGAGCCGGTTGGTGGTGGCGAAGAACCGCTCGGCCTTCCGCATGTCGGGCTTGCCCGCGTGCACCTCGGAAAGGCCCGTCATCTGATGCACGATCACGTCCGGCCGGGCCTTCGCCACCGCCTGACCGACCGACACCGCGTCCAGTCCGTCCATCACGACCCCTTCGGCACCCAGCCGCGTCAGCAGGTCCAGCTTGGCCGGACTCGTCGTCGTGGCCGTCACCTGATGCCCCCGGGCCACCAACTGCCCCACCAGCCGCCGCCCCAGGACCCCGCTCCCGCCTGCCACGAACACCCGCATGACCATCACCTTCCTGATCCCGAACCTGTTTCCGAAGCCCTTCTTCGAGATCTGGGACGAGACAGCCCGGCCGCCTGTGACACGGGAATCAAAATTCGTTCGCCGAGAAGCAGCTAGGAGCACTAGGTTATTTCCTAGGGCTCCTAGGAAAGGCATTCAATCCATGGTCAGAGCCGGCCTCACCCCCGCCCGTATCGTCGCGGCGGCAGCCGACCTCGCCGACGAGGTCGGCTTCGAGAACGTCACCCTGTCCGCCCTGGCCCGCCACTTCGGCGTGAAGGACGCGAGCCTCTACTCGCACATCAGGAACCTCGACGACCTCCGCACCCGCCTCGCGCTGTTCGCGGGCGCCGAGCTGATCGACCGCATCGCCCTCGCGGTCGCGGGACGGGCCGGCAAGGACGCGCTGGCCGCCTTCGCGGGCGCCTACCGGGAGTACGCGCTGGAGCGGCCCGGGCGGTACGCCGCCACCCAGATCCGTATGGACCAGACGCTGATCGCCGCCTCTCCCGGCTTCCGCCGCACCGCCGAGATCACTTACGGCATGCTCCGCGCCTACGGCCTCGAGGAACCCGATCTCACCGATGCCGTACGCCTGTTGCGCAGCACCTTCCACGGCTACTGCGCCCTGGAGGCCACCGGCGGCTTCGGCGCCGCACGCGAGGTACAGAAGTCCTGGGACAAGGCCGTCGACGCCCTGCACGTGACGCTCGAGAACTGGCCCCGGGAGAACAACAACGAGATGGACAGCGAGAACAACAGCGAGGAGCAGAGCAATGGCTGAGGACCTGCACTACGACGTACGCGGCAAGGGGCCCGTCCTCCTGATCGTCCCGGGCGGGGCCGGGCATCCCATGGGGTTCGCCCCCATGACGGACGTGCTCGCCGACCGCTTCACCGTCGTGACGTACGACCCCCTCGGGCTCGCGCACGGACGGCTCGGCGAACCCGTCGGCGACCAGCGGGTGCAGGAGTGGAGCGACGGGGCAGTCCGCGTCCTCGACGAGGTCCTCGCCGAGGACGAGTCCGCGTACGCCTTCGGGACCAGCTCCGGCGGTATCGCCGTCCTCGACCTGCTCGCCCGGCACCCCGAGCGGCTGAGGCACGTCGTCGCACACGAACCGCCGTGCGTGGGGGTGCTCCCCGACGGGCCACGGCAGCAGGCCCTGTTCCAGGAGGTGTACGACACCTACCGCGCCGCCGGACTGCGGGCAGCCGCCGTCCGGCTGGGCGCCGTGCTCGCGGGACAGCGGCCGGAGGACCATCCGTCGGGTCAACCCCTCTCCCGTGAGGAGGAGTTGGGCACCCCGATGGCCCTCTTCCTCGTCCATGTCCTGCGGCAGTTCACCTCGTACGCCCCCGACCTCCCCGCGCTCGCCGCCTCATCCGCGAGACTCACCCTCGCGGCAGGTTCCGACTCACGCGGTCAACTCCTCCACCGCACCGCCCGGTTCCTCACGGAGCGCTGCGGCGACGGCAGCCGCTTCGTCGAGTTCCCCGGCGGGCACATCGGTGTGGCCGAGCATCCCGTCGCGTTCGCCGAGCGGCTCACCGGGACGCTGGAGGAGGCGGCACACCCGCCCCTCTGACCACCTAGACTGGAGGCTTCGGGGGAGGGAGCGTGCCGTGTCTCAACAGCAGCTGGGACGCGGTCCCTTGAGATCGGACCGCACCGCACCGGAACCCGGCGGGCCGAGCGAGGCCGCACGGTTCGTCGGCTGGCTGGGCAGCCTCGGCTGCGCTGCCGCCGGGTATGCCGTCTTCCAGTTCCTGTTCGGGGTGCTGCCCGGCTCCCTCGGCGGGGAGGCCGCCAAATACCTGATCTCGGGGGTCAGCGGGATCGGGACCGGCGTGGCCGCCTGGCTCGCGGCGGCACTGCTCAGGGCCCGTGCCGCGGCCGGCCCCTCCCGGCCCGCCACCACCGCCCCCGTCGTCATGGAACGCTCCGCGCCGGGCCCGCTCCCCCAGGTCTACGCCGCCGCGTACGCCACCCTCGTCGACAAGGTGTGCGTGGTCGACGACCCGGCCCGCGGGCGGCTCACCGGCTGGTCGCACTCCCTGGGCGAGAGCAGCCCGCCCCGCCCCACCTCCGTGGGCACGGCCTACGGCCTGCACATCATGCTCGACTTCGGCGTGCCCGACGGACGGCTGCGCACCGGCGATCTCGTCGACACGCTGTGGCGGCTGCGGCTGCCCCACGGGGGCTGGTCCGCGCGGTCGCAGGGCGCGGAGCCACGGCCCGAGGTCACCGCGCTGGTGCTGGGCGCACTGGCCCGGGCGGGCGCGTCCCGCGAGCGGCTGGCCGAGGAGGTCGGCCGCTGCACGGCCGGCTTCACCCGCGAACTCGACCGCGCCGGGCGGGAGTCGACCCACGTGGTGACGACCGTGCTGCGCGGATTGCTGCGCGCCGCCCCCGAATCCGCCGTACTGCCCGTGCTGCGCGAGGCCCTGTGCGACGGCGCGATCAGCGACCCGCGCCGTGATCACCTGCGCTGCTGGAGCTACCGTCTCGACCCGCCGTACGGAATGCCCTCCGCGCTGCACACCGCGCAGGCGGTGGTGGCCCTGGACCGGGCCGCCCGGGTGCTGGACGAAGCCGAGGGCGCGGGCGCCCGCTCCGCCCGCGAGGACGGGGTGCGCTGGCTGCTGGCCTGCGCCGGCGCGTCCCACATCCGCTGCCCGGACCTGCGGAACCTGCGCGAGGAGGTGCGCCGCCCCCGCACCGACGACCCCGAGCGCCACGAGGTGCTGAACGTACGGCACTTCACCGCGTCCTGGGTGCTGCGCGCCCTGATGACCCCGGGCGCCCGCGAGGTCGCGGCACAGGACGGACTGGAGGATGCCTGGCGGGAGCGGCTGGACGGGGCGGCGGCCGCCGTGTGGGCCGGGCAGACGGACGGCATCTGGTCCTGGGGCCGGACCGACAGCAGTGAGCTGCGGCATCCCATGTGGATGACCTACCAAGGTCTTTCGGCGCTGCGGGCACATGCCGTATGGATGTATCGACCGGAAGAATGAACCGGAAACCGTAGGCCGAAAGCAGCGAACGCGGAGGTATGTGTGCATGGGCGGTCGGCAGGTTCTGGCGGCGCGACGACTGCTGGCCGGGACGCTGGACGGTGAACTGCCCGAACACGAACGGGTCGCCGCGGCCCGCTGCGTCGTCGCCGAACTCGGTTCACCCGAGCGGCTGTTGGAGCTGGTCGCCGAGCTGGCCTCCGGCGAGGGCGATCCGGAAGGGTGCGCCCGGCTCTCGTACCGGCACGTCCTCGGCTTCGACAAGCTGCTGCTGATCGACGGCGGACCGCGGCACATGCTCCGCGCCCACCTCTGGCACCCGGGCGCCGGAGCGATCGGCAAGGAGGACATCCACAACCACCGCTCCCCGCTCGCCTCTTACGTCGTCCGCGGGCGGCTCGCCATGGAGTTGTACGACGTGGAAGGCGGCGGCAGGGACGGGATCCCGGCCGCCCGGTACGAGGAGTCGCTGAGGGAGGGTTCGGCGGACTGGCTGCTGGAGCCGGCCGGTCCCGCGCGGCTGCGGCTGACGCATGTGGGGCAGTACGCGGCGGGCAGCGCGTACGCCCTGCCGGCGCACACCCTGCACCGCGCCTGGTGCGACACGGACGTACCCACGGTGACGCTGTTCCTGGAGACGGGAAGCGGACGACGGCAGCACACCGACGTGTTCACCGAGGCGGGCCCGCATCCGGGTGCCGTACCGAAGGTGCCGCTGGAGACGGACGACTATCTGGCGGCGCTGGACGGACTCGCCGAGCTGCTCAGGAGTTCGTGAAGGCCTGGTCCACGATGTCGAGGTTGTACTCGTCGATCTCGACCGTGGTGAGCTCGGAGCGTTCGAGCCAGGCATAGGCCTGGTCGGCCCGAGGGAGGGTGATCTGCTCGCTCAACGGCCTGACCAGGAAGTTCTCCTGCCAGTTCTTGATCTCGTGCCCTCGGTACTCGCTGACGAAGGACGACTCGCCGACCTTGCGGACGACCTCACCGAGGAGCCCCGTCTCCTCCTTCAGCTCCCGCAGCGCACCGTCCCGGGCGCTCTCCTCCGGATCGAGCTTGCCGCAGGGGACGCCCCACACTCCGGGCAGGAACTTCTCCGTCTCGCTGCGGCGGACCAGGAGCACCCGGCCCTTGTCGTCCATGACGACGGCAGCCGCCAGTCGCTTGTCGCCGGGGATGTCCATGTCCATGGTTCCTCGGTCCCTCGCCGGAGATGAGTCCAAAGGGTCTGATACCCACGAAAGTCCCCACTCTACCAAGGACTCACCGCCGAGCGCTGTGAGCCGGGTCATGAGAGGCGGGTTTACCGGCCCGGTTCCTCCAGGTGGCGGCCAGTTCGAGGACGCGGTCGACCACGCCGGTGACGGCCCGGGCGGGAGTTTCCCGTGGAGTCCCGGTCATACCGGCAGGCCAGGAGCGCCTGGCTTCAGTGACGGCCGCACTGTTCGTGCGTAAACCGTTCGCCTCACACCCCATCCGTTCGGGTCACGCCCGGCCCCTTCGTCCTCGCCGAGTCGCGGGAGGACACGGTCCGGACGGGTGAAATCGCTGCTCCATGAGGGGCGTTGCGCGCGGTCGTCACGCACCGCGCGCACACCGCTCCTCGATCATCTCGGCGTCGGCGCTCGGCCGGCCCGAGACGAGGAGCGGCGCGATGACTCGAAATGTTGCCTGGAAGCGGTCGGCCCGACGGCGCGCCAGGTGGGCCGCGGTCTGTGCGGGGTTCGCCCTGACGCTGGCCGTGGGGCAGCAGAGCGCGGCGGTCGCGGCCGACAGTCCCGCGCCCCCTCCGCCACCGCGGAACCTCCTGGCCCTCCCGGCGGCGGGGGTCGGCGGGCTCCTCGACCCGGAAGGGTCACCGGCCGGGGCCGACGACTGGACCTGCAAGCCCACGCGTCAGCATCCGCGCCCGGTCGTCCTGGTGCACGGGACCTTCGCGAACGCCAAGCTCAACTGGGGCACGATGTCCCCGTATCTGAAGCAGCTGGGCTACTGCGTCTTCGCCGTCAACTACGGCGGGGCGCCCGGCAACCCGATCAAGGCGACCGCGCACGTCCCGGACTCCGCCCGGCAGATCGCCGCCTACGTCGACCGCGTACTGAAGGCCACCGGGGCCAAGCAGGTCGACCTCGTGGGGCACTCCCAGGGCGGCGGTCTGACGCCCCGCTGGTATCTGCGGTTCGCGGGCGGCACGGACCCCGCGCACCCGAAGCGGAACAAGGTGCACAGCCTCATCGGACTGGCGCCCTCCAACCACGGCACGACCGCCTCCGGCCTCGGCACACTGACCACCAAGCTGGGTCTCAACCAGCCCGTCTCCCTCCTCGTCGGCCAGGCCTACGCGGACCAGATGGTCGGCTCCGAGGTGAACAAGACGCTGGACCGGGACGGGGACACGCAGCCGGGCGTCTCCTACACCGTCATCGCCACCAAGTTCGACGAGGTCGTCACCCCGTACACCCACCAGTTCCTGACCGCGGGACCGGGCGCGACCGTCAAGAACATCACGATCCAGGACATCTGCCGCCAGGACCTCTCCGAACACGTGTCGATCGCCTACGACTCCAACGCCGCCCAACTCGTCCGCAACGCCCTCGACCCCACCCACGCCCAGCCCGTCCAGTGCGGTCTCACCCTCCCCGTGCTCGGCGGCTGAAACCCGCCACGAGGTGACGCCCGCCGCCCCGGGAAACCGGGGCGGCAACCTTCACGCCCCGCCGGGTCCGGACCGCCCGTAGGCCCGTCGTCGCGTGGACTCGCCGGACTCGCCGCGACCGCCGCGCTCGTCGGTACCGGTACGCCACGGCCGGCGCCTCGACCCGGCCGCCGACCGCCCCTCGGTCACCACCAGCTCGGTGAGCCTGGTGGCCAAGTTCCCCTATCTTTCGGCGGGTTACAACGACACATGGCGGGGACGGGGCAGGACACGGCCTCGTCCGTGGCCGGATGCACCGGACGAAGTCCGGCGGACCCGGGCCGCGCCCATGCGCACCAGCGAGTGCGCGGACGTGGCCGCGCGGGGTTCAGCCCGGCGCGCTGCCACCACCCCCCGTGGGCTGTGCCTCCCCCGTCGTGAGTCATCACCCTGCGGGACGGGACTCCTCCACGACGATCTCGTCCCGCAATCCGCGGAGCCGGACCCGGACCTCGGGCCCGTCGCTCCAGCGCACGGTCAACTCCCCGGCCCCGTCGACCCGTACGCTCACCGTCTTCCCCAGCGGCACGGGATCCTCCTCCCCGGTCAGCCGGGCCAGCGCCACGAACAGGGTCTCTCCCGCGCCGGTGGCCCCGGTGAGCGCGTCGGAGAGCCCGACGACCGGCGACAACTCGGCCCGCAGGCCCTCTTCCGCCGCCCACCCCGTCAGCCGCACGGTCGTCCCGGGCTCCGCCCCCGCCACCAGGTGCGCCCGCACCTCCACAGCCCCGCGAGCCAGCACCACGCTGGTGACCCGGGCTCCCCCGCCCGCAGTGTGCCGGGAGGCAACCCACCCTTCCCCCACGCCCAACGGCTCGATGTCCGTCCGGCTCGGATCGCCCCCGAGGATCACGCTGTTGTCGTACGACGACGAAGGCTTGGTCACCGTCGAGTAGGCCAGGCGCGTGTAGTACGGGTCGTAGCGGACGTCCTCGCTGCCATGGTTGTGGAGACGGACGATCCCGTCCGAGCTCGTGGACTGCAAGAGCCAGTTGGGGGCCAAGATCGGAGTGAGTGCGTCGGAGCGCTCCGCCGGGCCCGGCTCCTCCGTAGCCGTCCACACCGGGTGGTCCGGCGGCAGGAGCAGGCCGAGGAAGCCCTTGCTCGCCCAGTACGGGGAGGCGGGGCCCGAATAGCCTTGCAGGACACCCGGGTCGGGGCCGTGCCAGCCGAGGGTGAGCAGGCCGCGGGAGTCCATCGCGCCTCGTTCCAGGAAGTACTTCAGGGCCCCCGAGGCCAGCCGCCGCGTCTCGCCCGGCGGCAGCGGCGTGTGTCCCGTCAGCGCGCCCAGCCACAGCGGGGCCGTCGTCGCGAAGCGGTAGGTGAGCGAGCGGCCCTGGTGCATCGGGGAGCCGTCTTTGCCGAACAGGCGGGCGTAGTCCTCGAGATGGCGGGAGAGCCTGCCCCCGTACAGGTCGAGCAGGGCGGTGTCCTGCGCCAGCCAGGCGTGCAGCACCGGGTACAGGTGCATCGCCCAGCCGTTGTAGTAGTCGAACTTGCGGCCGCCGCCGTCGGTGTACCAGCCGTCGGCGACGTACCAGCCCTCTATGCGCTCCAGGCCGCGGTCGACCGCCTTGCGGGAGGCCTCCGTCTCGTAACCGATTTCGGCGAGGAATCCGCCCACCGTCACCGGGAACAGCTCCCAGTTGCAGGGCCAGGCTTCGGCGGTCAGCGCGTCCCCGAGCCAGGCGGCCGCCCGCTGTCGGACGCCGTCGTCGAGGCGGTCCCACAGCAGCGGGCGGGTCAGCCGCAGCGCGAGAGCGATCGACGCCGCCTCGACCAGGGGTTGGCCGCGGTCCTCGATCCGCGGCCAGACACCCGCGACACCGGCCGCGAGCCCGTCGGCGTAGCGCTGAAGCACGGTCTCGTCGCGGCGGAAGGCCGCGGCGAGCAGCGTACGGGCGTAGCCCTCCAGACCGTCGGACAGCCGGCCGGACCAGCTCGTGCGGTCGCCGGGGAGGTGGTAGAGCGCGCCGCCCTCCGCGGCGTACGGCTCGACCGCGGTCAGCAGGGCGTCCGCGGCCGCCTCCCAGTGGGCACGGGTGTAGCCGGTGTGCGGACTCGCCGTGCGGTCCTCGGCAGGCAGGTGCATCGGTTCTCTCTCAGGAGCTGCGGCGACGGACGAAGGGGGGACCTGGGGCGCCCCGGTTCCGGTCGAGACGCCCCAGGAGTTCATCGCACCCGCACCAGACCCTCCGGGACCAGATGCTGGGCGACAAGTGCGTCGCGGACAAGTCCCGCGTACACCGTGGCGCCGTGGACGGAGGTGTGGGTGTTGTCCTTCTTCTCGTTGTACAGATAGATCGCCTTGGAGCCCTCGACGCCCAGGGACTCCACCAGCGCCTTCGTCCCGGCCGTCAGGTCGACGAGTGGCACGTGCTGCGCCGCGGCGACCGAGCGGATGACAGCAGGATGGTCCACTCCGAGGCCGTTGACCAGCAGTGCGGTGTTGTTGTTCAAAGTGCCGTCCGCATTGAACCAGCGCCGCACGACGGGGGTCACGAGCACCGGTTCGCCGCCCTTCTCCCGTACACCTGCCACCAGTGTCTCCAAGTTGGCCCGGTACGTCGCCTCGTCCGTGGTCTTGTCATTGTGGGCGAGCTGGATCAGGACCAGGTCGCCGGGGCGGATCAGCGGCTGGACGGTGGCCCACAGCTGCGGGTTCCTCAGATACGTCACCGTACTCTCGCCGGAATCCGCGTAGTTGGCGACGGACAGGCCCCGGCGGAGGTACTGCGGCAGCTGCTGGCCCCAGCCGGAGTACGGGGCGGCGGGCTGGTCGCAGACCGTGGAGTCGCCGACCAGGAGGATCTGGTGGGTGTGCCGGGCGGGTGTGACGCTGATGCCGGCGAGCGCGGGGGCCGAGCCGCCGACCGCCAGATCCAGACCGGGAGTTCCGTCCGGTCCCGTCGGCTCGCCCTCCGGTGTGCGCACGTTCACCGTGAAGCTGCGGGCGACGCGTTCACCGGCCGCCGCGGCCGTCTCGGGGAGCAGGGAGCGCCGGGTCTCGCCGCTGATGCTCGTGCTGGACGCGGCCGCGCCGCCGAGGAGGACCTTCACGTCGTACGTGCCGGGCGGTACGGCGAAGTGGCAGGCGCCGGCGGTGCAGTTCTCGATGCCGAGGGGGCGGGGCTTGTCGTCGGCCTGGGCCGGTGCGGCCGTCAGCCCGGCGCTCAGCGTCAGCGCCGCCAGCAGGGCGAGCTTGAAACGTCTCATTCGCGTGTCCCTCCGAGGAAACGACCGGACGACAAGGTCTGGCGGCTGGGACCGTACCCCTCCCAACAAGCGCTTTCTAGCTATCCGACCAATTTCACAAGATTGCCAACCTCGCGTCCGTGAAAGCCCTTTCGCGAAATCGATTCAGCTGTCACCCTCACAACCACTCGCTCCACCCCCACACCGCTTCCGGAGGAGGCACCCCCCATGTCCGAAACCGCGAACAGACCGGTCGGCCGCCGTACCTTCGTCCTCGGTTCCGCCGCTGCCGCCGGGACGGCCGCCCTCGCCGGGCCGCTCGCCTCCACGGCCTCGGCCGCGAGCTTCGGCTACTCCGACGACGGGTCGAACTACGTCGTCGACACCGGCGCGAGCCTGGTCTTCAAGGTCAGCAAGACCAACGGCGACCTGACCTCGCTGGTCTACAAGGGCACCGAGTACCAGGGCTACGGAGGCAAGAACTCCCACATCGAGTCCGGTCTCGGCACCTCCACGGTGACGATCAAGCAGTCCGGTTCGACGATCCTGATCTCCGTCGCCCACGGCACCCTCAAGCACTACTACGCGGCCCGCAGCGGCGAGAACAACGTCTACCTGTGGACCAACAAGGCCGACGACTCGGTCAGCGCCACGCGCTACATCGTGCGCGTCAAGGCGGGCATGTTCCTCAACGACGAGCCCGACTCGTACACGTACGCGCCCACCACCGTCGAGGCCTCGGACGTGTTCGAGAAGTCCGACGGCCAGACCCGCTCCAAGCACTACTCGAAGCTCCGCGTCATCGACTACGACTACATCGGCTGGTCCACGGGGAGCGTCGGTCTGTACGTGGTCCGCTCCAACCACGAGAAGGCCTCCGGAGGCCCCTTCTACCGCTCCCTGCTGCGCCACCAGAGCGCCGACGGCGGCGGCCTGTACGAGATCCTCTACTACGGCGAGAACCAGACGGAGGCCCAGCGCTTCGGCCTCCAGGGCCCGTACGTCATCGCCTTCACGGACGGCGGCGCGCCCTCCTCGGCGCTGTACCACGCGAACCTCACCACCTCCTGGGCCGACTCGCTCGGCATCTCCGGGTACGTCGCGGCGAGCGGACGCGGCAGGGTCGCCGGCGTCGGGATCACCGGGCGGAACACGGCGTTCCCGTACACCGTCGGGCTCGCCGGCCCGGCCGCGCAGTACTGGGGTCCGGCCCGCTCCTCGGACGGCTACTTCTCCATACCGGGGGTGCTGCCGGGGACGTACACCCTGACCGTCTTCAAGGGTGAACTGGCCGTCCACACCGGCTCGGTGACCGTCACCGCCGGCGGGACGACGACCCTCAACACCATCGCGATCCCCTCCTCCAACGACCCGGGCAACGCGAGCGCGATCTGGCGGATCGGGGACTGGAACGGCTCGCCGAGCGGGTTCAAGAACGCGGACCTGATGACGTACGCACACCCGTCCGACAGCCGGGCCGCGTCCTGGACCGGCAACGTCGTCATCGGCAGCGGGACGGAGACCTCGGCCTTCCCCTGCTACCTCTGGAAGGACGTCAACAGCGGCATCCTCGTCTATTTCAGGCTGACGGCCGCGCAGGCCGCCGCCGCGCACACCCTGCGCATCGGTGTGACGACGGCCTACGCCAACGGACGGCCGCAGATCAGCGTCAACGACTGGACGTCGTCGATCCCCTCGCCGCCCGGCCAGCCGAGCACCCGGTCGCTGACCGTGGGCTCGTACCGGGGCAACAACCACACGTTCACCTACAGCGTTCCGGCGAGTGCCTGGCTCACCGACACCAGCCGGTACAACGTGCTGAAGATCAACGTGGTGAGCGGCTCGGGGACGACGTCCTTCCTCAGTGCGGGTACGTCGATCGACGCGATCGATCTCCTGATCTGACGTCAGGTTCCGCGCGTCCACTGCTGGTTGGTGCCTCCGTTGCAGGTGTAGGTGATGATCGCGGCGGAGTTGGCGGTGGACGCGCCGGACACGTCCAGGCACTCGCCGCTCGCGCGGGACGTGATGTTGGCGTAGGAGCCGGAGGTGGTCAGTGACCACTGCTGGGTGGTGGCCGAGCTGCTGCAGTTCTCCTGGGTGACGGTGCTCGCGTTCTCCTGCACGCACAGGGAGCTGTTCCTGACCACCAGCTGGTAGTAGCCGCTGCCGAGGGACTTGAACCAGTACTTCTGGTTGGTGCCGCCGTTGCAGTCGTACTGCTTGACCTGGGCGCCCTGCCACAGCGACTGGTTGGTCACGTCGGCGCACCTGCCGCTGTGCCGTGCGATCAGCGTGTTGTACGTGGCGCTGGTGCCGGTGACGGTCCCGGCGGCAGTGTCGACGGTGAGCTCCGGGGACCAGGACATGGACATCGAGGTGGAGCTCGGGAAGGTCAGCGGCAGCCAGACGTACCGGGAGTCGTTGACCGTGCCGCCGAAGGAGTTGCCCCAGCGGTCGCCCATGTAGAGGTACGAGGTGCCCGAAGTCCCCTGGACGGGAAGGACGTACGCGGTCTGCGAGCCGTAGGCGGTGGAGTCGCCGACGTTCGTCATCGCGGTCCACGGGCCGGAGAGGCTGGTCGCGGTGGCGTACTGCTGCTGGTTGGGGCTCCAGCCGGTGGCGCCCGACGTCAGCATGAAGTAGACACCGCCCCGCTTGAACAGGGCCGGGGCCTCGCGGTGGCCGCCCGGCCACGGGTTGGCGACCAGGGAGGCGATGCCGGTGTAGTCGGCGGTGAGCTCGTAGATGTGCAGGTCGTAGTTCTCGTTGGCGGCCGAGACCATGTAGGCCGTGCCGTCGGTGTCGACGAACGTGGTGATGTCCCGGGACATGTACTGGCCGAGCGGCTGGAAGCTGCCCTGGTAGGTGTAGTTCCCGTCGACGGTGTCGGAGACGGCGACGGCGGCGCGGGCCTGGCTGTAGTCGACGCCGTTCTCCTTGTGCATCCACATCACGAACTTGCCGGTGGCGGCGTTGTAGATGACCTTCGGGCGCTCGATGTAGGCGGTGCCGAGCTCGGTGGCGGACGACTGGGTCAGGACGTGGTTCCGGAACTCCCAGTTCTTCAGGTCGGTGGAGCGGTAGGCGTCCACGTACCTGAAGGTGTTGTCGCTGTTGCGGTCCTCGCCGAACCAGTAGTAGTAGGAGCCGACCTTGATGACGCCGCCGCCGTGGGCGTGGACCGGGTTGCCCGAAGTGTCGGTGAACTGGACGCCGTTGGGGACGGTCTGGGCGGCGGCCTGCGCGGGGCCGGCGGTCGCGAGGGCGCCGAACAGGGACAGGCAGAGGGCGAGCAGTACCGCGTACGCACGTCTCATCTCACGCCGTCCTTACCGGAGTCGGCCGCCGAGCCGGCGACCGTGTCGGCCACGGGCACACCGAAGTGGGGGGTGCCGTCCTGGTTCCAGCCCAGCTTCTGGATCCGCGTGTGGCGGTTGGGGTCGTTCAGGGGGTCGCCGGTGATCTCCTTGTACTGGCGGGCGTGGTAGACGAGGACGTCGCTGCGGCCGTCCTCGGCGACCGTGAAGCAGTTGTGGCCGGGGCCGTACTGCTTGGTGGTGTCGTTGCTGGTGAAGACGGGGACCTGCGACTTGGACCAGTTGGCGGGGTTCATCAGGTCGGCGTTCGCGTCGACGGTCAGCAGGCCCATGCAGTAGTGGTAGTCGGTGGCGCTGGCCGAGTAGGAGAGGAAGAGACGGCCACCCCGGGCGAGGACCGCCGGGCCCTCGTTGACCTTGTAGCCGACGGTCTCCCAGTCGTACTCCGGGGTGGAGAGCCGAACTTGAGGTCCCGTCAGGGTCCAGGGGTTCGCCATCCTCGACAGCCACAGGGCGGTGTTGTTGTCCATGCCGGGCTCGTGCTGGGCCCAGACGAGATAGCGGGTGCCGCGGTGGCTGAAGGTGGTGGCGTCCAGGGAGAAGGTCTCCCAGGCGGTCTTCACCTGACCCTTCTCCACCCAGGTCCCCTTGAAGGGGTCGGGGCTCGCGTTCTCCAGGACCCAGATGCGGATGTCCCAGACGCTCTCGGCGGGCGCGGAGGCGAAGTAGATGTACCACTTGCCGCCGATGCGGTGGATCTCCGGCGCCCAGATGTGCGCGCCCATGACCCCTGTGGCGTGCTTGGTCCATATGACGGACTCGGGGGCGGTCGCAAGGCCGTTCAGGGTGCGGGAGCGGCGCAGGATGATGCGGTCGTACTCGGGGACGGTGGCCGTGAAGTAGTAGTGGCCGTCGGCGTGGCGGTGGATGTACGGGTCGGCGCGCTGACGGACGAGGGGGTTCACGAACGGGGCCGCCTTCGCTGTCGGCGCGGCGGTGGCCACGGCGGGGGTGGCCGCCAGGGCGCCCGCGGCGAGGGCGGCTCCCTTCAGCATCAGGCGACGGCTGGGGACTTGGGGCAGGTCGTTGTTGCGGCTCATGCGGCTGCCTCTCATGGGGGGCGTTCGAGGTAGCGAACAACATCTGTCATTACGAACGCCGAAAAGGTAAGGGTGTGGAACGGGGAGGTCAACGGGTCTGACGGGACCGGCAGACAGCGCTTTCCAAATTTCCGCCCGTTCGGCGGTTTTTCTGTTATCGGCGGCTCTCCCGGCCGTCTCCTCTGACGTGCGCAGCCATACCCCCCACCAGACAGCAGCCTTCGCCGGAGCCCTCGCGGCCGTCGCCGCCCTGCTCTCCACCGCTCCCCCCGCAGCAGCAGCCGGTGCCCGTGATGTCACCGCCGAGGTGCTCGCCGACCGGGACGTGACGCTCACCGGTGACACCGTGGTCACCGTGCCGTCCGGGACGACCAAGTACGACGGGGTGTTCCGCGGCGAGGGCACGCTCACGGTGCGCGGCGGCGGAACGCTGGTCCTCACCAAGGACAGCGACTTCACGCTCCCCCGGTCCCGTCAGCGGCAGGTCGTGAGGACGCGGGGCGGCAACCACCCGTACGTCACCACGGCCGACGCCGACCCGCCCGCGATCACCGTCGAGCGGGGCGCGACCCTGCAGTACGGCGACGGCGGGACGACCGGGCTGATCGGGCACTTCCCGTACAACACCCCGGCGTTCCGGCTCAACCAGGACAACATCCGGGTCGACGGCACGCTGCGGCTGTCGCTGACGAGCGCCTACAACCTGGGCACGATCAGCGGCTCGGGCCTGATCACCCAGCCGCGCTTCCTGTGGGGCAGCTGGTCCCTGTCGGGCACCCACTCCTTCTCGGGGGTGATCGACAACGGCACGCAGCTCAGCGCCGGCGCGCCGGAGTTCGCCACGTCGCTGCCGAACGTGCGCAAGGTCCTCAACCAGGGCACCTGGACCGTGGACACGCCTCTCAATCAGACCGTCACCATGGGCATGGACTTCTACCAGCGCGAGTACGGCAGTGACATCAACGTCCAGTCACGGCCCGGCAGCAAGGTGATTCTGACCGGCCAGTACAGCTGGTCGAACCAGGGCGGCGACACCGACCCCTCACTCAGCGACCCGTCCCTGAACTGGACGCCCGCGCACAAGAACGTCAACAAGCGCGGCACCAACATCAAGGGCGCGAACGTCCAGTGGGGCGACGGCACGACCCACAAGATCTTCATGCCGGGCACGGCAGAGACCGTTTACATCAACTTGCTTGCGGCGCGCTCCCGTTCGCTGCTCACGTTCGACTACGACGGGCCGGTGACACTGGGCGCTCCCATCGGCGGCGGCAGGTTCCACGACACGCTGGCCGCGCCCGGCGCCGGGGACATCGTCATCAAGGGGACGAAGGGCAACGATGTGACCTTCGCCGCCGTCCAGTACTACAACGGCTCGACGACGGTCGAGAAGGGCGCGGTACTGCGACTGGGCAGCGGCAGGCCGGGAGGGGACGGCGGCCTCTACACCAAGGGTGACCTCTACAAGGTGGTCGACAACGGCTCGCTGGTGCTGAACAACACGGGCAAGTCCCTGGCGCTGTCCCGGATCGGCGGCAGCGGATCTCTGACACAGACCGGGACCGCCACGGCCACCCTGACGGGAAGCCAGGTGACGTACACCGGCACGACGACGGTCGAGAAGGGCACCCTGGCACTGCGCTCCGGCGCGACCCTCGTCCACAGCAAGGCGATCAGACTCGACTCGACGGGCTCGCGGCTCGACCCCGGGCCGTCCGGACTGCGCGTGGCCACCACGCTGAGCGGCAAGGGCACCGTGAAGGGGGCCGTGACCAACGACGGTGTCGTGGCGGGCGGGGTCACGGTCTCCGGGAGCTACGCACAGAGCGCGAAGGGCGAACTGGTCCTGGGCGCCGCGCCGTTGAAGGTGACGGGATCATCGGTCCGACTGGCCGGAGACCTCGACCTGTCGGCCGCCGGGACGAAACCGGCGCCTGCGATCACCGTCATCGAGCACTCGGGGAGGTCGAGGACCACCGGCGCCTTCAAGGGGTTCAAGGAAGGCACACGGCTGAAGCTCGCCGACACCACGTACCGGATCAGTTACCACGGCGGCGACGGCAATGACGTCACCCTGACCGCGGCCACCGGGAGCCACTCCCCGACCGCCGCCCGCCCGGACAGGGCATCCTCCGGCGCGGCGGCGGCGGGCGGCACCGCGGACAGCGGCCTTGGTTGGTGGCCGTACGTGCTGGCGGCGGGGCTGCTCGTCGGGCTCGTGGTGCCGGCGGTCAGGCGCGGGCGCGGTGGCGGGCGGAGGGGCGGACGGCATGCGGCGCACGGTTAGGCCGACGCCTCACCGCTTCACACGGTTCGTGACCGCAACCCGGCGTCCCACATGCTGGGCGACCTGTTCACGTGATGGACATGGACGGTCGTCGCCGGCCTCTTCGGCTAGCGTCTTCACATGACCAGCGACACCCCTCCCTCCCTCGCCGAGGCCCTCGCCGCCACCACCGTGGTGCTCGACGGCGGTATGTCCAACCAGCTCGAGTCCGCCGGGCACGACCTGAGCGACGAACTGTGGTCGGCGCGGCTGCTCGCCGAGCGGCCCGAGGCGATCACCGAGGCGCACCTCGCGTACTTCGAGGCGGGTGCGGACGTGGCGATCACGTCGAGCTACCAGGCCACGTTCGAGGGGTTCGCGAAGCGCGGGATCGGGCACGAGAAGGCGGCCGAACTGCTCTCCCTGAGCGTGGAGTTGGCGCGCGAGGCGGCACGGCGGGCGCAGGCCGAGGGGGTCACGCGGCCGCTGTGGGTGGCCGCGTCCGTGGGCCCGTACGGGGCGATGCTCGCGGACGGCTCCGAGTACCGGGGGCGGTACGGGCTGAGCGTCGACGAGCTGGAGCGCTTCCACCGGCCCCGGCTGGAGGTGCTGGCCGCCGCCCGTCCCGACGTGCTGGCGCTGGAGACGGTGCCGGATTCCGACGAGGCGACGGCGCTGCTGCGGGCGGTGCGCGGACTTGGCGTCCCCGCCTGGCTTTCGTACACGGTGGACGGTGATCGCACCCGTGCGGGGCAGTCGCTGGAGGAAGCCTTCGGCCTCGCCGCCGACGTGGACGAAGTGATCGCCGTCGGCGTCAATTGCTGTGCGCCGGAGGATGTCGACGGTGCGGTGCTGACTGCCGTCCGGGTCACTGGCAAACCGGTCGTCGTCTACCCCAACAGTGGTGAGGCCTGGGATGCGGAGGGTCGCACCTGGGCGGGGCGGTCTTCCTTCGCCGCCGAGCAGGTTTCGGGGTGGCGGGGCGCCGGGGCGCGGCTGATCGGCGGGTGCTGCCGGGTGGGGCCGCAGGCCATCGCGGGGATTGCCGGGGCGCTGGGTCGCTGAAGCGTTCGCCTTTTCGCCGTAGCGGGTTCTGTTGCCTCGCGACTACGGATTGTTCGTGGTCGCTCGCGCCCGCGCGGCGGAGCCGCATATCGACGCTGTCCCGCGCCCCTTCGGGGGCGCAAGCCCGGTGGTCACTGTCTGCGGACCGAGCCGGGCAGCCGCAGCCGGCGTACGACGGAGCGCAGCTCCGTGCTGCGCGTGGACGTACCGTCGACCGGGACCGAGGCGGGAGTGGAGGACGGAGTCCTGAGCGCGTCGGCGGTCCACAGGGCGATCTCGGCGTCCCGCGGCCCGTGGACGGTGCGGGGCTCGCCCGCGTCGAAGATCCGCACCGGATGCGTGGCGTCCCAGGGCTCCCAGCCGGGTTTCCCGTCGGCCGCGAACCGCACCCACGCCGCGTGCATGGTGTCGGCCAGCTCCTGGGGCGCGCCCTCACCTGCCAGTTTGCGCGATTCCGGGACATCGCCGGTGTCGAAGACGAAGCCGAGCTCCAGGGCGTGGCAGGCGCCGAGGTCGGGGAGGTTGGAGGGCCAGGCGAACTCGTACACGTACGAGGTGCTGGGGCGGGCGTCGGCCAGGCGGTGCAGCGGGAGGCGCAACAGATGGTCGGTGACCATCTGGCCGACGATCTCGGCGGTGCCCGCCTCGGGGTGCAGGGTGCGATAGCCGCGGGGCACCTCGGTGTTGCAGTGGCAGCGGGCCATGGCGCCGGCGAGGGCGACCGCGCCCAGGTGATCGACGCGTTCCAGGAGGCCGCCGGGGACGAGCCAGAGCCGGTACTCGTCGCTGGTCCAGCCCATCATCAGGTCGACGCCCCGCGCCGCGTCGCCGTCGACGAGCGCCTCCAGCGGATCGCGCGGCACCAGATCGCCGTCGACGACGATCCCGAAGGAGGGGCCGCCGAGCACTGGGCTGCTGAGTTTGCCCACGTCGGCCTGGGTGCGCAGGAGCAGATCGCGGTCGACGTCGGCGAAGGCCGCGGCGGTGGCGGGGATCTTCAGGCGGGTGGCCATGCGGCGCACCATGCGCCGTACCTTGTCCCGCTCGAACGCCTCGGGCGGCCCGCTCTGCAGGACCGCCCGCCGTACCAGCCCCTGCGCCTGCGGGGCGGCCAGCAGGGCGCCGATGCTGATCGCCCCCGCGGACTGCCCGGCGACGGTGATCCGGCCGGGGTCTCCGCCGAAGGCCCCGATCGACTCGTGCACCCATTGCAGAGCGGCGAGCTGGTCGCGCAGACCGGGGTTGGCGGGAGCGTCCGGGAACAGTCCGTAGCCCTCGACGCCCAGCCGGTAGTTGATCGAGACCAGGACGACACCGTCCCGGGCGAAGTTCCGCCCGTCGTACACCGGCACCGCGGAGGATCCCCTGGTCAGGGCGCCGCCGTGCAGCCACACGAGAACGGGGAGCCGGGCCCCGGGGCCCGGCTCAGGCGTCCACACGTTCAGATTGAGACAGTCGTCACCGGGGACGACCGGGTCGGACAGGTACTTCTCGAAGGCCTCGGAGTACGGCGGCTTCGGCGGCGTCGGCCCGAACGCGCCGGCGTCGCGCACACCGTCCCAGGGTTCGGGCGGCACGGGCGGACGGAACCTGCGGGGGCCGAAGGGGGGTGCGGCGTACGGGATGCCCCGGAACACCGCGACGCCGTGCTCGTACCGGCCGCGTACGGCCCCGTACGGTGTGTTCACCACCGGGTCTGCCTGGACTGTTGCCGTCATACGACCATCAGCCTCCTCACCGCGCCCCTGCACCGGTAACAACAGAGCACCACAGATCGCTCCGGTATTCCGGTGCAGAGCGCGATTCACCGGCTACTTGGCGTACATCAGGATGCCGAACCCGAGCCGGCCGTAGCCGCCGCTGGTGGAGCCGTAGTCACCTCCGCCTTTCGGGGGCGACGAGGTCGTGGTACATGGCCGCCACGTTCGAAGTTTCGAAAGTCTGAAACCGCGTAGACCTGAGAAGTCCGGCCTCTTCCCGACGTGATCTGGTGAATCTAATGTGGGGAAGCGCTTACTGCTTCTGTGGTGGTCGAAACTTTTCATGGCCCTCGGGCGGGCCGGAGAGGTGGTTCCCGATGGTCCGCACGGGGAGTGCGAGCGTGGCGGCCGGGCCGACGCTGGCGGTCGTGGCCCGCGAGGCGGGGGTCTCCGTGCCGACCGCGTCCAAGGTGGTCAACGGCCGGGAGGACGTGGCCCCGGAGACGCGCCGCCGCGTCACGGAGGCCCTGGACCGGCTCGGCTACGTCCGCAGACCCCGGTTCGACGCGGCGAAGGTGCCGGGGCTGGTCGACCTGGTCGTGCACTCGCTGGACAGTTCCTGGTCGGGGGCGGTGCTCCACGGTGTGGAGGCGGCGGCGCACGACGCGGGTCTCGAGGTGGTCGTCTCGGCAGGACTCACCCGCACCCGTGGCGGACGCCCGGAGCGCGGCTGGCTCGACAAGCTCATCGCGCGCGGTTCGTCCGGGGTGCTGTTCAACCTGGCCGAGCTGACGCCCTCGCAGTACGCCTGGCTGGCCACGCACCGCATCCCGTACGTACTGATCGACCCGGTCCTCGAACCCCCTCCGGGCGTGGTGTCGGTGGGCGCGGCGAACTGGCAGGGCGGGGTCACCGCGACCGAGCACCTGCTCTCCCTCGGCCACGAACGCATCGCCGTCATCGCCGGCCACCAGCGCAAGATGTGCAGCAGCGCCCGGGTCGCCGGGTACCGCTCGGCGCTCGCGTCGGCGGGGGTGCGGCACCGGCCGGAGTACGTCCGCCACGCCGGTTTCGACGAGAGCGTCGCACACCGCCGCATGCTGGACCTCCTGGACCTGCCCGAGCCACCGACGGCGGTGTTCGTCTGCTCCGACCACATGGCCCTGGGGGTGTACCGGGCCCTGGCCGTACGGGGGTTGCGGGTGCCGGACGACATGAGTGTGGTGGGCTTCGACGACCTGCCCGAGTCGCGGTGGGTCGCTCCCGCGCTGACGACGATCCGGCAGCCGCTGGCGGAGATGGCGGGGGCCGCGTTGCACTTGCTTGTGCGGATGATGGCGGGGGATCGCCTGGAGGGGACGCGTACGGAGTTGTCGACTCGGCTGGTGGAGCGTTCCAGCACGGGACGCCCGCGCTGAGCGCAAGCCGGGAGTGCCGCTGTACGTCGTTCGTCTGCGGCTGCGTCGTGGCTGGTCGCGCCCGAGCGGCGGTAGCCGCACATCGACGCAGCCGCGCGCCCCTTCAGGGCGCCGCCGCACCCCCTGCTGCATCAGTTCCGCCGCACAGGCGTTCCATTGTGGTGGCCCTCTGCGTAGCCTCGGCCGGCATGAACGCCATTCCCGTGCATCTGGACCATCTGGTTCTCGCGACCCCCGAACTCGCGGCGACCGTGGCCGACTTCGCTCGGCTCACCGGTGTGACGCCTGCACCCGGTGGTGCGCATGTGGGGTTCGGTACTCGCAATTACCTGGTCTCACTGGGCGGTTCCAGCTATCTGGAGATCATCGGGCCCGACCCGGAACAGTCCGGGCCGGAGGGCCCCCGCCCGTTCGACGTCGACCAGCTGGCCTCCGCGCGGACGGTGACCTGGGCGATCAGTCCGCCGGACCTGGACACGGCGGTCGCGGCGGCGCGGGCGCGGGGATACGACCCCGGTCCGGTGCGCCCGATGAGCCGCCGTCGGCCGGACGGGACGCTGCTGGAATGGCGCCTGACCGACGGCGACACCGCGCATCCGTCCGGTCTCGTTCCCTTCCTGATCGACTGGGGGTCCTCGGCGCACCCGACATCGGCGGCTCTGCCCGTCACTCCCCTGCTCCGGCTGTCGGCCACCGCCCCGGACCCGGACGAGATACGCCCGCTGCTGTCCGCCGTCGGAGCCGAGCTGGCCGTGTCCGAGGGGCCGGTGGGTCTCTCGTTCACGGTGGACACGCCTCGCGGGCCGGTGACCTTCGGCTGAGGGTGTCCGATTCCTTCAAGACCGGCCGCGGGGGCGCTGCCTACGGTGACGGCATGACTCCACGATTCGCCGTGGTCGGCCTGGTCGTCTCCGACATGGCCGCCTCGCTCGCCTTCTACCGTCGCCTCGGGCTCGTCTTCCCCGAGGGCTCCGAGGACCAGCCGCACGTCGAGACCGAGCTGCCCGGCGGGCTGACGCTCGCCCTGGATCCCGAGGAGACCGTCCGTTCCTTCCACCCCGCGTATCAGCCACCGGCCGGCGGCGGCCGGATTTCGCTCGCCTTCAACTGCGGGTCGCCCGCCGAGGTCGACTCCGTCTACGAGGACCTCGTGGGCGCCGGGTACCACGGCGAACTCAAGCCGTGGGACGCCTTCTGGGGGATGCGGTACGCGGTGGTGCACGACCCTGACGGCAACGGCGTCGACCTGTTCGCGCAGCTACCCGCGGCCGAGTAGCTGCCCGAGCCGCAGCCCCGCAAGCTCCTTGACGTCCCGAGCCAGATGGGCCTGGTCGGCGAACCCGGCCCGGGCCGCCGTCTCCGCGAACGGCACCCCTTCCCGTGCCAGCCTCAGGGCCCGCTGCAGCCTCAGCACACGGGCCAGCGTCTTGGGGCCGTAGCCGAAGGCCGCCAGGGAGCGGCGGTGCAACTGGCGGGCGCCCAGGCCGAGTTCGTCGGCGGTGGCGGCGACGGGGCGGCCCTCGCCGAGGGCGGTCACGAGGTGCCGTAGCAGCGGGTCGGGGGGTTCGGTGTCGGCGGCCAGGCGCAGCGCGAGTTCCTCCAGGCCGCTTGCCGGTTCGGCGGCCGCGTTCACGCGGGCGGTGAGGCGGCGGACCTCGGCGGCCGGCCGCAGTTCGCTGAGCGCCACCCGGCGGTCGCGCAGCTCGTGTGCGGGCACACCCAGCAGGGCGGGCGCGGTGCCGGGGTAGAAGCGGACGCCCACCCACACTCCGGGCTCACCCGCGGTGACGTAGGCACGCGTGTCCGGCCCCGCGACCAGCAGCCTGCCCCGGTGCCACAGCAGGTCCATGCAGCCGTCGGGCAGCACACGGCCGGCTCCCGCCCCGGACGGGGTGTTGGTCCACACGACGGCCCCGGTCAGCCGGGACGCCCTCTCCGCGTACACCCACGGAAGGCTACGCCGTCCGCGTCCGACGTTCCTGCGGGGACTACGCCGTCCGCGTCCGATACTCCTGCGGGCTCACGCCGTACACCCGCTTGAAGGCGCTGGACAGTGCGAACGCGCTGCCGTAGCCGACCTGGCGGGCGATGGACTCCAGGGTGTCGTCGGTGTCGCGCAGGCGGTCGGCGGCCAGGGCCAGGCGGCGGCCGGTCAGGTACGTCATCGGGGCCTCGCCCACGAGGCCGGTGAAGCGGCGGGCGAGGGCGGCCCGGGAGACTCCCGACTTGGCCGCGAGCGAGGCCACCGTCCAGGGGTGGGCCGGATCGTCGTGGAGCAGGCGCACGACCCGCCCCACCACGGGGTCCGCCAGCGCCCGGTACCAGGCCGGTGCCGCCGCCTCCGGGCGGGCGAACCAGGCCCTGAGCGCCGCGATGACCAGCAGATCGAGGAGGCGGTCGAGGACAACCTCCTGGCCCGGCTCGTCCCGCACGATCTCCTCCATGAGGAGCGGGGTGAGCGGGCAGTCCCATACGTCGGGCGTGAGGGACAGCAGCGGCGGCAGGGCGTCCAGCAGGCGCCCGCCGACCTCGCCGTGCCAGAGATAGGTGCCGATCAGCATCACGGCCGACCCGTCGAGCCGGTCCCCCCAGGTGCGCACGCCGAGGTCCATGACGCCGTTGAGGGAACGCCCGTCGGGGTAGCGGCACTCGGCACCCGGCAGGATCAGGGCCTGCGGTTCGGTCTCGGGGTCGTCGGCGCAGGTGTACGGGTCCGGGCCGCGCGCGATGGCGAGGTCGCCGGGCCGCAGCAACACCCTCCCCCAGCCCTCGGCCGGGGGGACCCCCATCTCGCTTCGCTCGCCCGCGTCCGTCATGATCCACGCCTCGCCGCGGACCATCAGCATGACGCTGAGCGGGGCGCGGTCCTCGATCCGTACGCACCAGGGCGGTTCGAAACACGCCCGGATCATGAAGGCGCCCCGCGCGCGGGGTCCGTCGAGGAGACCTGCAAGGGGGTCCATGCCCTGAGCGTAGACGCCCGCACATGGGAATGAGCCGTTCGGCGATGGGGTCTTGGGGCGTACGGACCTTGACTGGAGGCATGGCTGAGAACGCAGCGAACACGCAGAACACGACGGTTGTGGTGACCGGTGCCTCGGGGCGCACCGGGAGCCGCGTGGCGCAGGCGGCGCGGGCGGCGGGGCTCGCGGTGCGGGCCGCCTCCCGCGCCCACGGTTTCGACTGGGAGGACCCGACGACCTGGGCGAAGACCCTGCGGGGCGCCGACGCGGCGTACCTCGTGCACCCGTCCGACGTCGGCGCCCCCGCGGCGACCGAGAGCGTCGGGGCGCTCGCCCGGGAGGCGGTCGGGCTCGGGGCGCGGCGGCTGGTGCTGCTGTCGGCGCGCGGCGAGCGGCAGGCCCTGGCGACCGAGGAGGCGCTGAAGGCTTCGGGTGCGGACTGGACGGTGGTACGGGCCGCATGGTTCGCGCAGAACTTCAGCGAGGGGCCGCTGGTGGAGGAGTTGCGCAGGGGGGAGCTGGTGTTTCCCGCCGGTGAGGTGCGGGAGCCGTTCGTCGATGTGCGGGACATCGCCGACGTGGTCGCTGTCGCTTTGACGGCCGGGGAGCGGTATGTCGGGCGGACGGTGGAGTTGACCGGGCCGCGGTTGCTGTCATTCCGTGAGGCGGTCTCGGAGATCTCCTCCGTGACCGGTACGACGGTTTCCTATACGCCGGTGCCTGCGCGGGCTTATGGCGAGGCGCTTACCGGGTTCGGCGTGCCGGCCGAGGAGGCGGAATTCCTGGTGGGGGTGTTCGAGGGGCTGCTTGATGGGCGCAACGCGTATCTCACGGACGGGGTCCGGCAGGTGTTGGGGCGGGCGCCCCGGGACTTCGGGGAATTTGTGAGGGAGGCTGCGGCGGCGGGAGTTTGGAAGGTTTAGCGGGGAGCGTCGACACAGCCCCGCGCCCCTTCAGGGCGCCTCCGAACCGTCGTGTTTGTGGTGCGGGTGGGTGCTCTTCACGTGCGTTCGCAGGCGGGACGTCACGTCCTCCGGTGGCAGGAAGCGGGACCAGCGTTCCGGGAACTCGGAGGGCATGTCGGGGTCGGTCGGGTCGGTTTCGTGGCCGGCGGCCGCGCGGGCCACGTGTTCGGCCAGCTGCACCTCGCGCAGCCGCTCGTTCGCGGCGCGGGCGGCGGCGGTCGCGGCGGCCGGCCAGACCCGGTCGATCGCGGCGTTGACCGCGGCCCCGACCAGGACGGCGAACGCGGACACGCCGATCCACAGCAGTACGGCGACGGGTGCGGCGAGCGAGCCGTAGATGGTGGGGCCCTCGACCGTGCTGGTCAGGTAGATGCGCAGCAGGAAGCTGCCCAGCACCCACATCGCGAGGGCGACCAGGGCGCCGGGCACGTCCTCGATCCACGGGGAGCGGACGGGCACGGACACGTGGTACAGCGTGGTCAGGAACGCGATCGACAGGACGATGACGACGGGCCAGTACAGGACCTGTACGACGGTCGTCGACCACGGCACGACGTTCACCACCGCGTCCGGCCCGGCCACCATCAGCGGCAGCGCGACCGAGCCGATCAGCAGGGCCACGATGAACAGCGCGAAGGACAGCAGGCGGGTCTTCACGATGCCGCGGACGCCGTCGAGGCCGTACATCACGGTGATCGTGTCGATGAAGACGTTCACCGCGCGGGAGCCCGACCACAGGGCGAACAGGAAGCCGATGGAGATGACGTCGGGCCGGCCGCCCTTCATGACGTCGTGCAGGATCGGCTGCGCGATCTCCGAGACGCCCTTGTCGGACAGGACGGTGCGGGACGCCTCCAGGATGTTGTTCTCCAGGCTCGCGATGGAGTGCGCGCCGGTCCAGTCGTCGACGTAGCCGAGCAGGCCGATCAGGCTCAGCAGCAGGGGCGGCACGGACAGCAGCGTGAAGAACGCGGCCTCGGCCGCGAGGCCCAGGATGCGGTACTCCATGCACGAGTTGACGGTGTCCTTGAGCAGCAGCCAGGCAGTCCTGCGCTTCGAGACGTTCCGATAGAGGGCACGCGCCCGGTGGAGACGCCCGGAGGGGCTCTGCGGCGGTTCACTTGCTGACTGCACGACCTAACGGTATCCGCCGCGGCCGAGTGCACTCATCCCCCGGCCCGGTGGCCGCCGGAGTGATACGACCCATTTTTCTGTCATGTTCGCGTTGGCCGGATTGTTCGGGGTCCATCCGGCCGCCCGTGTACACGGCACACGTCGTCGGCCACGGCATGTGAGGAGCGGGGTACGGGGAGGGCGGCACCCGTAAGCGGGGTGCAGGGGGCGCAGCCCCCACCGGGGTCGAAGGGGCGAGGCCCGGGGACGGGGCGGGGAGGGGCGGCGGGGGCGAGAACCGACCGCCCCTGGGGCCGAGGGCCGTGCGTGACCCCCGCCCCGCCCCGAGGTACTTTCGCCGCATGGCAGGCACCACGCACACCGTGACCAACCAGCCCCCGCCCCTGGCCGACTACGACCTCTTCGGCGGCGACCGTGCCCTCACCGCGGCCGTCGAACGGCATCTGGACCCCGAGCTGCTCGACGAGGCGCGCGGCGAGCTGGCCGCGCTCGGCCGGGCCTCCGGTTCGGCGCAGCTGCAGGAGTGGGCGGTCCAGGCCAACGAGAACCCGCCCCGGCTGCGCACCCACGACCGCCACGGCCACCGTCTCGACGAGGTCGACTTCCACCCCGCCTGGCACCGCCTGCTCGGCAAGGGTGTCGCGGCGGGGCTGACCGCGGCCTGGGTCCGGCCCGGCGGCCATGTCCGCAGAGCCGCCGCGTTCCTGGTGTGGACGCAGGTCGAGGCCGGGAACCTCTGCCCCCTGTCGATGACCCACGCGGCCGTCCCCGCCCTGCGCACCGACCCGGCCCTGGCCGCCGAGTGGGAGCCGCGGCTCACGTCCATGGTCTACGACCGCGAGCTGCGGCCCGCCCGCCTCAAGGCCGGGGCGCTGTTCGGGATGGGCATGACGGAGAAGCAGGGCGGCAGCGACGTACGCGCCAATACGACGAGCGCACGGCCCCTCGCCGAGGAGGGAACATACGAGCTCACCGGGCACAAGTGGTTCTGCTCGGCCCCGATGTCCGACGGTTTCCTGGTGCTCGCCCAGGCTCCGGAAGGGCTCACCTGCTTCCTCGTGCCACGCGTCCTGGAGGACGGCTCCCGCAACGTCTTCCTGATCCAGCGGCTCAAGGACAAGCTCGGCAACCGCTCCAACGCCTCCAGCGAGGTGGAGTTCGACGGCACCTGGGCCCGACGGGTCGGCGAGGAGGGGCGGGGGGTGCGGACCATCATCGACATGGTGGCGGCGACCCGCCTGGACTGCGTGCTGGGCTCGGCGGGTCTGATGCGGCAGGCCGTCGCGCAGGCCGTGCACCACTGCACCTACCGGGAGGCGTTCGGCGCGAAGTTGATCGACAAGCCGCTGATGCGCAACGTCCTGGCCGACCTCGCGCTGGAGTCGGAGGCGGCGACCACACTCGCGCTGCGTCTCGCCGCCGCCTGTGACGAGGGCGGCGAGCAGGAGCGGGCGCTGCTGCGGATCGCCGTGCCGGCCGCCAAGTACTGGGTGACCAAGCGCTGTACACCGGTCGCGGTCGAGGCCGCCGAGTGCCTGGGCGGCAACGGGTACGTCGAGGAGTCGGGACTGCCCCGGCTGGTGCGCGAGTCGCCGCTCAACTCGATCTGGGAGGGCGCGGGCAATGTGCAGGCGCTGGACGTGCTGCGCGCCCTGCAGCGCGAGCCGCAGGCCCTGGGCGCCTACCTCCAGGAGGTCGGCAAGGCCCGCGGCGCCGACCACCGCCTGGACGCCGCGATCAAGGACCTGCTGACCGAGCTGGCCGACCTGGCCGGGATCGAGGGGCGGGCCCGGCGGCTGACGGAGCGGCTCGCGCTGGTGCTCCAGGGTTCGCTGCTCGTCCGGTTCGCCCCACCGGAGGTGGCCGACGCCTTCTGCGCCTCGCGGCTGGGCGGCGACGCGGGCGCGGCCTTCGGGACGCTGCCTCACACACTGGACCTGGCGTCGGTGGTCGAGCGGGCCCGACCGGTGTCCTGACCTGGGCTCCTGTCGTACGGGGGTGGTGCTGCGCCGACACGGCACCACCCCCGCCCAACCGGCCCGTTCGAGGCCACGAACGCCGCTCGGGACGGCGTTGCTCAATATTCAATCAAGCAGGAGCCGGTCCACCAGGGTTGCAAGGGGTTGCAACTTGTTGCTGTCTGCGGCTGGACTGGGCCCGTCCGCCGCGAACGGACGGCACTATGGACGGACAGTACGGACGACTCCGGCTCCGTGGCCGAAACGCGACGGGAAACCGGTTGTCCCGAGCTCTTCTTCCGGGAGGCCCCGTGGTGCACCCGCCGACGGACGTGACGCAGCTCGCCGTGGTCGACACGGCGCGCGCGGCGCGGGTACTCAGCGAGGTCCGCGCCGCCAGGCTGTCCGGGCAGCGCACCCCCGTCGCGCCGCGCCCGGTGATCGAGCAGTCCTGGGGGCGCATGCTGCGCAGCGGCATCGACCCCGAACGCGACCATCGTTCCGGGCTGCTGCCCTCCGACGAGGTGCGGCGGCGCCGGGAGAGCACGACGCTGCGGCACGTCCTGCCGGTGCTGCGGGAAGGGCTGCTGTCGGTCGCGGACGTCGCCCACCACATCATGGTGGTCGCCGACGCGGACGGCCGGGTGCTGTGGCGCGAGGGCAGCCCGGCCGTCCTGCGCAAGGCGGACGGGCTCGGCTTCGAACTGGGCGCCGACTGGCGGGAGGACGTCGTCGGGACGAACGGCGTCGGCACCCCGGCGGTGGTGCGCCGGCCCGTACAGGTCTTCGCCTCCGAGCACTTCGTGCGCTCGCAGACCTCCTGGACCTGTACCGGCGCGCCCATCACGGACCCGCGCGACGGCCGGCTGATCGGTGTCGTGGACGTCAGCGGACCGCTGGAGACGATGCACCCGGCCACGCTCGCCTGGGTGGACTCGGTGGCCAAGCTGGCCGAGGCCCGGCTGCGCGAGCTGCATCTGACCTCGCTGGAGCGGCTGCGCGCGGTGGCCGCGCCGGTGCTGGCCCGGGTGGGCGGCCGGGCCCTGGCGGTGGACCGGGACGGCTGGACCGCGGCGGTGACCGGGATGCCGTACACCAGCCGGATCGCCCTGCCCAAGTCGCTGACGGCGGGCCGCCGGTGGCTGCCGCCGCTCGGGCTGTGCATGGTGGAGCCGCTGGCAGAGGGCTGGCTGGTCCGGGCCACGGACGAGCCGGTGCCGCGCGGCGCCACTCGGATCGTGCTGGACCTGACGCAGTCGCGCCGCTGGTCGGTCACGGTGTCCGGGTCCGCCGGCTCCTGGAGCCATGAACTCAGCCCCCGGCACGCCGAGTTGCTGTATCTGCTCGCCCTGCACCGCGGCGGCCGCAGCGCGGCGGGCCTGGCCGAGGAGGTCTTCCGCGACCCGGCGCGTACGGTGACGGTGCGCGCCGAGATGTCCCGAGTACGGCGCTATCTCGGCGGGTTGCTGGAGCACCGGCCCTACCGCTTCGCGGAGGACGCGGAGGTGGAGCTGCTCCTGCCGGCCGACCCGCGCGATCTGCTGCCGCAGTCGACGGCACCGACCGTGATCAACGCACGGCAGCCGGCCGACTTGCCCTGAGCGTGTCCGACACATACCCCTCAGTGACCACACGGCCGTATCTTCCGCATATTTGCACGGTCTTCGTGCCCTACCGCCCCGGACTGCCGTAGCATCCCTCTACGGGCCACCCCACCTGCTCCTTTGGTCAACACACGGACCAATGGCCGCAGTTGGCCCGCCTCGGGAGGACGTATGAAGCAACGTGGCCGACACCGCAGGCAGAAGCGGGGCCGCGCCCTGCGCGCCTTCCTCGCCGGAACCGCCCTCGCACTCACCGCCGCCGCCACCATGATCAGCGCCTCGCAGGCCACGGTCGGTGACCGGCCCGGGGCCCTGAAGGCACTCGCCGCTTCCGAGCGGACGACCAGGCTGCGGCTCCAGGAGCGGCTGGTTCCGCGCAGCACCCTCGACCGGCTCGCCGCCGCCATGGGCAGGCCCGTCGGCGTGAGCACCGTCCTCGACGACGCCGACCACTCCCTGCTCGGCGCCGCCGACTGTACGACCGGCGAGCGCACGGCGCTGCCCGTGGCGCCCGCTGCCACCCGCGCGTACTGCTGGGACGCCGCCGACACCCGCGGCTGGCGGGCCGGGGCGGTCACCACCTCCGGGGACGCGGACGACGACGGCCACTGGGGCGAGCACCGCGTGATCCTCTCCGGCTGGACCCACCAGGCGGGCAGGTCGGCGAAGCCGGGCCTCGCCCGGGTCGCCTTCGTCGACGCGAGCGACCCCGACCGCCTCACCTACGCCTGGGCGACCCTCGCCGTCCCCGTCGACGGCGGCCGCGACTACCGCGGGCTCACCTCCCCCGTCTCCGGCATGGTCTGGTACCAGGGCAAGCTCCTGGTGACCGCCGCCGACGGCCTGTACGTGTACGACATGCACCGCATCCAGCGGGCCACCGTCGACAGCGGCGCGGTCGGCAGGGTGCGCGGCGGCTGGGCGGCGTACGGCGCACGGTACGTCCTGCCGGCCATCGGCTCGTACCGGCTCACCGGTGGCAGCGCGGCCCGCCCGGCGGCGATCTCGCTCGACCGCAGTACCGCCCCCGACAGCCTCGTGGCGAGCGAGTGGGTCCCCGCGGACAGCGGCCGGCACACCCGGCTGTGGCGCTATGAGTTCAGCAGCGACCCGGCCCGCGCGGGCCTGCTGGCCACCGACCCGGCGGGACGCGCGACCGCGACCGAGGCGTACGAGACGAAGACGGCCGGTGTCGGCGGGGTCCTGTCGTACGGGTCACAGTGGTACCTGGCCCGCGCGGCGGACACCGCGGACGGCCATGGCACCCTGTGGCGGCAGAACACGCACGACGCGAAGGCCACGCGGTGCGGCTCGGACGGGACGAACCGCTGCTGGTTTGGACCCTCCGGGTCCCTCTCTTATTGGGAGGAGACCGGTGAGGTGTGGTCGCAGGGCGGGCGGATGTTGTATGCGTTGCCGCTGAGCTCGGTCGAGAGGGCTCTGGGGTAGCCGCTCCGCAGTGGGGCCGTCGTTCATCTGCGGCGACATCGTGGCTGGTCGCGCAGTTCCCCGCGCCCCTCTGGGGCGCTTCTCCTGGACGCCGATCGACACAGTTGCCGTACAGATGATTCCCTGGCCGCCATGACCAACATTCCCGTGACCACCTGGTCCCTGGAGCAGACCGCACCGACCGACCTCCTCCCGGCCGCCGCGCCGGAAGGGGACGTGCGGGTCGTTCGTTCCGAGGTGCCCTCGCCCGAGTTCAGCCGGTTCCTGTATGCGTCCGTCGGCGGCGACATCCGCTGGATCGACCGGCTGGGCTGGACGTACGCGCGGTGGCAGGAGCACCTGGACCGGCCGGGTGTGGAGACATGGGTTGCATACGACCGGGGAACGCCGGCGGGATACGTCGAACTGGACCCGCAGGACGACGGGGTCGTGGAGATCGTCTACTTCGGTCTGGTGCCGGCCTTCCGGGGGCGGCGGATCGGCGGGCACCTGCTGTCGTACGGCGCCGCCCGCGCCTGGGACCTCGCGGACCGCTGGCCCGGACTGGCGCAGACGAAGCGGGTCTGGCTGCATACGTGCAGCCTGGACGGGGAGCACGCCATGGACAACTATCTGCGCCGGGGCTTCAAGCTCTTCGACACCAAGGTCGAGGAGCAGGCCGAGGTGGCGGCGCCGGGCCCGTGGCCCGGGGCATACCGCGCCTGACCTGCGCCGACAAGACCGGCGGCAGTCGATGTGATCGACGACACCCTTGTCCCGCATTTCGAGACAAGGGTGTCCGCATCTTGGACGAAGCTGGACTGTGTCCAGATTGCCATGACACGCTTCCGTCATGTCTGGAACTGGAATTGCCTTGGTGAGTCGGCGGCACGTCGACCTCGGCCGCATGTCCAGCGCCATCTGTCCGGCGAGCTGACAGCTCCAGCGACGCCCGACATCTCCTGACATTCCCTCTCCACCTGCGCAAAGACGCGCACGTATGCCCATGCGCCCGAACGCGCAGGTCAGAGCCGCTTTCCCGCCTGTCCCGAAGGACGTAACAACCATGGCCGCCACCCCGCAGAAGCCTGCCGCCGCGACTCCCCGCCGCAAGGTGAGCCGTCACCGCGGTGAGGGCCAGTGGGCCGCGGGGCACCACACCCCGCTGAACGGCAACGAGCAGTTCAAGAAGGACGACGACGGTCTCAATGTGCGGACACGCATTGAGACGATCTACTCCAAGCGCGGCTTCGACTCGATCGACCCGAACGACCTGCGCGGACGCATGCGCTGGTGGGGCCTGTACACCCAGCGCAAGCCCGGGATCGACGGCGGCAAGACCGCGATCCTGGAGCCGGAGGAGCTGGACGACAAGTACTTCATGCTGCGGGTGCGCATCGACGGCGGCCGCCTCACCACCCAGCAGCTGCGTGTGATCGGCGAGATCTCTCAGGAGTTCGCGCGGGGCAGCGCGGACATCACCGACCGGCAGAACATCCAGCTGCACTGGATCCGCATCGAGGACGTGCCGGAGATCTGGAACCGCCTGGAGGCCGTCGGGCTGTCCACGACCGAGGCCTGCGGTGACACCCCGCGCGTGATCATCGGCTCACCCGTCGCCGGTATCGCCGAGGACGAGATCATCGACGGCACCCGGGCCATCGACGAGATCCACGAGCGTTACATCGGCAGCAAGGAGTTCTCCAACCTGCCCCGCAAGTTCAAGACGGCGATCTCCGGCTCCCCGCTGCTCGACGTGGTCCACGAGATCAACGACATCGCGTTCGTCGGCGTCAAGCACCCCGAGCACGGCCCCGGCTTCGACCTGTGGGTCGGCGGCGGCCTCTCCACCAACCCGAAGCTGGGCGTCCGGCTCGGCGCCTGGGTGCCGCTGGAGGAGGTCCCGGAGGTGTGGGCCGGTGTGGTCGGCATCTTCCGCGACTGGGGCTACCGGCGGCTGCGCACCCGCGCCCGTCTGAAGTTCCTGGTCGCCGACTGGGGCCCGGAGAAGTTCCGCCAGGTCCTGGAGGACGACTACCTCAAGCGCAAGCTGGTCGACGGTCCGGCACCCACCGAGCCCTCCGGCCGCTGGCGCGACCACGTCGGTGTGCACCGGCAGAAGGACGGCCGGTTCTACGTCGGCTTCGCCCCGCGCGTCGGCCGCGTCGACGGCGCCACCCTCACGAAGATCGCCGAGGTCGCCGAGGCCCACGGCTCGGGCCGGGTGCGGACGACCGTCGAGCAGAAGATGATCGTCCTCGACGTCGAGGAGGCTCAGGTCGAGCCGCTGGTCGAGGCCCTGGAGGCGCTGGACCTGACGGCCAAGCCGTCCCCCTTCCGGCGCGGCACCATGGCCTGCACCGGCATCGAGTACTGCAAGCTGGCCATCGTCGAGACCAAGCAGCGCGGTTCGTCCCTGATCGACGAACTGGAGCGCCGCATCCCGGAGTTCGACGAGCCCATCACCATCAACATCAACGGCTGCCCGAACGCCTGCGCCCGTATCCAGGTGGCGGACATCGGTCTCAAGGGCCAGCTCGTCCTCAACGACCAGGGCGAGCAGGTCGAGGGCTACCAGGTGCACCTCGGCGGTGCGCTGGGCCTGGAGGCCGGGTTCGGCCGCAAGGTCCGCGGCCTGAAGGTCACGTCCGAGGAGCTGCCCGACTACGTCGAGCGTGTCCTCAAGCGGTTCCAGGCCGAGCGTGAGGACGGCGAGCGGTTCGCCGCCTGGGCCTCCCGCGCGTCCGAGGAGGCCCTCTCGTGAGCGAGCGGGCCGCCCCCTTCTACTGCCCCTACTGCGGCGACGAGGACCTGCGTCCGTCCGAGCAGGGCCACGGCGCGTGGGAATGCGCTGCGTGCAACCGGGCTTTTCAGCTGAAGTTCCTCGGGCTGCTCGCCCGGGGCCTTCAGCAATCCGAAGCAGGGGGAGACACGAAATGACCGCCGTTCAGGAAGAGAAGGCGACCGAGGACCTCAAGGCGCTCGCCGAGCAGGCCGGCCGTGATCTGGAGGACGCCTCCGCGCTGGAGATCCTCCAGTGGGCGGCCGAGACCTTCGGCAAGCGTTTCTGCGTGACCTCGTCGATGGAGGACGCGGTGGTCGCCCACCTCGCCTCCCGCGCCATGCCCGGCGTGGACGTGGTGTTCCTCGACACGGGCTACCACTTCCCGGAGACCATCGGCACCCGCGACGCGGTCGAGGCCGTGATGGACGTCAACGTCATCACGCTGACCCCGCGTCAGACCGTCGCCGAGCAGGACGCGGAGTACGGCCCGAAGCTGCACGACCGCGACCCCGACCTGTGCTGCAAGCTGCGCAAGGTCCAGCCGCTGGAGCAGGGCCTGAAGAACTATGTGGCCTGGGCGACCGGTCTGCGCCGCGACGAGTCCCCGACCCGGGCGAACACCCCGGTCGTCGGCTGGGACGAGAAGCGCCGGAAGGTCAAGATCTCCCCGATCGCCCGCTGGACGCAGGACGACGTGGACGCCTACGTCGCCGAACACGGCGTACTGACCAACCCGCTGCTGATGGACGGCTACGCGTCCGTCGGCTGCGCCCCCTGCACCCGCCGCGTCCTGGAGGGCGAGGACGCGCGCGCCGGCCGCTGGGCCGGCAGCGCCAAGACCGAGTGCGGGCTGCACGGATGACGACGACAGACATTCAGGAGACGAACGTGACGACCGGAGCCACCGTCTGGCTCACGGGTCTGCCGAGTGCCGGCAAGACCACCATCGCGTACGAGCTGGCCGGCCGGCTGCGCGAGGAGGGCCACCTCGTCGAGGTGCTCGACGGCGACGAGATCCGCGAGTTCATCTCGGCGGGCCTCGGCTTCAGCCGCGAGGACCGGCACACCAACGTGCAGCGCATCGGCTTCCTCGCCGAACTGCTCGCCCGCAACGGCGTCAAGGCGCTCGTCCCGGTGATCGCGCCCTACGCGGACAGCCGCGAGGCGGTGCGCAAGCGCCACCAGGAGGGCGGGGCGCCGTACATCGAGGTGCATGTGGCGACCCCGGTCGAGGTGTGCTCCGTACGTGATGTGAAGGGTCTGTACGCCAAGCAGGCGGCGGGCGAGCTGTCCGGGCTCACCGGGGTGGACGACCCCTACGAGGAGCCCGAGACGCCCGATCTGCGCATCGAGTCGCAGCACCAGACCGTCCAGGAGTCCGCGGCCGCGGTCCACGCGCTGCTCACCGAAAGGGGACTGGCATGACGACGACCGTCGCTGCGGTCGAGGAGGGCACGGCCTCCCCGTACGCCCTCTCGCACCTGGACGCACTCGAGTCCGAGGCGGTGCACATCTTCCGCGAGGTGGCGGGCGAGTTCGAGCGGCCGGTGATCCTGTTCTCCGGCGGCAAGGACTCCATCGTCATGCTGCACCTGGCGCTGAAGGCCTTCGCGCCGGCCGCGGTGCCCTTCTCGCTGCTGCACGTGGACACCGGGCACAACTTCCCCGAGGTCCTGGAGTACCGCGACCGGACGGTGGCCAAGCACGGGCTGCGGCTGCACGTCGCGTCGGTGCAGGACTACATCGACCGGGGGGTGCTCAAGGAGCGCCCGGACGGCACCCGCAACCCGCTGCAGACGCTGCCGCTGACGGAGAAGATCCAGGCGGAGAAGTTCGACGCGGTCTTCGGCGGCGGCCGGCGTGATGAGGAGAAGGCGCGCGCCAAGGAGCGGGTGTTCTCCCTGCGGGACGAGTTCTCGCAGTGGGACCCGCGCCGCCAGCGCCCCGAGCTGTGGAACCTGTACAACGGCCGCCACGCGCCCGGCGAGCACGTGCGCGTCTTCCCGCTGTCCAACTGGACCGAGCTGGACGTGTGGCAGTACATCGCCCGCGAGGGCATCGAGCTGCCGGAGATCTACTTCGCGCACGAGCGCGAGGTGTTCGCGCGCAACGGGATGTGGCTGACCGCGGGCGAGTGGGGCGGTCCCAAGGACGGCGAGACCGTCGAGAAGCGGCTCGTCCGGTACCGGACCGTCGGCGACATGTCCTGCACGGGCGCCGTCGACTCGGACGCCGTGACGCTGGAGCAGGTCATCACGGAGATCGCCGCCTCCCGGCTCACCGAGCGCGGCGCCACCCGCGCCGACGACAAGATGTCCGAGGCCGCGATGGAAGACCGTAAGCGCGAGGGGTACTTCTAGGCATGAGCACGACCACGGAAATCTCCGAGACGACCCTTCTGCGGTTCGCGACCGCCGGTTCGGTCGACGACGGCAAGTCCACGCTCGTCGGCCGGCTGCTGCACGACTCCAAGTCGGTGCTCGTCGACCAGCTGGAGGCCGTCGAGCGCGCCTCCGCGAGCCGCGGCCAGGAGGCCCCCGACCTCGCGCTGCTGACGGACGGTCTGCGGGCCGAGCGCGAGCAGGGCATCACGATCGACGTGGCCTACCGCTACTTCGCCACGCCCCGGCGGCGGTTCATCCTCGCCGACACGCCCGGCCATGTGCAGTACACCCGCAACATGGTGACGGGTGCCTCCACCGCCGAGCTGACGGTGATCCTGGTCGACGCCCGCAACGGCGTCGTCGAGCAGACCCGCCGCCACGCCGCGATCGCCGCGCTCCTGCGCGTCCCGCACGTCGTCCTCGCCGTCAACAAGATGGACCTGGTCGACTACAAGGAGCCGGTCTTCGCCGCGATCGCCGAGGAGTTCACGGCGTACGCGACCGAGCTGGGCGTCCCCGAGGTCACCGCGATCCCGATCTCGGCGCTCGCCGGTGACAACGTGGTGGAGCCGTCCGCCAACATGGACTGGTACGGCGGCCCGACGGTGCTCGAACACCTGGAGACGGTGCCGGTCACACACGACCTGAGCCACTGCCACGCGCGCCTTCCCGTGCAGTACGTGATCCGCCCGCAGACCGCCGAGCACCCGGACTACCGGGGCTACGCGGGTCAGATCGCCGCGGGTTCCTTCCACGTCGGCGAGGCCGTCACCGTGCTCCCCTCGGGCCGTGCCTCCCGCATCTCCGGCATCGACCTGCTCGGTGAGCCGGTCGACGTCGCCTGGACCACCCAGTCGGTGACGGTCCTCCTGGAGGACGACATCGACATCTCGCGCGGCGACCTGATCGTGCCCAGCAAGGACGCCCCGGCGACCACGCAGGACATCGAGGCGACCGTCTGCCACGTCGCCGACCAGGCACTGACCATCAACCACCGGGTGCTGCTCAAGCACGGCACCCGCACGGTCAAGGCCATCGTCAAGGACATCCCGTCCCGTCTCACGCTCGACGACCTGTCCCTGCACCCGCACCCGGGACAGCTCGTCGCCAACGACATCGGCCGTGTGAAGATCCGCACCGCGGAACCGCTGCCGGTGGACTCCTACGCCGACTCGCGCCGCACCGGCTCGTTCATCCTGATCGACCCGAACGACGGCACCACGCTCACCGCGGGCATGGTCGGCGAGTCGTTCGCGTCCCCGGAGCCGGTCAAGGACGAGTCCGACGACGACGGTTGGGACTTCTGACATGAACTCCCTCGACTACTACTCCACGTTCGCGAAGGAGGGCGGCCGCGTCGGCAGCGGCGCTCTGGGCAGCGGGCAGGGCGGAGTGGCGCGATGTGTGCGTTGACGTACGCGCACTGCCTGCGCGCCCCGTCCCCCCACCCGACGTCCCGGAAGCGACGAAGACCTGCCGACCTCCCGGCCACGACCTGAAAGACCGTGACCGCCGGGCCTCCGAGAGGAACACCTCCCGTGCCTGTCAACCGCTCAACGTTCCTTCGCCGCGGCATAGCCGTGGTAGCCGCACTTCCGCTCCTCACGCTCGCCGCTTGCGGCTACGGGTCGGACTCCAAGGACACCAACTCGAACGAGAAGGTCGCCGCGGGCTCCAAGAAGATCGACGGCCTCTCCTCCGTCAAGATCGGCTACTTCGGCAACCTGACCCACGCGACCGCGCTGGTCGGCCGTGAGCAGGGCCTCTTCCAGAAGGAACTCGGCGCCACCAAGGCCGACTACCAGATCTTCAACGCCGGCCCGTCCGAGATCGAGGCCCTCAACTCCGGCGCGATCGACATCGGCTGGATCGGCCCGTCCCCGGCGATCAACGGCTACACCAAGTCCAAGGGCACCAACCTGCGCATCATCGGCGGTTCGGCGTCCGGCGGCGTGAAGCTGGTCGTCAACCCGAAGAAGATCAAGTCCCTGAAGGACGTCAAGGGCAAGAAGATCGCCACCCCGCAGCTCGGCAACACCCAGGACGTGGCGTTCCTCAACTGGGTCGCGGACCAGGGCTGGAAGGTCGACGCGCAGAGCGGCAAGGGTGACGTCTCGGTCATCCGCACCGACAACAAGATCACCCCGGACGCCTACAAGGCCGGTTCCATCGACGGCGCCTGGGTGCCGGAGCCGACCGCGTCCAAGCTGGTCGCCGAGGGCGCGAAGGTGCTGCTCGACGAGTCGTCGCTGTGGCCGGACAAGAAGTTCGTGATCACGAACATCATCGTGTCGCAGAAGTTCCTCAAGGCCCACCCGAAGGCCGTCGAGGCCGTGCTGAAGGCCTCGGTCGAGTCCAACAAGTGGATCAACGCCAACCCCGACGAGGCGAAGGCGGCGGCGAACAAGCAGCTGGAGGCGGACTCCGGCAAGGCGCTCCCGGCGAACGTCCTGGACCCGGCGTGGAAGTCCATCCAGTTCACCAATGACCCGCTGGCCTCCACCCTCAACACCGAGGCGCAGCACGCGGTCAAGGCCGGTCTGCTGGAGGACCCGCTGCTGAAGGGCATCTACGACCTCACGGCCCTCAACAAGGTCCTCAAGGCCGACGGCGAGAGCACGGTCGACGACGCCGGTCTCGGCGCCCAGTAGTCCCGGATCCCGAGAGTTCCCAGGAGGTGACGATCATGGCCACCGCGATCGCCAAGGCCGACCGCGCCGAGTCGGTGGAGTACGCCGCGCGTATCGAGCACGTCTCGAAGTCCTTCGCCGGACCTGCCGGGCAGCAGCTCGTCCTGGACGACATCACCCTGGATGTCGCACCGGGCGAGTTCGTCACCCTCCTGGGGGCCTCGGGCTGTGGCAAGTCCACGCTGCTCAACCTGGTCGCGGGTCTCGACGACCCGACGGCGGGCAGTATCACGACCGAGGGGCGTCCTGCCCTGATGTTCCAGGAGCACGCCCTCTTCCCGTGGCTGACCGCGGGCAAGAACATCGAACTCGCCCTGAAGCTCGGGGGGGTTGCGAAGAACGACCGGCGCGACCGCGCCGAGGAACTGCTCGAACTCGTCCGGCTCAAGGGCGCGTACGGCAAGCGGGTGCACGAGCTCTCCGGCGGTATGCGCCAGCGCGTCGCGCTGGCGCGCGCCCTGGCCCAGGAGAGCCGGCTCCTGCTGATGGACGAGCCGTTCGCGGCACTGGACGCGATCACGCGCGACGTGCTGCACGACGAGCTGACCCGGATCTGGCAGGAGAAGGCGCTGTCGGTCCTGTTCGTCACGCACAACGTGCGCGAGGCGGTGCGGCTTGCGCAGCGCGTCGTCCTGCTCTCGTCCCGGCCCGGCCGGGTGGCGCGCGAGTGGACGGTGGAGATCCCGCAGCCGCGCCGGATCGAGGACGCCCCCGTGGCCGAACTGTCCCTTGAGATCACCGAAGAACTGCGTGGGGAGATCCGTCGTCATGGCCAGCACTGAGACCACCGAGACGGCGGCGGCCAAGGACTCGACCGGCCTCGGCGGCCTGGAGGCCGGCCTCGACGCCCTGGAGACCTCGGCCACCGGCCGTACGCCCTTCCGGAAGACCTTCGTCGACAAGATCCTGCCGCCGATCGTCGCGATAGCGGTGATCCTGGTCGTCTGGCAGGGACTGATCTCGCTGAAGATCGTCGACGATCCGACCAAGCTGCCCTCGCCGGCCGACGTGGGGGCGGAGTTCAAGGACGCCTGGCTCAAGGGCGATCTCCTCGGCTACATCTGGACGAGCGTCTCACGCGGTCTGCTCGGCTTCCTGTTCGCCCTGGTGATCGGCACGCCGCTCGGCCTGATCGTGGCGCGCGTGAAGTTCATCCGTGCGGCGATCGGCCCGATCCTGTCCGGCCTGCAGTCCCTGCCCTCGGTGGCCTGGGTGCCGGCGGCCGTGATCTGGCTGGGTCTGTCGAACTCGGCGATGTACGCGGTGATCCTGCTCGGCGCGGTCCCCTCCATCGCCAACGGCCTGGTCTCCGGCATCGACCAGGTGCCTCCGCTGTTCCTGCGGGCGGGCCGCACGATGGGCGCGACCGGGCTGAACGGGGCCCGGCACATCGTGCTGCCGGCGGCCCTGCCGGGCTACCTGGCCGGTCTGAAGCAGGGCTGGGCCTTCTCCTGGCGCTCGCTGATGGCGGCGGAGATCATCGCCGTCTCCCCCGACCTGGGCGTCGGCCTGGGCGCGCTGCTGGAGAACGGCCGCACCAACAGCTCCATGGCCATGGTCTTCGAGGCCATCATCCTGATCCTGTTCGTCGGCATCGCCATCGACCTGCTGATCTTCAGCCCGCTGGAGCGACGGGTCCTGCGCAGCCGCGGTCTGCTGGTGAAGAGCTGAAGTCCCATGCACACGAAGCCCGTTCTCCTCGTCATCGCCCACGGCAGCCGCGATCCGCGGCACGCCGCGACGGTGCACGCCCTTGTCCGCCGGGTGCGCTCGCTGCGCCCGGACGTACGGGTGGAGACGGGCTTCCTGGACTTCAACATCCCGTCGGTGCACGCGGTGCTGGAGTCGTTGGCGGCGGAGGGCGTCCGTGACGTCGTGGCCCTTCCCCTTCTGCTGACCCGCGCCTTCCACGCGAAGGCGGACATCCCCGCCGTCCTGCGGGACGCGCCGCGGCGGCTGCGCATCCGCCAGGCGGAGGTTCTCGGCCCCTCGCCGCTGCTCCTGTCCGCCCTCGAACGCCGTTTGTACGAGGCCGGATTGACGCCCGGCGACAAGTCCTCGACCGGGGTCGTACTGGCCTCGGCGGGGTCCACCGACCCGGAGGCGATCGCAGTGATCGCAGAAATCGCGCGGGAGTGGCGGCACACCGGTTGGTGCGCCGTGCGGCCTGCGTTCGCCTCCGCATCCCTGCCCCGTACCGAGGACGCGGTGCGGGAACTGAGGGCACTGGGCTGCGAGCGCGTCGCGGTCGCCCCGTACGTCCTGGCCCCCGGTTTCCTGCCGGACCGCATCGCGCGGGGCGCGGCGCAGGCGGACGTACTCGCCGAGGTGCTCGGCCCCGCGCCGGAAGTGGCGCGTGTTCTGCTGGAACGCTACGACAGCGCTGCAACACCGGTCCTGGCGGCGGTGAGCGCTTGATTTTCCCAGGCGGCACCCGCCACTGAATGGGAATCACGTGGGCGACCTCGTGGTCTGTCTCCATCCGCACCACACCGCACGGCGCGACGGTGAGCGCGGAACGCCCCTCGTCCATCCGGGACTAGTCGAAGGACAGCCCGCCCGTGCGGGTGCGCTTCAGTTCGAAGAAGTCCGGGGCGGTCGCCAGCACCCGGAAGCTGTCGAAGAGTTCGGCCGCCCGGGCGCCGCGCGGGATCGCCCTCAGTACGGGGCCGAACCACACCGTTCCGTCGACATGGATGGTGGGCGTGCCCACATAGCCGCCCGATTCCGGCTCGGTGCCCGTGTCGTGGCTGCGGCGTACGGCCTCGTCGTACGCCGGGTCGTGCGCGGCGGTGGCGAGATCCGCGGGGAGGCCGAGTTCGGCGAGGGAGTCGGTGATCACCTCGTCGAAGTCCTCGGCCTTGCGCTCGTGGATCCGGGTGCCGAACGCCGTGTACAGGTCGCGCAGGACCTTCTCGCCGTGCCGCTCGGCTGCGGCCACCGCGACCCGTACCGGGCCGATCGACTTGTCGACCAGCTCCCGGTACCAGTCCGGGAGTTCGTTGCCGAGGTTGTGCAGGTAGAGGCTCATCGCATGGAACCGGAGGTCGAGCGGGCGTTCGCGCTCGACCTCCAGGAGCCAGCGGGAGGTGATCCAGGCGAAGGGGCAGGCGGGGTCGAACCAGAAGTCGACCCGGGTCGGCGAGGTGATCGTCATGGGGTCGACGGTAGTGGCCGAGTGGTGCAGTGTCCCGGCCCAATCCAATGCCCTTTCAGTGGCCCAATTGGGGGTCCCGGCCACTGGCGGCGAGCGCCCGGTCGAACACCGGGGCGTCCTCCGGCACCGGCACCGGGTCGGCGAAGCCGTCGTACTGCCGGTAGAGGTCGCCGTGCTTCTCGACCACGCCGAGGACGAGGCGGGCCGCCTCGTCCGAGACGTGGAAGTGCTGGCCGGTGGCGGTGGCGACGTCCCAGCCGTGCACCGCCATCTCCTTGATGACCATCGAGGCGATCTCGGCGGCGGGCATCTTCGCCATGCCCAGGTCGACCTCGCCCTCCCACACCGCGGGGTCGGCCCAGGCCGCGACGGCGCGGTCCAGCTGGGCGGCGTAGGCCGCGGGCCACTCGGGGTCGGCGGTGAAGTCGCGGGCGGTCAGCTCCTCGGGGAGCTGTTCGCGCAGGGCGCGGTGCTCCAGGCCGTGGGAGGTGTAGAGCACCCAGTGGTTGACCAGGGCGCGGACGTCCCAGTCGGGGCAGTGGGTGGGGTTGCCGAGCCGGTCCGCCGGGACGCCGCGCGCCACACGCGCCGCCTCGGCGGCACACTCGGTCATGTACGTGTGCAGGTGCTTGGGGTCGTCGTCGTACGTCATGCGCCCCACGTTAGGAGGAGGCCGCTCCGGGCTCTTGAACAAACGCGACAGCCTCGTCGGCAAGGCGGACGAGCTCTGCGACCGGCAGGGATCCGGGGGTCCGGCGCTCGCGCGCGAAGGTGTTGGCGAGGTGCTGGAGAAGCTCGTTGAGCGGGGTCGGTACGCCGTGCAGACGGCCCAGCAGGGCGATCTCGCCGTTGAGGTGGTCGGCCTCGATGGTGCCGGTGCCGCGGGTGAGGGACTGCCAGGAGGAGCCGCCGCCGCGCGGGGCGCCGTCGAGGGGGACCAGATCGACCTTGTGGCCGCGAACCGCCTTCTGCTCCTCGGCGCTCGCGTACGCGATCCCGGCGGCGTCGAGCACGGCCTCGCCCTCGGCGCGCACGCGCGCGTACAGCGCCACGGCCTCGTCACCGGCGATCGGCCCGGCGACCGCCTCCAGCGCGTTGCCCAGGTTGGCGAGGAGCTTGGCGTACTGCCAGCGCGCCACGTCCGGCACGACCGGTGCCTCGAAGTACCCCGTCTTCTCCAGGTCGGCACCGACCAGCCGTACCGTCTCGTCGGTGCCGTGGGGAAAGCGGCCCAGATGCAGGATGCCGGTGAGCGGGGCGCCTGCGGCGGAGACGACGCCCGGTTCGACGAACGTCGAGGGCAGCCAGACGCAGACGCCGTACACCCGCCGGAAGACCCGCAGGGCGAGCCGCGGGCCCTCGACTCCGTTCTGCGCGCAGAACAACGGCAGCCGCTCGGCCGCGGTGCCGCCGCCGGCGACCGGCGCCGGGCCCCAGGCCCGCAGCGCGCCCACGGTGTCCTGCGTCTTCACGGCGAGGACGAGCACGTCGTCGGCCCTCAACTCGCCCAGCTCGTCCGGCCCTTCGACGGTCGGCAGCCGGTGGGTGTACTCGCCGTCAGGCACCTTCAGCCGCAGCCCGTCTTCCCGTAGTGCCGCGTGGTGCGCACCCCGCGCGACCAGAACCACCTCGTGCCCCGCACCCGCGAGCCGCCCGCCGACCGAACCGCCGACGGCTCCCGCTCCGATGATGATGTAACGCATGCAAGGAGCCTCGCACAGTCGTGTGTACGTGCCATGAAGAGCCGGGCTTGGCGGGGTCACTCCCCCGTGAGCTCCACCAGCTTCAAGACGGTGTTCCAGTTGCGGCTCGTGGCGATCAGGCCTTTGTTGATACGGGGTTTGGCGAGGTGGACGGCGAGCCGGGAGCGGCCGAGGCCGTCCGGCGCGTACAGGTACAGAGCGCGGTCGCCGAGGCGGAACTCCTCCGGGAGGTAGGCCTCCCGGTCGATCTCCGCGAACCGTTCGGCGTCCACCGGGGCGGAGAAGTAGGTGACGTGGAGCTGCTTGGGCTCCAGTTCGGCGGCCGGGAACGGGCAGGCCTCGGCGACGGCCCTGAGGTAGGCGTGGTCGCGCACGATCACGTCGACGGCGAAGCCGAAGTGCTTCTGGATGGCCTGCGCGAGTTCGGCGGCCAGGGACTCCTCGTCACCGTGACCGGACGCGAAGACGGCCTGGCCGCTCTGCAGATGGGTGCGTACGCGCTCGTAGCCGAGGCCGTCCATCAGCTGCCGCAGTTCGGCCATCGGGAGCTTCTTCTTGCCGCCCACGTTGATCCCGCGCAGCAGCGCCGCATACGTCGTCGTCATGGCGCACACCATAAAGCGGCCGTCGTGCCCCGTGGGGGTGGGCACGACGGCCGCCGCGTCCGCTCGGGCGGACTGCCCGAAACTCTGTCCGAACCCGGGGCTGCGGATCAACCGATACACGCAGCTGTGACTTGTTCAACAAGGTTTCGCAATAACAAAGAGGAGCGATGCCGACGGACCGGACACCCCGATCTTCATCCCCGAGAAGTCCCGATAGATGTAAGGGGCCGAAATCCTCCCCAGCGGTGATACGCCGGGGTCCGAGGGGAGGACCCGCGCCCACCGCACTTCACCGGGCAGCACGACGAGACCTGCTTATCGCGCCCATACCTTCGAAGCGGAAGGTGACGGCAGGGGGCTGTCACCGCAGACGAGGGGGCAAGCCCGTCATGGGGAACGGAGATTCGCGGGTGCGGGGCATAGCCGCCCGGGCCGGTGGCTGGAGCGCCCGGCACCGATGGGCTGCCGTCGGCATCTGGGTGCTGTTCGTCGTCCTGGCGATGGGGCTCGGTTCGGCCGCCGGCCGGGTCGACGTCAAGGAGAGCGAACAGCTCAAGGGCGAGACACACACCGCCGCCAAGATCATCGAGGATGCGGGGATCGAGGAACCGGCCAGTGAGACGGTTCTGATCCAGGCGAAGGCCGGGAACGTCAAGGCGACCGACGCCGAGTTCAAGGCGGCCGTGGACGCGGTCGTGAAGGCGGTCGACGGGACCGGCAAGGTCACGGATGTGAAGTCGCCGTACGTCACGCACACGATCTCCAAGGACGGGCGCAGCGCGCTGGTGCAGTTCGACATGCGCGGCGACGCCGAGACCGCGTACGAGCGCGTGGAGCCGGTTCTGAAGGCCGTCGCGGGGGTGCAGAAGGACCACGAGACGCTGCGGATCGAGGAGATCGGCGGCGCCAGCATGAACAAGACGTTCAAGGACGCGTTCGGCGACGACTTCAAGAAGGCCGAGCTGTCCGCGGTGCCGGTGGCGCTCGGCATTCTGCTCATCGCCTTCGGCGCGCTGGTGGCCGCGCTGCTGCCGGTGGCGCTCGCGATCACCGCGATCATGGCGACGATGGGTCTGATGGGCGTCGTCAGCCATGTGATGCCGATGAGCGACACCGCCAACTCCGTGATGCTGCTGGTCGGTCTGGCGGTCGGTGTCGACTACTGCCTGTTCTATCTGCGCCGTGAGCGCGAGGAGCGCGCCGCCGGACGGGACGCGCAGACTGCCCTGCGGATCGCCGCCGCCACCAGCGGCCGGGCGATCGTCGTGTCCGGCATCACCGTGTGCGTGGCGATGGCGGGCATGCTGTTCACCGGGCTCGTCACGTTCCAGGGGATGGGTCTGGCCTCGCTGATGGTCGTGGCGGTCGCCATGGTCGGGTCGGTGACGGTGCTGCCGGCGCTGCTCTCGCTGCTGGGCGAGCGGGTCGAGAAGGGCAGGATTCCCTTCCTGCGCAAGGCGATGGAGCGCCGGGCCGCCCGCACGGGCGGGGAGAGCCGGTTCTGGACCGCGGTCCTGCGCGGTGTGCTCGCGAGGCCGCTGGTCTCCGTGCTCGTCGCGGCCGGTGCGCTGCTGGCCGTCGCGGCTCCGGCACTCGGCATGAAGACGCAGAACCTCACGCTGGACCAGGAGTTCGGCGACTCGCTACCGATCGTGCAGACGTACAACCGGGTCAACGACGCCTTCCCGGGCGGCTCCGAGCCGGCCGAGGTCGTCGTCAAGGCCAAGGACATCAACGCCCCCGAGGTGAAGTCCGCGCTCGCCGACTTCAAGGCGCGGGCGATCAGTTCGGGCGCCTCGCGCGGCCCGGTCCAGATCACCCTGCACGACGCGCAGAACATCGCCTACGTGTACGTCCCGCTGGTCGGCGGCTCCGACCTGGACAAGGCGGGCGCCAGCCTGGAGAAGCTGCGGGACGAGGTACGGCCCGCCACGCTCGGCAAGCTGGACGGCGTGCAGGCGCCGATCACCGGGCAGGTGGCCGGTTCGAAGGACTTCAACGACCAGCTCGGCGGCGCCGTCGTCCCGGTCTTCGCGTTCGTCGTGGTCTTCGCCTTCGCGCTGATGCTGCTGTCGTTCCGCTCGCTGACGGTCGCGATCACCTCGATCGTGCTCAACCTCCTCTCCGTGGGCGCCGCCTACGGCATCCTCGTCGCCGTCTTCCAGCACGGCTGGGGCGCCTCCCTGGTGGGCGCGGAGGGCGTCGGCGCGATCATCACCTGGCTGCCGCTGTTCCTGTTCGTGATCCTGTTCGGTCTGTCGATGGACTACCACGTGTTCGTGGTCTCGCGGATCCGCGAGGCGCGGATGCGGGGGCGCACGACGAGGGACGCGATCCAGCACGGCGTGGTCACCACGGCAGGTGTCGTCACCAGCGCCGCGGTCATCATGGTCGCCGTGTTCGCGATCTTCGGGACGCTGTCCATGCAGTCCATGAAGCAGATGGGTGTCGGCCTCGCGGCCGCGGTGCTCATCGACGCGACGATCATCCGGGGTGTGCTGCTGCCGGCGGTGATGGCGCTGCTGGGCGAGCGCAACTGGTACCTGCCGAAGTGGCTGGACCGGATGCCCGATCTGACGCACGACGAGTCGGCCGGGGTCATCACGCACTCGGTGCGGCGCGACGAGGGTGAGCGACTGGGCGTCTGAAGGGGCTGAGCCCCCACAGGGGTTGAACCCTCACAGGGGTTGAGCCCTCACCGACCGAGGGCCCGTCGGCCACAGGGGAGCCGGCGGGCCCTCGTCATGCCCACAACTACCCGGCCCCTACGGGCAGTTCGGCCTCGATCAGGTCGGCCGCCCGCCGGGTCCCCCCTTCCTTCGCCATGTCGGCCTGGATCTCCTTCAGGCGGCGGGCGACCTCGGGGTCCTCGACGAGAGCGAGGGCCGTCCTGCGCAGGGTCTCGGCGGTGGCCTCGTCCGTGGGGACGTGGCGGGCGACGCCCAGGGCCTGGAGCATGTCCGCGTTGCAGAACTGGTCGACGGCCTGCGGTACGGCGATCATCGGTGTGGCGGTGGCCAGACCCTCCTGGCTGCCGCCCGCCCCGGCGTGCGTGACGAACAGGTCGGCCTGCCGGAGGACCGCCAACTGCGGGACCCAGGAACGTACTTCCACGTTCGCCGGTACGGTCCCAAGCGCCTCGGGGTCCACACGCTTGCCGATCTGCAGGACGAGGTGCCAGCCGGGCAGGCCGCCGAACGCCTCCACGCACTCCCGGTAGAAGCCGGGCCGGTCGGTGAAGGTCGAGCCCAGCGACACCAGCGCCACCTTCTCCGCGCCGGCCGGCCGCTGCCAGTCGCCCTCCGTGGTGCGCTCGCCCTGGCAGGCGCCGACGAAGGTGTACACGCTCTCGTCCACCCGGTCGGCGTGGGGCTGAAGCGCCTTGGGGATCAGGACGAGTGAGCGGTCGGGACGGCCCGCGAAGTCGTCCGGGTGCTGGGTGATTCCGTTCTCCTCCAGCCAGGCCCGGAAGCGCGCGTAGTACGCCCGGCCGCGCTCGGTCCGCTTGGGCTCCGCCCACAGGGGCCCGGCGACCTCCTCCTCGTATCCCTCCCAGGCGACGAGGTTCGGCGAGAGCGAGATCGCGGGGACGCCCCAGCGGTGGGCGAGGACGCGGCCCGGATACGCCGTGATGTCGTGCAGCACGAGATCCGGCGCGTCCCCGTCGTACGCCTCGGTCAGCTGCGGCAGCGCCTGGATCGCGTCTGCGAGGAACAGCTCGACGTGGTCCAGCAGTTCACTCCCCCATGCCGCCGGGTCCGCGTCGGGCCCCGGCAGCGTGGACTTCCACAGCTTCGGTTCGGCGCCGGTCTCGGCGACCTTCTCCGCCAGCGCCGGCGGGATCGCATACGTGACGCGATGCCCGCGGGCGACCAGCTCGCGGATCACCTCCAGGCTGGGGTTCACATGGCCGTGGGCGGCGACGGAGAACATCGCGATGTGGGCGGGACGGGGTGTGGGGGTCTGGGTAGGCATGTCCTCGACGGTAAACGAGACGATACGTCTCGTCCAATCATTTGGAAGTCCCCGCCGATCACCCGCACCTGAGCCGTGCCGGAGAACCGGGTGCGCAGCACGGGGACGAGCCGCCGGTCGATCTCGTAAGCGCGCGGTTCGCGGCAGCGCGGGGCGCGCCGTCCGGCAAGGGTTTTCCGTGGCGGCCGTCCGCTGCCCGCTCTCAGCGCTGGTAGCGGGCGAGCACCAGGTTGCCGTCCTTCTCCAGCCGTCTGCGCAGTTCACCGAGGCCGATGGCTCCGCTGTAGTACTCCTGGAACGCGGGCGTCGCCACCTTGTCCTTCCACTCGGGGTAGCCGCGGACGGACTGGGCGGGCGCCGAGCGGAGGTGGGCGGCCAGGGCGGTGCCGGTCGCCCAGCCGTCCTTGGCCGTGTGCAGGGCGGGGTCCTTGAGCGCCTGGGTGCCCGTCGGCAGCATCCAGTCCCCCAGCGCCAGCCGCACCATGTTCTTCGGCCGGAGCAGGTAGTCGACGAACTCGGCGGCCTCCTTCTTGTGCGGGCTGTCCGCGGCGATGGACAGGGTCTGCGGGCTGACACCCTGGGTGAGGCCGTCGGCGCCGGCCGGCGCGGGCAGCACCTGCCAGTCGAAGCCCTTCGGTGCCTGCTGCACGATCTGCTGGCGGTAGGAGAAGCCGAGCGGCACCATCGCGTACTTGCCGCCGAAGAAGCCGGGCAGGGTGTCCGAGCCGCCGCTGCCCAGGGTGGTGGGCGAGGCGCTGCGGTCGGTGTTCGCCTGGTCGTGAATCGTGCGCGGCACCACCTGGTCGGCCGGCTCGAAGCGGACCGTGACCTTGCCGTCCGGGCCCCGGTGGAAGAGCCGACCGCCCGTCGACAGGGACAGGTTGAGGGTGGCGGACACGGGCTCCTTGAGCGGCCAGGCCACGCCGTACTTGCCGTTGCCGCTCAGCCGCCTCGTCACCTGCCGGAACTCCGCCCAGCTCCACGGCCGTTCGGGTGTCGGTATCCGTACGCCCGACTTCTTCAGCAGGCCCGCGTCGGCGATGAGGACGCGCGGCTCCTGGAGGAAGGGCACGCCGTAGACGCCGTCGCCGAAGGTCGCCGACCGCCAGCTCCGTTGCGGGATGTCCGATTTCAGGCGCGGGGGCAGCAGGTCGGTCAGATCCGCGAGGTAGCCGCCGTAGGCGAAGTCCGCGAGGTCGTCCGAGGCGTCGTGGATGATGTCGGGCGCCTCACCGCCCTCGAAGGAGGTGAGCAGCTGGTCATGGACGCTGTCCCAACTTCCCTGCACATACTCGACCTTGACGTCCGGATGGCTCGCGTTCCACTCCTTCACCAGCTCCTTGTTGGCCTCGACGGACTCCTGCTGCCAGGCCAGGGACTGGAAGCGGAGCGTGATCCGTCCGCTCGCCGTATCTCCGCTCCCACCGCCCGTACAGGCGGCCAGCAGCAGCGCGAGGACGAGGGCCAGTACCCCTCCCGCGTGGCCCGTGGATCCGGTGGTACCGCGCATCAGTTCTTCACCGCCCCGGTGAGCATGCCGCCCGTGATCCGCCGCTGGATGACCGCGAAGACGACCAGGGAGGGAAGGGTCGCGAGGAACGCGGACGCCGCCAGCGGGCCCAGATCCGCCACGCCCTCCGCGCCGATGAAATGGCTGAGCACCACCGGCAGGGTCTGTCTGTCCGGTGTCTTCAGCAGGACCAGTGCGAAGAAGAACTCGTTCCACGCGGTGACGAACGCGAACAGTCCCGTCGCCGCGATCCCGGGCGCGAGCAGCGGCGCCACCACCGACACCAGCGTGCGTACCCGCCCGGCCCCGTCGACCGCCGCCGCCTCCTCGACCTCCGCAGGTACGGCCCGGACATACCCGGCCAGCATCCACAGCGCGAACGGCAGCGCCCACACGACGTACACCAATGTCAGTCCCGCCAGAGAGTTGATCAGGTGCAGGCTCTTCAGCACGAGGAACAGCGGGATGATCACCAGGACCAGCGGGAACGCCTGGCTGACGACCACCCATCCGGTGGCCGCCCGGGTCAGCGGGGTGCGGCGCCGGGCCATGACATACGCCAGCGGGGTCGCGATCAGTACGGCGATCACCGCCGCCCCCGCCGCCGCGAGCAGGGAGTTGAGCGCGGCGTGCAGCAGTGGCTGCTCGTCGAAGGCCTGCCGGAAGTTGCCCAGGGTGGGGTGCCGGGGGATCCAGGTGGGGTGCAGGCTCCCCAGCTCCCGCGGCGACTTGAAGGCGGTGGAGAGCAGCCAGAGGAAGGGGAGGGCGAGAAAGAGGAGATACGCGAGCAGGGCGGCGTACTGGCCGACGCGGGTGCCGGTCCTGGTCCTCATGTGTCGTCCCCTCCCCTGAGCCGGCCGGCCAGGAAGACGGCGAGGAGCACCGAGATCAGCGCGACCATGACGCATCCCATGGCCGCCGCGTACCCGAACTGCCCGTAGCGGAAGGCCTCTTCGTAGGCGAACAGCATGGGCAGCCGGGTGCGGCCGCCGGGCCCGCCGTTGGTCAGCACATAGACCAGGGCGAAGGAATTGAAGTTCCAGATCAGGTTGAGGGCGGTGATGGCGAGGGCGACCGGTCTGAGGGCGGGCCAGGTGACCGTGCGGAAGCGCCGCCAGGCGCCCGCACCGTCGACCGCCGCCGCCTCGTGCAGTTCACGCGGGGTGTTCTGCAGTCCGGCCAGCAGCGCGACCGTGGTCTGCGGCATGCCCGCCCAGATGCCGACGACGATCACCGCGGGCAGCGCGGAGCCGAGACCGCTGAGCCAGTCCCGCCCGTCGCCGAGGCCGAGGTCGTGCAGGGTCTCGTTGAGGACACCCGCGTCCGGGTTGTAGACCAGCCGCCACATGATGCCCACCACGACCTCGGGCATGGCCCACGGGACGATCGCGAGGGCCCTGGCGAGCCACCTCAGCCGCAGATCCTGGTTGAGCAGCAGGGCGAGGCCGAGCGCGAGCAGGAACTGCGGCACGGTCACACCGACCGCCCAGACCAGCCCGATGCGGAACGACTCCCAGAACAGCGTGTCGTGCAGCAGGTCCTGGAAATTGAGACCACCGATCCACTCGGTGGACCGGGTGCGGCCGGACTGGGCGTCGGTGAAGGCCAGCAGGATGCCGTAGAGCAGGGGTCCGACGCTCAGCACCAGGATCGGGATCAGCGCGGGCAGCACCAGGAACCAGGCCCCGCGGTCGGGGAGCCGGCGGTCCCCGGCGGTGCGCGGCGCGCCCTGCGCCGACCGCCTCGTCGCGGTCACCAGTGTCACGTGATCGGCTCCTTTGCGCGGCTCGTGACGTTCGGACCCGGCGGGCCTGAGTCATGGTCGTGAAGGGGGTATGCGCCGTCAAGGCCGTACGCACACGGTCCGACCTGTGCGAATGCGAGACTGGGCCGGTGGGTGGCGCAAACTCGACGCCGTTCACCGATGCATACGCGGACGTGGGAGGAAGGCGATGGACGAGTCACGGGCGCGCGAGGTACTGGCCGCGGCGCGGGTACTGCCCGGCCCGGCGCGGGACGCACGGCTGCTCGCCCTGGGCGAGAACGCGGTGTTCGCCTCCGGCGACCTGGTCGTCAAGGTGGGCCGTGACGCCGAACTCCTGGACCGGGCGCGCCGCGAGCTGGACATCGCGCTGTGGCTCGCCGAGGCGGGGGTGCCCGCGGTGCGGGCGGCGGAGCCCAAGCCGCTGCTGGTCGAGGGTCACCCGGTGACGGTGTGGCACCGGATCCCGGATGCCGTACGGCCGGCCGAGCCCCGGGATTTGGCCGAACTGCTACGGGTCGTCCACGCACTGCCCACTCCCCCTTCCGATGCTTTCGAACTGCCGCCCCGCGAGCTGCTGGGCGGTGTGGAACGCTGGCTGCGGCTCGCGGGCGATGCGATCGACGCCGCCGACGCGGCGTATCTGCGCGAGCGGCGCGACGGGTTCGCCGCGGCGGCCGCGGCACTTGCTCCGCATCTGCCGCCGGGACCCATCCACGGCGATGCGCTGCCCCGCAATGTGCATGTCGGGCCGGACGGGCCCGTTCTGGTCGATCTGGAGACCTTCTCCGCGGATCTGCGTGAGCACGACCTGGTGGTCATGGCGCTGTCCCGTGACCGCTACGGGTTGCCTGCGGCGGCTTATGAGGAGTTCACCGAGGCCTACGGGTGGGATGTGCGGGAGTGGGAGGGGTGCTCGGTGCTGCGGGGTGCCCGTGAGACGGCCAGCTGCGCATGGGTTGCGCAACATGCGCCGAGCAACCCCAAGGCGTTGGATGAATTCAAACGCCGGGTGGCGTCACTGCGTGACGGGGACGAGTCAGTGCGGTGGTATTCGTTCTGAGCGCCTATTGATCCGGGGCTTGTTGTTGTCCGGCGACCGCGGGTTCCGTGTGGCTGGTCGCGCCGTTCCTCGCGCCCCTGTGGGGCGCCGGCTCCCGCAGGGGCCATGTGCCGTCGACCACCGCGGTCGTGTCCCCCTTGCGGCGCAGGAAGTTCTGGAAGTCCGCCGCCCACTCCGCGTACCACTCGATCTGGCGGAGGTGGAGTTCCGCCGGGCCCAGGGCTGCGATCTTGGGGTGGCGGGTGGCTATGGCGCAGGCCAGGCCGGCTGCGGCGAGGGCGTCGGCGGAGGCGTTGTGGGCGGCGTCCAGGGTGACGCCGTATTCCGTGCAGACCGCTTCGAGGTTGCGCTTGCCGCGGCGGTAGCGGTCGACCCAGCGGTCGATGGTGTACGGGTCGATGACCGGAGCGGGATCGATGCCGCCCAGTCGGTCGCGCAGGGACGGCAGTCCGTATCTGCGCAGTTCCGCGGAGAGCAGGCTCAGGTCGAAGGCCGCGTTGTAGGCGACGACCGGGACACCCGTCTTCCAGTACGTCGCCAGGACGTCCGCGATGGCGTTCGCCACCTCGTCGGCCGGGCGGCCCTCAGTCGCCGCGCGTTCGTTGCTGATCCCGTGCACCGCCACGGCGTCCGCCGGGATCTCCACGCCCGGATCCGCCAGCCATTCCCGGTGCCCCATGGGCTGTCCGCCCCTGACCTCGATCACGGCCCCCGTGACGATGCGCGCCTCGCGCGGATCGGTCCCGGTCGTCTCCAGGTCGAAGCCGATCAGCAGCTCCCGGTGCCAGCCCATGCGTGGCCCCCCTTCTTGGTGGTGCTTTCCCCCAGTGGTCTCCACCTTCCCATGGGCCACTGACAATCCGAGGACCGCATTCCGCTTGGCCGCGGCGACAGTTCAGGACACAGGTCGCGAATCAGCCCAGGACGTTTCGAACTCCTCGCGGTATGTCGGGAAGAGCCCGCTCTCCACTCCCTTGTCCATGTCGTCCGGCTTCACCACCCGGCTGCCGTTGCGCAGCACCAGCACCGGGGCCTCCATGCCGCGCGAGCGCCGCAGATAGGACTGCACCACCGCCACGCCGTCCGAGCCGTCGCCGTCGACGAGGTAGGCCGTGAAGCGCGGGGTCTCGTCGTAGACCTGGATCTCGAAGGCGGCCGGGTCGCGCAGCCTGGAGCGGACGCGGCGCATGTGCAGGATGTTCATCTCGACCGCTCGGCTCAACTCGCCGCGCTTCATGCCGAGTTCCCGCTCGCGTCGTTTGACGGCGCTGGAGGCGGGGTTGAGGAACAGCAGCCGGACCCGGCAGCCCGCCTCGGCCAGGCGCACCAGCCGGCGTCCGGAGAAGTTCTGCACGAGCAGGTTGAGGCCGATGCCGACGGCGTCGAGGCGGCGGGCGCCGCCGAAGATGTCCTCGGCCGGGAACTGGCGCAGCAGCCGCACCCGGTCGGGGTGCACCGCGACCACGTCCGCGTACCGGTCGCCGACGAGTTCCTCCACCGCGTCCACGGGCAGCCGGCGGGCCGACGGCACGTCCCCGGCCGCGCCGAGGATGTCCAGCAGCTTCGCCGAGGCCCGCTCCGCCTGGTTCAGGACGGCCTCGGACAGGGCCCGGTTGCGGGAGACCACGTTGCGGGTGACCTCGAGCTCGTCCAGGGCGAGTTCGACGTCACGGCGGTCGTCGACGTACGGCTCGAAGCAAGGCCAGTGCTGCACCATCAGCTCGCGCAGCTGAGGCAGGGTGAGGAAGCTGAGCACGTTGTCGTCGGCCGGGTCGAGGAGATAGCCCTTGCGGCGGCTGACCTCGCGCACGGCGACCGCGCGCTGCACCCATTCCTGGCCGGCCGGCCCGGCCGCGGCGACCACCCAGTCGTCGCCGTGGACGGGTTCGTAGATGGGCCGCAGAACAGCGGCCACGACCGCGCGCAGCCGCTGTTCGACGAGGTTCAGCCAGATGTAGGCCCGGCCGGCTCGCTGGGCGCGCGTACGCACCTCGCGCCAGGCGTCGGCATCCCAGTCCAGCTCCGGCCCGATGGAGTTCGTCGCCATCGGCCGGGCCAGGGACACCGTGCCGGGCGGGACATCTGTGGAGTTCCCCTCGTGACCCTCGTCACCAGGGGGCAACTCCAGCCCTCCCGACCCCACCCGCGCACCGCCTTCCGCTCCCCCGAGCATCCCCGTGTCAACGATCAAGGAAGGGTACTCCGGGAGCAGTCAGCGGTGCAGCCGGATGGACAGGTCGATTCTCAACTGCCTTAGTGCCAGTGCCCGTTCTGAGCGGCCAAAGCGGCCGGAGTGAGCGGATTCATAGCCGTGACGTCGCGCGGGGCGATGGAGAAACCCTGCCAGTGGACCGGCATCGGCTGCTGGTCCTCGTCCCGGGCTATGTGGTGGAAGCCCACGTTCACCCAGACGATGGGGTGGGTGAGGGTCTGCCCGTTGATCCACTTGTCCACGGACTTGCCGTGCCCGGCACCGCAGTTGAGCGGGTTGCCGCTGGCGTACTGCTCGCACTTGTTGTACTCGGTGAAGTACACGTCGTGGCTGGTGAAGCTGCGACCCGGGTACTTCGCGGTGGGGCCCTGGACGATCTCGTACGAGCGCGGGTGGTCGTCCTTGTTCTTGCCGGCCGTGCTGACCACGCGCCACCAGCGCATGTCCTTGGCGTCGCCCGCGAGTTCCTTGGTGACCTTGGTGAGGGTCGTCTTGTTGGTCGGCGCCTGCTGGCTGCCCACCGGGGCGCTGACCTTGGAGTCGTACTGCTCGACCTTGGTCTTGGAAGAGCCGTCGAGGCCGAAGTCGAGCCGCCAGAAGATGTTGTGGCTGTGACTGGTGGCGTAGGCCTTGGCGCCCTTGCCGATGGGCCAGCCGCGGCCGTCGCCCGCGTCGTAGTCGTCGGGCGAGAGGCTTCCGGTGGCGCCGGCGTTCATGGTCATCGTGCCGTCGTCCTGGAAGCGCCACTCGGTGATGTACTCGTACCAGCCGACCTTGTTGACCGTGTAGAGGAGCAGGTCCTTGCCCTGCGCCTGGTAGGTCTTGCCCGCGTCGGACAGCAGGTGGTAGGCGTGGCCGCGGGAACGGGTCGTGGCGCACAGGCCGTTGACGTCCGACGAGTCCGAGTAGAAGGGCGTCGCGACCTTGACCGTCTTGATGGTGCCGCCCGGGCATTCGTCGGGAGTGAGGTTCAGCAGGCCGTCGCCGAAGTTGTAGTCCGTGACGTCGTTGTACTCGACGCTGCCGTCGTCGTACGGAACGTCTATCTGGGCGAGTTTGGCGCTGTTGAGGACCTTGATCGGCTGGGACTCGCCGGGCGGCTGGTAGGAGATGTCGTCCAGGATGACCCCGGATCTGCTCTCGAAGCGCCAGCACATCCGCCAGGTGGTGCCGGTGGAGAGCTTCTGTTCGATCTGGTAGGCCGCGCTGCACTGGGGGGCCGCGGCGGCGGCCGCCTCCTTGTGGTCGGCGAAGGCCGGTGCCGCTGCCGTGCCGCCGAGGGCGAGCCCGACCGCGAGCGGGCCCACCAGGGCCCGCCTGCGCAGCGCGCTGCGGCGGGCACGGCTGTCTCTGTTGACGTGCATGACGAGGTGACTCCCTCACAGGAGAAGCAGGTGTGAAAAGTGAACGGAGCCCGGCTCAGCCGAGCTTGACGACCTTGCGGGCGCTCAGGTCGATCACGAAGTCCCGGGTGTCGATCCAGGCACCGTTCTTGACCTTCGGGAAGAGCCGGGTGCAGCGGTGTTCACCGCATTTGCCGAGCTCGGCCGGCTTCACGCCCGGGGTCGCCCGGAACACCATGCTGGTGAGCGTCAGCTGGTCCGGGGAGGTGAGCTGCTTGCCCGTGGCGTCCTTGTAGTCCGCCTTCAGGCCCGCGCCCAGCGGGTCGGCGATCAGCAGCCGGGCCGCCTCGGTCTGCTCGGCGATGCTGAGCGGCGGCTGGACGTCGTGCTGGGTGCTCGTCTCCTCGACCTTGCCGGTGTCCAGGTTGACGGTCTTGGTGACGACGCTGTCGCTGCGGTAGTCGTAGAACGTCACGTCCGCGCGCCGGGTCGCGTTCGCGCCGTCCGGCTGGTCGGTGTCCGGCTCGGTCAGCTCCACGGTGAGGCGCTGCGGGCCGCGGGCCCCCTTGACGTTCTCACCGGAGTTCAGCAGTTGCGGGCTCAGCGCGATCTTCTCGACGCGCTTCGTCTCGTCGTCGGTCAGCGGGTCGAGACCCTTGCCCTTCTCGCCCTCGGCCGGGGCCTGCTCGACGACGCCCGGAGCGGGCGTGCCGTTCGCCTGGGCCGCCTGCTGGGCCTGGCTGGTCCCTCCCGAATCGTCGGCCCCCGCCGTCCCCGGCAGCGTGATCCCGACCATCACGGCAGTCCCGGCCACCGCTATGGCCGCACCGGCCACCACCTTGCCCAGATGGCGGTGCACTATCTTGCGCACATTTGCCCCCTACTCCCTCTTCATCCCCAGGAGTACTTTTCTGCCCCACTGATTGGCATACGGCCTTGCCATACGGCGTATGCACAGGTCGCCCGGTAAGAGGGACGTAAGTCATAGGTGGTTCCATCACTTTCGGGGACACTCGACGCCAAGGCGCCCCCTGGGGCGCGCTCCACCTGAAAGAGTCGTGTCCATGCAGGTCTGGCCTGGCGAGGCGTATCCCCTCGGTGCCACGTACGACGGCGCCGGCACCAATTTCGCGGTCTTCACGGAGGCCGCGGACCGAGTAGAGCTGTGTCTGCTGCACGACGACGGCTCGGAGACGGCGGTGGAACTGCGCGAGAGCGACGCATTCGTACGGCACGCGTACGTGCCCGGCATCATGCCGGGACAGCGTTACGGCTTCCGCGTGCACGGCCCGTACGCCCCCGAGCGCGGCCTGCGCTGCAACTCGGCGAAGCTGCTGCTCGACCCGTACGCGCGTGCGATCAGCGGTTCCATCCGCTGGGGCGAGGAGGTCTACGGCTACCACTTCGACGCGCCCGACCGGCGCAACGACCTGGACTCGGCGCCGCACACGATGACGTCGGTCGTGGTCAACCCGTACTTCGACTGGGGCGACGACCGGCTCCCGCGGCGCGGCTACCACGAGACGGTGATCTACGAGGCCCATGTGAAGGGCCTCACGATGCAGCATCCCGGGTTGCCGGAAGAGCTGCGCGGCACCTACGCGGCACTCGCTCACCCGGTGATCATCGAGCACCTGGTGGAGCTGGGCGTGACAGCGCTGGAGCTGATGCCGGTCCACCAGTTCGTCAATGACCACCGGCTGGTCGACATGGGCCTGAACAATTACTGGGGCTACAACACGATCGGTTTCTTCGCCCCGCACAACGCGTACGCCTCCTGGGGCGACCGCGGCCAGCAGGTCCTGGAGTTCAAGTCGGCGGTCCGGGCGCTGCACGAAGCGGGCATCGAGGTCATTCTGGATGTCGTCTACAACCACACGGCCGAGGGCAACCACCTGGGGCCGACGCTGTCCTTCAAGGGCATCGACAACCCGCAGTACTACCGGCTCACCGAGGACCCGCGCTACTACATGGACACCACGGGCACCGGGAACTCGCTGCTCATGCGGTCCCCGCACGTCCTGCAGCTGATCATGGACTCGTTGCGCTACTGGGTCACCGAGATGCACGTCGACGGCTTCCGCTTCGACCTGGCGGCGACCCTGGCCCGGCAGTTCCACGAGGTGGACCGGCTGTCGTCGTTCTTCGACCTGGTGCAGCAGGACCCGGTGGTCTCCCAGGTGAAGCTGATCGCCGAGCCGTGGGACGTCGGCGAGGGCGGCTACCAGGTGGGCAACTTCCCGCCGCTGTGGACCGAGTGGAACGGCAAGTACCGCGACACGGTACGCGACCTGTGGCGCGGCGAGCAGCGAGCGCTCGCGGAGTTCGCGTCCCGGCTGACCGGCTCCTCGGACCTCTACCAGGACGACGGGCGCCGCCCGCTCGCCTCGATCAACTTCGTCACCTGTCACGACGGTTTCACCCTGCACGACCTCGTCTCCTACAACCAGAAGCACAACAAGGCCAACGGCGAGGACAACCGGGACGGGGAGAGCCACAACCGGTCCTGGAACTGCGGGGAGGAGGGCGAGACCGACAACGCCGAGGTGCTGAAGCTGCGGGCGCGCCAGATGCGCAACTTCGTCGCCACGCTGATGCTCTCCCAGGGCGTGCCGATGATCAGCCACGGCGACGAGTTCGCGCGCACCCAGCGCGGCAACAACAACGCGTACTGCCAGGACAACGAGCTGGCCTGGGTGAAATGGGCGGATCCGGACGCGGAGGAGGACGGGGCCGACAGCGAGCTGCTGGCCTTCACGCGCGCGATGGTGTGGCTGCGCAAGGACCATCCGGTCTTCCGTCGGCGCCGCTTCTTCCACGGGCGGCCGGTGGAGGGCACCCATGACGAGCTGTCGGACATCGCCTGGTTCACGCCGGAGGGCAAGGAGATGACCCAGCGGGACTGGGACTCGGCGCCGGCCTCGGCACTGACGGTGTTCCTGAACGGCAACGCGATCTCCGAGCCGGGTACGCGCGGGGAGCGCATCACCGACGACTCGTTCCTGCTGATGTTCAACGCCTCGCCGAAAACGCTGGACTTCGTGGTGCCCGTCAACCACGGCCGCCAGTGGGAGGTGGTGGTCGACACCGCCCGCCCGGACGGGGTGCCACCGCACACCGGCCCGAAGGTACAGGCGGGCGACCGGCTGACGCTGGTGGACCGGAGCCTGACGGTGCTGCAACGACCGGTCTAGACCTTTCGTTCGCGGGTACGCGCGCGTGGAGCCCAGGTCCGGTGGGCCCGGGGTACGAGGTCGGGCGCGCCGTGAGGGCGATCGCGCAGGCGAGCACGGCCGCCGTGCTCGCCGCGGCGAAGGGGGCGGGGGCCGTACGACTCGGCGGGGCGGCCGGTGACGGCGACCGCGAGGGCCTGCCCGCCGACGAGCGCACTCGCCGCGAACGCCATCGCTCGGTCGGCGGACGGTGAGGGGGATGCGTGCGGGCACGTGCCCATGGAGAGGCCCGCCACCGCACGCATCACGCCCTGGGGTGGACGGAGCGGGGCATGCGGGGCGGGAGCGCGTGGCGCTGCGGGCCGGACGGCCGCCGCGCCGTGTCGCCCTCGCCGTCGGGTGCAGTGCGAAGCCGCTGCCGCGGGTACGGCGACCAGGCCGACCAGGGCCGGGCCCGGGACGAAGGAGATCTGGTCGAGGGTGCTCTCGAAGGAGACCAACGGGCCGGGGGCCACAGGGGGCCGATCAGCGGCACGGTCGCGCCCGCCGCCCCGAGGAGCGCCGGCAGCGCGACGGAGACACCTGCGAGGGCCCCGGCGACGAGCGCGGCGATCGCGGCCGCGTTGGCGAGAGAGAACGCGAGCACGACCCTCCGCTCGCCGTACCGGTCGGCGAGCCACCCCGCCCAGGGGCCCGCAGGCAACCTGCACGGCCGCCAGCGCCATCCGACGGGCGCGGCCCAGGGGCCGATCAGCGGCACGGTCGCGCCCGCCGCCGCCCCGACGAGCGCCGGCAGTGCGATGGACAGACCGGCGAGGGCCCGGCGACGAGTGCGGCGAGCGCTCGCGAGAAGGCGTCCCGCCGGCCGTGCCGGTCGGCGAGGCGCCCCACCAGCGACTCCCTGGTGCGGGTGCCGGGCAGCCCGCTGCCGAACCGGATCGTGGCCGTCGGCAGCCACGCGTGCGTGCACTCGTGCAGGGGACGATGACACGAAGGGCGGCAGGGCGGGTACGTAGGTTTGCATGACACCTGAGCGACCCGATCCCCCGGTGCCCACGGCCACCTACCGGCTTCAGCTGCAGCCCGAGTTCCCGTTCGCGGCCGCGGCCGCCGCCGTGCCGTACCTGGCCTCGCTCGGCGTCTCGCACCTGCACCTGTCCCCCGTCCTGGAGGCCGTACCGGGCTCGGCGCACGGCTACGACGTCGTGGACCACGCGCGCGTGCGTGAGGAACTGGGCGGCGAGGAGGGGCTGCGCACGCTGGCGCGCACCGCGCGGGAGCAGGGTCTCGGTCTGGTGGTGGACATCGTGCCGAACCACATGGCGATGGCTCCGCGCCACAACCGCGCGCTGTGGGAGGTGCTGCGGGAGGGCCCCAAGTCGCCGTACGCACGCTGGTTCGACATCGACTGGGAGGCGCAGGGCGGCCAGGTGCTGCTGCCGGTGCTGGGCGGACCGCTCGGCTCGGTCGTCGGTGAGCTGCGGGTCGACGGTGACGTGCTGCGCTACTACGACCATGTGTTCCCGCTGCGCGAGGGCACCGAGGAGCTGCCGCTGCCGCAGCTCCTGGACGCGCAGTGGTACCGGCCGGTGTGGTGGCGGCTGGCCCGCACCGAGCTCAACTACCGGCGTTTCTTCAGCATTTCGGAGCTCATCGGGGTGCGGGTAGAGGACCCGGAGGTGTTCGAGGCCACGCACACGAAGATCCTTCAGCTGCTGCACGAGGGCGTGCTCGACGGACTGCGGGTGGACCATCCCGACGGGCTCGCCGACCCCGACGCGTATCTGCGGCGGCTGCACGAGGCGACCGGCGGCCGCTGGACGGTCGTGGAGAAGATCCTGTCGGACGGGGAGCCCCTGCCGGCCTCCTGGCCCGTGGCGGGCACCACCGGCTACGACGCTCTGCGGCACATCGACGGCCTCTTCACCGATCCTGCCGGGTTCGGGGAACTCCTCGGCCAGTACCGCCGCTTCGCGGCCCCGCAGACCGACCGCGGCGGCGAGTGGGCGGCGACGGTACGGCGGGCGGCGTACAAGGTGCTCACGCACGAGCTGGCCACCGAGATGGACCGGCTGACGCGGGTGGCGAGCCGACTGTGCGCCGCCGCGCCGGACCCCGCCCTGCGCGACCGCGCTCCCTGGGCGCTGCGTACGGCCCTGCAGGAGCTGCTGGTCCGTCTGGAGGTCTACCGGCCGTACGCCTCCGGGGACGCGGCCCGTGTGGTCACCGAGGAGGCCGCGGCCGAGGCCAAGCTCGCCTTCGTCGTCCCGGAGGAGTCCGGCGCGGTCGACGTCGTACGGGATCTGGTCCTCGGGCGTCACGGGGACGGGCCCGACCACGTGGAGTTCCGGGCGCGGTTCGCGCAGACCGCGTCCGCGCTGCGGGCCAAGTCCGTGGAGGACACGGCGTTCTACCGCTATGTGCCGCTGCTGTCGGCGAACGAGGTGGGCGGCAACCCGGGGAGCCCGGCGGTGTCCCCGGAGGACTTCCACGCCTACTGCGCGCGCGTGCAGCGCGACTGGCCGGCGACCGGGACGGTCGTGTCGACGCACGACACGAAGCGCAGTGCCGACGTACGGGCGGCGCTGGCCCTGCTCACCGAGTGCCCGCAGCGCTGGGCGGACGTGCTGGCGGAGGTGACGCGCGCGGGAGAGGGCGTGCCGGACGCGCAGGTGGCGTGGGCGGCGTGGCAGACGGTGTTCGGGCTCGGTGCGACGGCCGAGGAGCGTGTTCAGCAGGCCCTGTTGAAGCATGTGCGCGAGGCGGGGCTGCTCACGAGCTGGACGGAGCAGGAGCCCGCCTACGAGGAGGCGGTGGCGGCGTTCGTCTCGGCGGGCCCGTGCGGGGCCCCTGGCGAGCACGTGCTGGCCCTCCGCCGTGCGCTGGAGCCCCACATCCGGGCGAACGTGCTGGGCACCGCCCTGGTCCAGCTGACGATGCCGGGAGTGCCGGACGTCTACCAGGGCACCGAGGGCGAGTACCTGGCGCTGGTGGACCCGGACAACCGGCGTCCGGTGCGGTTCCCGCCCTCCGCGGACCCCGGTGAGAAGGGTCTGGTGACCGCGGCGGCGCTGCGGCTTCGCGCGCGGCGGCCCGGCGCCTTCGGGGACGCGGCGACGTACGCACCGCTGACCGCCGAGGGGCCGGCGGCGGGCCATTGCGTGGCGTTCGCGCGCTCCGGAGAGGTCGTCACCGCCGTGACGCGGCTGTCGCTGCGGCTGGCGGAGGCGGGCGGCTGGCGGGACACCGTGCTGCCGCTGCCGGGCGGGCGCTGGTCCGATGTGCTGTCTCCCGGGCGGGAGTTCGAGGGGCACGCGCGCGTGGAGGAACTTTTCGAACGGCTGCCGGTGGTGCTGCTGGAGCGGGTCGCCGCGGACTGAGCCTTGGCGGGCTGTCTCCTTGCGGCCTTGCCGCGGGTGCGAGGGCTGTCGGTCGTCTGCGGCCGCGTCGTGGCTTGTCGCGCCCACGCGGCGGAGCCGCCTGTCGATACAGTCCCGCGCCCCTCATGGGGGCGCTGTCGAACCACGGGGAACCCTGCTCACCCCGCCGGGGAGACAGGCCTCCCCAACCGCGGCCAGGACGCCGGTCGGTGGCCCGCGACCACCGGGGCGTGGAGGCGCACCTCGCGCAGGTCGGCGTACGGGTCGTGCGGGGAAACGCCCTGCTGACGGGGCGCGCACGGTACATCTACAGGGCCTCGCCGGTGAAATCGCGCCGGGTGTGCGGGACTTCGCCGCACGCCGGGGGATCGTCCTGGCCACCGGCTCGCGGCCGCGCATGCTCCCGGGGCTCGAGCCGGACGGCCGGCGCGTGGTGACGAGCGACGACGCGCTCTTCGCGCCGGGTCTGCCGGCGCGAGCCCTGGTGCTCGGCGGTGGCGCGATCGGCGTCGAGTACGCCTCGCTCCACCGCTCGATGGGTGCGGAGGTCACCGGCGGGCAGGTGCTCGGTGTGCACCTGGTGGGCCCGGACGTGGCCCGCCACATCCACCCGCACCCGACGCTGCCGGAGGCGGTCGGCGGGACCTTCCCGACCCTGGCCGGACGCGGGCCGCACCCGCAGTGAGCGCCGGTCGTCCGCGCCCCCCTTCGGCAGCAATGCCCCTTGTCGTGGGCGGTGAATGCACCCGGGCGCCCCCTGGAGCCTCCCCCCAGGCGTTATTGACACTTCACCTTGACCGTGGGGTACTGCGGATTGCGAAGCCGGGCGGACGTGACGGGGGTGAGTCTCCTGCCGCAGCTGCGCTACCCCACCCTGACTCAACTCATCGCGTCCGCGGGCGCGTTGGTCGCTCACAGACCCGGTCTGTGCACCCTGAGGCAGGTCGGCGCCTCCCGGGCGGGCAGACCCCTGCACCTGCTGTCCGTGGGCCATGCCCGCCGTGCCGTGCTCGTCGTCGCGGGGGCCCACGCCAACGAGCCGACCGGCGGCTCCACACTGCTCGCGCTCGCCGAACGGGTGGTCTCCGAGCGGCAGTTGCGTGCCGACACCTCCTGGCACTTCCTGCTGTGCGCCGACCCCGACGGGGCGAGCCTGCACCGCACCCCGGCGCCGCGCAGCCTCTTCGACTACCACCTGGGGTTCTTCCGACCGGCGGCCGAGGAGCAGCCGGAGTGGTCGCCGTCGGTGCTGCCGCCGCACCGGCTGCCGCCCGAGACCCGCGCCCTGACCCGGGTCATCGACGAGCTGCGCCCCTACCTCCAGGCGACCCTGCACGGGACCGACCTGGGGGGCAGCTGGGTCCAGCTGACCAAGGACATACCGGGTCTCGCCGAGCCGTTCGCCAAGTCCGCGGCCGAGCTGCACATCCCGGTGGAGACGGGCGCCTCGGACGCCGCTGGCTGGGCCGCGTCCGGGCCCGGGGTGCATGTGATGCCCTCCCCCGGTGCGGGCGCCGCGTACCCGAGCATGCCGGACGACGCCCGCCACAGCACCTGGTACGCCACCCACCGCCACGGCGGTCTGACGGCGGTGGTCGAGGTGCCGATGTGGGCCAGCGACCTGGTGGACGACCCCGCTCCGCATCCCGCTCCGGCCGCGGCGATGCGCCGGCTGGCACGCCGGCTGCTGCGGGACGCGCTGGAGGTGGAGCGGGTGCTCGCCGAGGCGCTGCCGCGTCTTGAGGGCCTCGACGGTCCGCTGCTGCGGGCCGCCAAGTGGGCGCTGGAGCTGGTCCCCGGCCTGGCCGCGGACTGGGTGCACACACCGCCCGCCGACAACACGATGGCGTACGTCGGCAGTGTGGACGCGTTCGGCCGCCGCCTGCCGCTGCGGGCGGCGGCCATGCTGCTGCGCGTCCTGCAGGAGGCGGACGACCGGGCGGCACCGGGCCTGGAACGGCTGGTGGCGACCTGGAGCGACTCCTTCGCGGAGCGCTTCCGCGCCCGCTGGGTGCCTTTGGAGCACCAGGTCGAGCACCAGTCCCGGACGGTCCTCGCGGCGGCGCTGCACGCGCGCGACCGGGCGGCCTGACCCGGGGACCGGCACGCGCGCGGCAGGCTGCCCGCCGCGGTGTCGCCGTCAGGCGTCCAGCGCGAACACCGATCCGGTGCGGCCGGCCATGACGCAGGCGCTGGAGAAGGTCTGGGTGTACTCGACCCGCCGCCCGCTCCACTCCCCGCGCGCGTGGACGGTCACCGGTGCGTAGATCATCGGGCAGAAGATGTTCTTCTTCGACGGGATGCGGGCGATGTCGCCGTCCGCCGCCGCCAGCTCCGAACACGCGTCGGCCGCTCGCGCATGCCCCTGGGGCGGGTCGCACAGCAGCAGGGTGTCGCGCGTGTGCGGGGACCGGGCGTCGCCCTTGGTGACCGTGAGGTAGAGCCAGTCGGTCGGCGGGAAACCCGGGGACGCCGCCTGGGCCGGGGCCGCGCCGCCGGCGAGGAGGGCGGCCGCCAGCAGCGAGCCCCGTACCGCTTTCACTGTGGTGCTGATCGTCATTCCCGATGCATCGGCACGGCGGCCTGGGAACCCCACCCCGACTCACCCGAACGGGAGCACGCGGGCGCGTCCCGCAGGGCGAGCTCGAACGCCGCGAGCACCACGCGCGACTGGTACTCCACCTGGCGCGCGACCGGGATCCAGCGTGCCCCCATGCCCTCGCGGTAGTCGGCGCACCAGTCGTCGATGAGCCGGTCCAGGTCCGGCAGCACACCGGCCGGGTCGCGGCCGGCGCGGGTCACGAGCTGGTGCAGCAGCCCCGCGGTGCGCAGGGCCAGCCTTCGTCCGGCGATGCGCAGGGCGACGAGGTGGGCGGTGCTCAGCGGCGGGAGGGGGCGGGCCCCGTCGGCGACGTCGGGATCCCATGCGTCGGCGAGCCCGGGGCAGACCAGTAAATAGTCGTCCACCGGGGCGAGCAGGCGGGCCGCGTCCGGCATGCCTGCGAGATGGGGCCGCAGCCGCGCGAGGAGCACCTCCAGGAGCCCGCTGTCGTGGCGCAGCGTGTGGCTGACCGTGCGCAGCACGGCGGCCGCGTCGGCGGGTGGAGAGCCGTCCTCCACGGCCGCCACGCCCCACATGGGCGCCTCGACGACGGCCGTGACCGTGCCGTGCGGGTAGGGGTGCAACCAGGTCGACTCGACGGCCGCCTCGGTGATGGCCGCGGCCAGGTCTCCGAGGCGGGGAGGTGGGATGCGGTGGACGGCGGGCCCGAGGCTCGGCCAGTACAGGGTGTCGTAGGGACCGAGTTCGCGCGGGATGCCGAGGCGTGCGGCGGTGTGCGCGACGCGTCCCGCGAGGCCCGGCAGGTCGTGGGTGAGCTCCACGAAGCCGCCGCCCACGTCGACGCCGTGCAGCGAGCACTGCAGGAAGGGCCGCAGTTCGTCCTGGAGGTCGAGCAGGGTGCGGGTCTCCGGCAGGGCGGCGCCCGCCGCGCCGTCGGGCAGCCATTCGGGCTGTTCCAGGAAGCCGGGCCGGAAGAAGTTCCGGAAGTACCGGCCGAGGGTGTACGGGCCTGGCAGCCAGCCCTCGTTGCGGCGCAGGCCGTCGGGGTCCAGGCTCAGCAGCAGGTTCCAGGTGGCGTCGGCGCCCTCGGTGAAGCTGGGGTCGGCGAGCGCCCGTTCGGCCAGGCGCAGCACGGTGGCGCCGCCGACGGGTTCGTTGGCGTGGGGTCCTGCCACGACGAGGGCCTGACGGCTGCCGTGACCGACGGAAAGCAGCCACATGGGGGTGCCCGCGCGCGAGGTGCCGACGCGGCGCAGACGGGCGTCGCCCGGACGGCGGGATACGAGTGCTGCCGCCCGCGCGCCGAGCTCGTCGACGGTCGGGTAGCGGAGGAGGGGCGGCAGGGCACACCTCCACAATGTGGCGCCGTCGGTTCACCTGATGTACATGGCGTACGCACAGTCAGTCACGACTTGAGGGGTACGTCAACACCACGGAGGGGAAAGCGATTTACACCATCACCCCACGTCAACGCAGTGTCATGCTCAGGCCAAAGCTAAGGCGTGAATCAGTCGCGCCTCAGCCGACGGCGAGCCGGAACGCCATCCGCCCGAAGCCCACCTGATCGCCTTCGCGGACGACGGCGGCTCCGATGACCCGCCGGCCGTTCACCGTCGTGCCGTTGGTCGAGCCGAGGTCGCGCAGCACCCACATGCCGCCCTGGCGGCTGAGTTCGGCGTGCACCCGGGACACCGTTTCATGCGTGAGGCGCAGCCCGTTGGCCGGATCCCTGCCGATGCGCAGCGGGTGGCCGCCCGCCGGGTGGGGCAGCAGCAGCTTGGGGAGGCGCTCGGCCTGCCAGGCCCTGCGCAGCCGTACGGTGAAGCCGGAGACCGCCTCCACCGTGCCGAGCACCAGGCGCGCGACGCGGCTCTCCTGCGGCAGGTCGGCGGTGAGTGCGGCGAGCTCCTCCGAGCGGCGGGCGGTGAGGGCCAGCTCCATACGGCGGATGAACGTGTCGTGCGAGAGCCGTCCCATGGCGACGCCGTCACGCAGCACCTTCAGCGCCTTGTCGCGCTCCACGTCGGACAGCCGCGCGGGGTACGTGTTGAACTCGAAGGACGACGTCACGTTGGTGATTGTCGGGCAGTGAACCCCGGGTGTCCAGAAAACGAGAAAACGGCCGCCACGCGCGCGTACCTGACGACACCCGCCGTAAAAGGGGTGATTCAAAAGCGGATTGATCTCGTTTGAAGCACCATGGACGGGCTACATCACGGTGAGCAGACGAAGGGGAACCGTCCGTGCAGTTCGAGGTGTGGGCACCGCAGGCCGGCCGAGTGACGCTCCAGTGCGACGGCGCCACGGGCGCGTTGGAGCGCGATCCGGACCGGGAGGGCTGGTGGCGGACGGAGGCCGCGGCGCGGGACGGCTCGCGGTACGGGTTCGCGGTGGACGACGGCCCCGTGCTGCCCGACCCGCGTTCGCGCCGGCAGCCGGACGGCCCGGACGGGCTGAGCGCGGTCGTCGAGCACGACCGGTACGCATGGCGCACCGAGTGGGCCGGGCGCCCGCTGCCGGGCGCGGTCCTGTACGAGCTCCATGTGGGCACGTACACCCACGAGGGCACCCTGGACGCGGCCGCCGAGCGGCTCGGGCATCTGGTCGAACTGGGCGTCACCCACGTCGAGTTGATGCCGCTGTGCCCCTTCCCGGGCCGGCACGGCTGGGGTTACGAGGGCGTCTCGCTGTGGGCCGTGCACGAGCCGTACGGCGGACCCGAGGCGCTGAAACGGTTCGTCGACCGGGCGCACGAACTCGGCCTGGGCGTGGTCCTGGACGTCGTGCACAACCACCTCGGGCCGTCGGGCAACTACCTGCCCGCGTTCGGCCCGTACTTCACGGACACGCACCACACGCCCTGGGGCTCCGCCGTCAATCTGGACGCTCCCGGCTCGGACGAGGTGCGGGCGTTTCTGCTCGGCAGCGCGCTGGCGTGGCTGCGTGACTACCGCATCGACGGGCTGCGCCTGGACGCGGTGCACGCGCTGGCGGACACGCGCGCGTGCCACTTCCTCGAGGAACTGTCGACGGCCGTGGACGCCCTCGCGGCCGAGCTGGGCCGACCGCTGTTCCTGATCGCCGAGTCCGACCTCAACGACCCGCGGCTCATCACACCCCGGACACAGGGCGGGTTCGGGCTGCAGGCGCAGTGGAACGACGACTTCCATCACGCCCTGCACACCGCGCTGACCGGCGAGTCCCAGGGCTACTACGCGGATTTCGCCCGCGCTCCGCTCGCCGCGGTGGCCCGGACCCTGACCCGCGGCTACTTCCACGACGGCACGTACTCCAGCTTCCGCGGCCGGCACCACGGGCGCCCCCTCGACAACACGCGGGTGGCCGGGCACCGGCTGCTGGGCTACAGCCAGACCCACGACCAGGTGGGCAACCGCGCCCAGGGCGACCGTCTGTCGGCTCTGCTCTCCCCCGGCCTGCTCGCCTGCGCCGCCGCCCTCACGCTCACCGCGCCCTTCACCCCGATGCTGTTCATGGGCGAGGAGTGGGCGGCCGGTACGCCGTGGCAGTTCTTCACCGACCACACCGATCCGGAGCTCGCCGAGGCCGTACGGCGGGGCAGGCGGCGGGAGTTCGCGGCGCACGGCTGGGCCGAGGAGGACGTCCCGGATCCACAGGACCCGGCGACCCGCGACCGCTCCTGTCTCGACTGGGCGGAGCTCGCGGACGAGCCCCACGCGCGCGTGCTGGACTGGTACCGCAGGCTCATCGCCCTGCGGCACGAGCAGGCCGATCTGACCGATCCCGACCTCGCCGACACCAAGGTGGCCTTCGACGAGCAGGAGCGCTGGCTGGCCTTCCGGCGCGGGGACGTCCGCGTCGCCGTGAACCTCGCCAAGGAGCCCGCGGCGATCCCCCTGGGCCCCCGCCACGCGGACGTACTCGCCGCATGGGAGCCCGTCGAGCCGCCGGGTGCGGACGGGGTGCTGCATGTGCCCGGGGAGTCGGCCGTCGTGCTGCTGCAGGCGTGACGGGCTGCCGGGCGCTCCGCGGGCCGTGCCGCGACCGGCCGTCCGTCGTCCGCGGGGCCGTCCTGCCACCGCACCGGACTTCGCCGGGGCCGCCTAGACCTCCTCGTCCGCGTCCTCGTCCCGGAACTCCGTCACCCTCTCCAGGAGGATCGCCTCCCAGGCGCGTCGGAGCTGGAGCCTGAGCAGGGGCAGGGGGCCGGTGTCCTGGCTCTGGAGGTGTTCGGCGAGGCGTACGACGGTGTCGCAGCGGGCCAGCCAGAGGCCGCGGAGGCAGGGGCGGGCGGCGTAGCCGGCGAGTGTGGCGGCGCGGACGGCGGCGGGTGAGCCGACCGCGATCGCGAGGCCGGCGATGTCCTCGGCGGGGTCGCCGACGGCCGCGTCGGTCCAGTCGAGGATGCCGCGCACCCGCCCGTCGGCGCTGACCACGAGGTGCTCGCCCTTGAGGTCGTGGTGGACCAGAACGGCGGTGCCGGGCTGCGCGGCGAGCTGGACGGCTGCCTGCGGGGTGAGCTGGTTCAGGCGGCCGGGATCGAACTCGTCGGCCGCGGCGAGGCGTTCGGCGGCGCGCCCGGCGGCCCGGCGCAGCGCCTCCAGGGAGCGCGGGGCGGTACGCGGGACACCGAGCGTCTCGGCCTGCCGTGCGGGCACCTCGCGCAGCCCGGTGAGCAGCCCCGCGAGATCGGCCTCACCGACGGCGGACACGTCGTGCTGCTCCGCCGTCCCGCCGGGCACCTTGGTGTCGAGCGTGTACGTCAGCCCGGGTGCCCACTCGCCGTGCGCCACGCTGGTCGGGACGGCGACCGGCAGGTGCGGGCGTACGAGGTCGCGCAGGCGCAGTTCGCGGCGCTGGCGCAGGGCGGCCTCGCGGTCCGGGGCGAGCCGTAGCACATGGCGGGTGCCGACCCACCAGGTGGAGTGCTCGCCGCCCTCGGCGACGGGCCGCACCTCGGGTCCGCCGGCCCCCCTTGTAGTGCCCTCCTTGATCAGAGAACTGACCAGCCGGCGGACGGTGTCCGCGGTGGGTGTCGGTGCCTGGGTCATGGTCGCGCCGTTGTCACTCGAAGGTGTGCTGGGGCTCCTGGGGTCGTTCAGTCCACTATGACCATCTCGCGGTCGGTGTTGTTGAGGCGACGGCCGCCGTCCTCGGTGACCGTGACGATGTCCTCGATGCGCACGCCGAAGCGGCCGGGCAGATAGATCCCGGGCTCGACGGAGAAGCACATGCCGGGCACGAGCGGCTGCCGTTCGCCCTCGATCATGTACGGCGGCTCGTGCGTGGTGACGCCGATGCCGTGCCCGGTGCGGTGGATGAAGTACTCGCCGTACCCGGCCTCCGCGATGACCTCGCGGGCGGCGCGGTCGACCTCCTGGCAGGCCACGCCGGGCCTGACCGCCCGGAAGCCCGCCTCCTGGGCCTCGCGCACCAGGTCGTGCACCCGGCGCTCCTCCTCGGTGGGGTCGCCGACGTGGACGGTGCGGGAGGTGTCGGAGCCGTAGCCGTCCTTGAGTCCGCCGAAGTCGAGGACGACCATGTCGCCGCGTTCGATGACGCGCTCGCCGACCTCGTGGTGCGGGTTGGCGCCGTTCGGGCCGGAGGCGACGATGGTGAAGTCGACCTGCGAGTGGCCGAACTGACGCAGCAGGTCGGCGAGGTCCGCTCCGACGTCGGACTCCCTGCGTCCGGCGAAGGGAACCTTGCGGATCTCCTCGAACGCCGCGTCCGCGGCCGCTCCCGCGGCCGCCATCAGTTCCAGTTCCACCGGGTCCTTGACGGCGCGGAGCATCGGCAGGGCGTCGGTGAGGGACGCGTAGTCGGTGCCGGGCAGCGCGCGCTGCAGTCCGAGCAGATGCATCGCCCACGCGTTGTCGCTGATGCCGAAACGGCCGGTGCCCGCCAGCAGGGCGGCGGTCGCGGCGTAGGGATCCTTGCCGTCGGTCCAGTCGCGCAGGGCCAGGGCGGGGGCGCCGGCGGCCTGTGCGGCGTCCGGGGCCTCCAGAGTGGGGACGACGAGGACGGGGGTGCGTCCCTGGACGAGGACCAGCAGGGTGAGCCGTTCGGTGACCGCGGTGGGCGCATAGCCGGTCAGCCACACCAGGTCCGGCCCGGGTGCCACCAGCAGCCCGGAGAGACCGGCGTCGGCGGCGGCCCGCGCGGCGCGGTCCATCCGGTCCCGGTAGTCGTCGGCGGTGAAGGGCGCGCGCGTACTGCCGGTCATCCGGGCCTCCCTGGGCGGGTGAAGGGACCACAAGGGACTACGGGCAGCATCCTGCCCGTACCGCGGGGGCGGCGCGACCGGTCTGCCGCTCTTTCGGCTGCCGCGTCGGCCATGGCGTCAGCTCTCCAGGGCGAGGCGGACGCCGAGGAGCAGCAGCACGCCCCCGGAGACCTGCTCCAGGCGTCGGCGCACCCCTGCGCGGGACAGGACGGCCCGCATCCGGCCGACGAACCACACGTACAGGCCGTAGTAGCCGACCTCGTAGGCCGCCCAGAGCGCGGCGAGACCCACCTCCCCCACTGCCTTGAGGGCGTGGGAGGTACCCCCATCGGGCAGGTGCCCTCCCAGCCGTCCGGGGCCCGGTCGGTGCGCCGCGCCTGCCGCAGCGCCTGGATGCCGAAACCGACCAGGACGACCGCACCGGCGATCCGCAGCACGTCGTACGCCACCTGGGAGGCCGCGAGCAGCGCGGTCAGCCCGAACGCGGCGACCACGCCCCAGACGAAGACGCCGGTCTCGTTGCCGAGCACGGTCAGGAAGCCGGAGCGGCGGCTGCGCAGCGACTGCTTGATGATCAGCACCGTGCTGGGGCCGGGCGAGGCGGCGATCAGGGTGCAGGCGCCGAGCAAGGCGAGAAGGGTGCTCAGCATGTGGCCCATCGTGGCCCACTCCGTGGACGGGGACCAGTGATTTCCCGCCGCTCGACGGGGGCCGGACACCATGTTCGCGGCGCTGCTGGAGCGGCGGCCGGAGATCGCGGGGTGGCTCACCACTCACTTCCGGATGCTCACGTGACGACGCCGGGCACCGCCGTCAACTGCTGGTAGCCGCCGCTGCGGTGACGGACCGTCAGTGTGATGCCGACGCCCGGGCGGGCCCGGGCGACGGCTCGTGCGAGGTCGGCGGCCGAGTCGATGCGGGTCCTGCCGAACGCGAGGAGTACGTCTCCCCGGACGAGCCCCGCCGCATAGCCCGGGCCGGGCACGTGGACGCCGACGACCAGGGCGCCCGCCCTGTACGCGTCCACGGCCTCCAGGCCCAGGGTCGCGGCGGCGGGCGCCGGTGACGCCGACGCCGGCGGGGACGACGGACCGGGGTGCGCCCCGGCCGACGGGGTGGCCTGCGCCCGGCGTTGCAGGTCGGCGAGTTTGCTCATGCCGATCACCGTGGCGCCGACCGTGCCGAGACCGACTCCGGACAGCACCAGGACCGTGCCGACGAGCAGGCCGAACAGTGCGGCCCTGAGCCGTCGGCCGCGCCGGCGCGCGGCGTGCGGGCGTCGGACGGGCCGGGTCTCGGTGCCGTCGCCGGGCTCCCCACCGGGCATCGGCTTGGGACGCAACGCAGTCTGTTCCATGGATCGCCTCCGGCTGGAGCTCTACCCGGAGCCCCGGCGCCCGACGAGCCACGAACGAGTGAGACTGCGACGGCCCGCGGCGGTCAGCCGGTGTGGCCCTCGCCGTGGCCGCCGTGCGCGCCGCCGTGGTCGAACTTCATCGCCTCCTCGGGCATCACGACGAAGGGCCGCATCATGCCCATGTCCTCATGCTCCAGAAGGTGGCAGTGGTACATGAACCGGCCGTACGCGCCGTCGAACTTGCCCATGACGCGCAATATCTGACCGCCCGGCACCCGGAAGACGTCCTTGTAGCCGCGTTCGTTGGGCGCCAGCGGAATCTGCGTGCCCGCGTCGAACGCGATCGGGGCCCGTGTGCCGCCCACCGCCGGGTCGAAGCCCGAGACGTCGTACGCGTCCCGGCCCAGCAGCTGGAAGTCGGCCAGGTGGATGTGCATCGGGTGGACGATCGGCGCGAGGTTCAGGAAGCTCCACTGCTCGTAGGAGCCCTCGGCGATGGTGAAGCCGAGGCCGTCGTTGAACGTCCGCGATGTGCGCCGGTACGTCTTCGTCGTGCCGTCCGGGCCCTTGAGCTGGATGATGCCGTCGGTGGGGACCTGGATGTCGCCGGGGTCGGTGACCTCGGTCATCTCCCAGATCTCCGGGTGTCCGCCCCCGCCCTTGGTGGCGGGCGGGGTGAGCACGATCAGACGGTGACCGTGCGGGATGTCGTGGGTGAGCCGGCGGAAGGAGCCGGAGAGCACCTCGGGCAGTTCGAAGGTGTCCGTGCAGCCGCCCTCGCCCACCCGGAACTCCAGGACCGCGGGGTAGCGCACGTCGTTCACCGGGTCGGGCACGCCCGGTGCCTGTCCGCGGCCCTTGTTGACCAGGCGCAGAGTCCGGCCCGCGAGGCCGCGGAAGTCGACGAGCAGGTCGAAGCGCTCGGCCGGGGCCGCGGTCAGCGTGGGCAGCGCGTCGTCGAAGTCGACCGGGACCGGGCGGGGCAGCAGTCCGCCGTCGCTGCCGATCTGGTGGACGACACCCGGCACCGGGTTGTCGTCCTCGTCGACGAGGACGAGGCTGTAGATGCGCGCGTTGGACGCGTTGACGAGCCGGAAGCGGTACCAGGCGTCGTCGACCTCGGCGTACGGCCAGATCCGGCCGTTGACCGTCGTGTACGGGCCGGTGAACGGGATGGAGACCGGTTTGCCCGTCTCCGGGTTCTGCTGCTGGACGATCACCGTCTTGTGCAGCAGCCGTCCGTTGAGCCGGCCGTCCTCGTCCGTGTCGAGGTTCCGGTCGGCGAGCAGCAGCGGGATCTCCCTGTCCCCGGAGGGCAGTCCGAGCGCGTCCTCCTCGTCGTCACGGACGAGGTAGGTGCCGTACAGGCCCGTGTGCACGTTCCACCGGGTGATGTTCATGGCGTGGTCGTGGTACCACCACTGCACCGCCTGGTGCTCGTTCGGGTACTCCGAGAGCTGGGCGTCGCCGTAGCCGACAGCGTTGTCCGCCCAGCCGTCGTTGCCGCCGCCCGTCTGGGCTCCGTGCAGGTGTGTCACCGACCAGGCGGGCAGGGCGGCGACATCCTTGTCGGGCTCGACGCCCTCCCGGCCGGGCTCGGTGGTGGGCGGCGGGGTGCCGGGGGCGCGGACCGGCACCTCCACCGAGGTGACCGGGTATTCGCTGCCCTTGGGAATGCGGTTGGTCCAGGCGATGCGGACGCGCTGTCCGCGGCGCACCTCGACGGTCGGGCCCGGCACCTGCCCGTCGTACCCCCACATCAGGGTCGGCGGAAGCTGTGGGTGCAGCCGGACCCAGGTCGGGCGCACGGCGATCTCCGTCTCCCGCAGGACGTCGCCGGATCCGGGACGCACGACGGGCGGGACGGGTAACGGCGTGACGTACGGTGTCAGTTCGTCCGGAGTCGGCGCCGTCTCCCCCGTGCCGCCCTCGGTGATCCTCTCGATGATGTCGGTCAAGGCTCGAACACCCCCGTGTTCTGTGGTCTGTCTGTTCCCCTTACCTCAGAAGACTCCCGACGCCTCGCCCAAGTTCCCTGAATGTCCCGTTCCGCACGAAAAAGTTCAATGCACGGTCACGACGGCGGGGCGGTCCGGGAGGAAGCCGTGAGTGCGGCGGGCCAGCTGCTCCGGCTTGTAACGGTCCACGTTCCGGTGCCAGTTGAGGATGCCCGCCATCCAGTTCTGCAGGTCCTTCACATAGCCGTCCATCGCCTCGCGCCCCTCGGCGGAGAGGGTGAAGTCGTCGTAGACGACGGGTAGTTCGTGTGCGGCGATGTGTTCGAACTGGCGCATGCGCTGGGTCATCAGGTCGTGGACGACGGAGAGTGCGGTCGGATAGTCGATGCCGAAGAAGTTCTGCACGACGAGGATCGCGTTGTGGATCTCGCCCTCGTACTCGATCTCCTTCTGGTACGAGAAGACGTCGTTGATGAGGCACCCGTAGTCGATGGCGGCGTTCTCCAGGGCGCGGACGGGGCCGCTGCGGTAGACCTCGGGCGGGACCGCGGGGCCGTGGCCCATCCGGCACATGCTCAGGGTGAGGTCGGAGCCGAAGGTGGCGCGGCGCATCTCCAGGTAGTCGACCGGGTCGGGGATGCGGTTCTGCAGCTGGTTGGACAGCTCCCACACCCAGCTCTCGGTCATCACGTTCACCGAGTCCTTGAGGGTGCGCCGCTGCTCGGGGGTCATCTGCGCCGTGGTGCGCGCCCAGAGGTCGATGAGGCCGCGCTCCATGCCGTTCAGCGGGGCGGGGGCCTCCTCGCCGTCGACGGGCATGCAGTCCGACAGGCGCCGGGTGGTCAGCCGGGCGGCGGCCAGGTCACGGCGGTGGCCGTGGACGAGCGGGTAGTAGTCGTCGCCGTACGTGCCCCAGGCGAGCCACTGCGAGCTGAGGTCGAGGGCCTCGGGTGTCGCGTCGGGGTCGAGGCCCGCGGAGCACAGCGGGAGGTCGGCGGCGGCGAGCCTGTCCTCGTCCCAGACGCCCTCCTGGAGCATGCCCATGGCGTGCATCCAGCCGGTGAGGCGCTGCCGGGCTCCCTCCAGGTGGGGACTGAGTTGGACCTCGAAGGGCATGTGGAAGTCGGGCAGAAGGGAGGGGCCGACCTTCTGGTACGGCACATGCGTGTAGGCGCGCAGGCGCTCGGCGCCGGCCGCCGCGAGCAGGGCGCCGACATCGGCGGCTGAGGTCCCCGGGCCGGTCAGACCGTGCCACGGCTGCGTGGTCTGCGCGCGGGCGTTCATGTAGCGGCTGGAGCGCATGTGCCATTCGTGGCCGCCGGACTGCCAGTCCTGAAGTCCCTGGGTGTACTTGGCGACGGCGGCGACCTCGTGCGGGGTGAGGCCCTTGTCCAGGGCCAGTGCCGGCACTTCGGTGAGGGCGGTGTGCTCGAACTGGTGGAGGCGGGAGGTGAGGACGTCGTTGACGGTGTCGGCGGCCTCCTGGGTGGTGCAGTCGAAGAAGGTCTCCAGAACGAGCACGCCGTTGCTGTTCTCGCCCTCGTCCTCGACCTCGCGCTGGTAGGAGAACAGGTCGTTGCGCAGGTGGACGGCGTCGGAGAACGTCTCCATCAGCACCCTGAGCGGCCTCGACTGCGCGACGGATGCCGGGACTTCGGCGGTCGCGTACTCCACGAGCCCCGCCGACCAGGGGGCGCCGCCCACCTTGCGGCGCATCTCGATGTACTCGACGGGGTTGGCGATCCGCCCCTCGTTGATGTTGGACAGCTCCCACAGGGACTCGTTGAGAAGGTGCTCGGTCGCCACGGCGAAGCGGCGGCGCCAGTCCACCGACATCGACGGCACGGTGCGTGCCCACAGGTCGGCGAGCCCGGCCTCGACCGGGTTCTGCGGCTCCGGTACGGGAGTGGCGAGGTCGAGGGGCATGAACAAGGGCAGCCGGTCCAGGTAGGCCTTGCCGCCGACGCGGTCCTGGCTGCGCTTGAAGGTCTCCAGGAAGTGGTCGTCGAAGAAGAAGACCCACACGTACCAGTCGGTGATCAGGGAGAGGGCGGGGCCGTCGCACTCGGGGTGGGTGTAGGCGCAGAGGAGTCCGTAGTCGTGCGCGTCGAGGTCGGACTGCTCCCAGATCCCGGACCCCTCCAGCATGCCCATCCCCCGTGCCCACTCGGTCGAATGGGCACGCGCCTCGTCGACATGCGGGTTCAGCCGCGCGGGGTACGGCATGTAGAAGTGCGGGAGTTCGAAGGGCTGCTGCGTCATGGCCGGGGCCCTACCCGTGCCTCTCCGGCACCATCCGCCGGCCGGGACATGATCACACCATCGCGTGAATCGGGGGCGAACCGGGAACAGGGCGGCGGTCCTAGGATCCCCGCACCGCCCGCCCCACCTCCGCGCGCAGCGCCACGAACTCGGGCAGCCCCCGGGTGACGATCTGGTCGCGTTTTCCGGGGAGTTCGACGGGCAGGTCGAGGACGATGTGGGAGGCGGGGGCCGGGGAGAGGACGACGACGCGGTCGCCGACGTAGACGCTCTCGTCGATGTCGTGGGTGACGAACACGATCGTCGTGCCCTCGGTGCGGTGGACCTCCAGCAGAAGGTCGTCGAGGTCCTCGCGGGTCTGGGCGTCCAGGGAGCCGAAGGGTTCGTCCATGAGCAGCAGGGAGGGGCGGCAGACCAGGGCGCGGGCGATGGCGACGCGTTGCTGCATGCCGCCGGAGAGCTGCCAGGGGTGGCGAAGAGGGAGCGGCCGTAGTCCTGGAAGACGACGGCCAGTCGGTCTGGTACGCCGGTGACCGGGGTTCCGTCGACGGTGACGGTGCCCTCGTGCGCGGGCTGGAGTCCCGCGACGGTGCGCAGGAGCGTGGACTTGCCGCATCCGGAGGGGCCCACGACGCACAGGAGCTGGCCTTCGGGCACGGTGAGGGTGATGTCGTGCAGGACGCGCTGGTCGCCGTAAGTCTGGCCGAGGGAGTCGAGGCGGAGCGTCACGCGGTGCAATTGCCATGATCACCATATAGAGACGGGCCAACCGGCCACTCTTTGGAGAAATACGAAGACCTTGCCGAAGCCCCGAGGAAAACGCCACCGTGATCGCATGCATGAGACCCCACCGGTCCCGGACGTCTTCGATCCACGGCAGTACGCAGCCGGGGTTCCCCACGCCGCCTACCGCGCACTCCGCGACCACCACCCCGTGGCCTGGCAGGACGAGCCCGAGGTGCTGGGCTGGCCTGCCGGGCCCGGCTTCTGGGCGGTGACCCGGCACGCGGACGTGGTACGCGTCCTCAAGGACTCGGCGTCCTACTCCTCACACCTCGGCGCCACCCAGATCCGCGACCCCGACCCCGCAGACCTCCCCTTCATCCGGCGCATGATGCTCAATCAGGATCCGCCGGAGCACGGGCGGCTGAGGCGACTGGTCAGCCGCGCCTTCACCCCCGGGCGCATCGACCGCTTCAGGTCCGTCGCGCGGGAGCGGGCGCGCCGGCTGTTCGCGCAGGCCCTCGAAACGGCCCGGGCGGCGAACGGCACCGTCGACCTCGTCACCGCCGTGACCGACGACTACGCCCTGCTCAACCTCGCCGACCTGCTCGGCGTCCCGGACGGCGACCGCGGCCTGCTGCTGCACTGGACGCGGCGGGTCATCGGCTACCAGGACCCGGACGAGGCCGGCACCCCCGTGCTCGACGCGGCGGGCGAACCGGTCAACCCCCGCTCCCCCGCGATGCTCCGGGACATGTTCGCCTACGCCCAGCAGCTCGCCGCGCACAAGCGCCGCCACCCCGCCGACGACGTGCTGACGACGCTCGCCCAGGACCCCGAACTCGCCGACGCCGAACTGGAGATGTTCTTCTTCCTGCTCACCGTCGCGGGCAATGACACCGTCCGCGGCGCCGCCCCCGGCGGGCTGCTGACCCTGGCCGAGCACCCCGAGGCGTACGAGCTGCTGCGCACCGGAAGGGTCGAACTGCCCCTCGCCGTCGAGGAGTTGCTTCGCCGGCACCCACCGGTCCTCACCTTCCGCCGCACCGCCGCCCGCGACACCGAGCTGGCGGGGCGGCGCATCCGTGCGGGCGACAAGGTGGTCGTCTTCCATGCCTCCGCGAACCACGACGAAAGGGTCTTCGTCGCGCCGGAGCTCCTCGACCTGTCCCGTACGCCGAACCCGCACGTCTCCTTCGGGGACGGTCCGCATGTCTGCCTGGGCGCACACTTCGCCCGGTTGCAGCTGCGGGTGCTGTACGGGGAGGCGCTGCGCGCCCTGCCGGTCCTGCGCACGGCGGGGCCGGCCACGCGGCTGACGTCCAACTTCATCAACGGAATCAAGTCGCTGCCGGTGCTGGTGGCCTGAGGTTCAAGGGCAGGTCCTCAGGTCCGCACCTGGATCAGCGCGTGGGTGCCGCCGGTCCGCCACCGCTGCCCCTCGGCCGCCACGAGCGCGGCCTCGGTGTCGGGGGCCAGGCCGGTGATCACGTCGGACTTCAGGGTGCGCAGGGCGGCGACCGGGCCGGGGAAGTGGGCTGTGACGTCCGCGAAGGAAGTCGTCGGTTCCCACAGCCGATCGCCCACGAGACGACGGTAGTTGAGGTCGCCCTTCACGACGGTCAGCGCGGCCGTGGCGAGCTCCGCGCGGAGGTCGCCCGGCATGTCGGCGTACGGCAGCGGTCCGGCGGAGAAGGGGTGGGCGCGCAGACCGAGGCGGCCGTCGGCCATCGCCGACCACAGGATGCGGCCGTACTCGGCGGCTGCGCCCCGCGCCCCGGTCAGCCTCCTGAGCGCGTCGAGCACATCGGCCGTCGTCGCGTCGGAGACGTAGTACGGGTACGGCTTGATGTGCAGGACGGCGCGCCCGATGCGCCCGCGTTCGAGGAGGTGGGCGATGAGCAGCAGGTCGGGGACGAGTTCGCGGCCCGCGTTGTCCGCGATGAGGCAGAGCGTGCCCGCGCCGGCCTGTGGGAGCAGCGACCAGAGGGTCTCGCTGTCGTCGGCGACCAGGCCCGGGGCGGTGTCCGGGGCGCCGGCGGCGGTGGCGGAGAGGCGGAAACCGAGGTCGGCGCGGTTGCCCCAGAGGGAGCCGTGCAGCAGGGCACGGTCCTGGTCGTCCGCGGACAGGGCGTCGAGGGCGGCCAGTTCCTCGTCCGTCTCCGGGGAGTCGAGCTCGGCCAGCTTGAAGGGGCGGAACGGGTCGATGCCCTGCCAGGGACCGGCGCCGAAGTAGCCCACGGCGTCGAGGAGTTGGCGGTAGAAGTAGCTCTCCGACCAGAGCCAGGGGATGTCGTACCAGGAACGGCCGGCGTACTCGGCCATGCCCCACGCCTCCCAGCGGGCCCGGTCGTGCGCGTCGGCGGGAAGCGGTTCCACGACGCCCTTGGTGCAGCTCGCGAGGAGCGCGTCGAGAGCGCGGTGCTGTGCGGGGCCGTAGGGGAAGGCCTCCCGTACCTGCCGGATGATCGCGGGGTGCCGCTCGGCGAGCACGCTGTGGGGGAACGATCCCGGCTCGTTGCCGAGGATCACGGGCGCGGACGGAGGGTGGGGCGACGAGGTGTCGGGCATGCGCCCCACGATAGGTCCGCCCCCGGGCGGGTTCTCGGATCCTCCGTCAGACGGTTCTGATCTCGCGCTCCAGCCGGGCGGCGAGGCTCACATAGCGGGCGCGGCGGGTCACCGGGACCAGACCGCGGATCGTCAGGTGCCACATCTCGGCCAGTCTGCGGGGCTGGTGGGCGACGGGTTCGAGGGAGCGCCCCACCACGCGGGTGCCGACGAAGAAGCTGACGAGGGAGTGGGCGACGGCGTCGACGTCGATGTCCGGGTGGACGTCGGACTCCTTGACGGCGCCGAGGAGTTTGCGAGTGGCGATGTCCCGCCACTCGTTGAAGGGGTGCCGCAGCGGCGGCCGCACAGCCACCTCGCCGGTGGCGAGCCGGAGCCCGGCCCGGGGGATCGGGCCCTCGACGGAGAGACGGGCTATGCCGAAGGTGATGCGCATCAGGGTTTCGAGCGAGGAGTAACCCTTGCCGTCGAGGTCCTTCGTCACCTCGTGGGAGGCCTTGGACTGGAGCTCCATGATGGCGTGGGCGAGGTCCTCCTTGGCCGCGAAGTGGAAGTAGAGGGCGCCCTTGGTGACTTGGGCGTGTTCCACGATGTCGCTCAGGCTGGTCGATTCGTAGCCGCGGCGGTCGAACAGGTCTGCTGCGGCCGTGATGATCGTCGCGCGGGTCTGCTCGGCGCGTAACTGCCTCGCCATCGACTGAACACTCCTGGGGCTGGAAACGGGCCGTGCTGTTTGTTTTTCTCACTCCCAGTGAACGATATCTCACCGTGCGGCGGCGCCGACGGTGCACTCGAACACCGTCGACCCGCCCTGGAATCCGCGGACCTCCAGACCTGTCACGGTCTCGTCGGTCACCTCGATCCAGGTGGGTCTGTCCAGCTCAGCATACTGATGGAAGGTCGCGTGGAAGGACCCGCCCCCCGCCGGACCGACGGCCCGGACACGGGCCGCCTGCCGGGCCGCCTCCAGGAGCAGCATGCCGGGGACGTGATCGAGCGGATGGTCGAAGAAAACGGGATGCGCGGTATCTACTCGCAGTTGCCAGCGACCGGGCCGGTCGGGCGGGGCCAGTACGACGTCCGCGCGCAGGGCACGGTCCACGGCGGCGGCGGGCAGCGCGGGCGGGAGCGGCAGCGCGGTGACGGTGGCCGGAGTGCGGCCGCCCCGCAGCCGGCGGTAGACGGACTCACTGGTCCAGCTGACGGCGATGTGCGCGGTGGCGACGCGCTCGCCGCCGAGGCGTACGACGGTGTCGTAGCGGAGCGCGGTGGGGCGGCCTGCGCGGTGGCGGACGTCGTACACGGTGACGTCCAGGGCGGGTTCGGCGGGCGCGGCGGCGACGGCGAGGTGCTCGGGACGCGTGGTGAGGTGCAGCTCCCGCAGCACGAAGCAGTGGTCGAAGGGGACGTCGTACTCGGCGTGCGCGAGGAGCGCTCCGCACTGGCGCACGGTCTCCGCGACGAGCAGCGGTTCGTACGCCGACCGGTCCGGCGACACGTGTAATTGATGGGCTCGCGGCCACTGCGCGAACAGCGTGAACCGGTCGGGACCGGAGCGCTCCCAGTCGGTGAGAAACGTTTCCGCCACGGCGGCGCGGTGGACGAGCTGACGAGGCACGGTGGCCGTCAAGGCCGGTCGGGGCATGGTCGTTCGGGGCATGTCCCTCCCTCGTCCCCCCGGAAACGGATCACAGACCAGACGGTGAGGTGCCCGTGCCGGCGATCGCCAGAGTACGAGGCGACCGGTTGGTTTTCAATGTGATCCGGGTGGCCGCGAGGGGCGTACGACGCAGGTGAACGGTCAAGGTTCAAGCAGCCGTTCGCTCCGGAACCGCGCCCGGGCGTCGGGCGCTGAACGCGCCGGGCCGGTTTCCCGTACTTCACGGGAGCACATCGTTCCGCGCCTGGCCGAGGAGACGTTCCGGATGCCCCGGATGACCGCACACCGCACCGCCCTGGCGGCCGCCCTCGTGACCCCGCTCCTGCTGCCCCTGTGGGCGGCGGGCACCGCGCAGGCGCACGGCGCGCCCACGGATCCGGTCAGCAGGGCCTACGCCTGCTCACCCGACGGCGGCAGCGACGCGCAGTCGGCGGCGTGCAAGGCGGCGGTCGCCGCGAACGGCGCCCCCTTCACTTTCTGGGACAACCTGAGGGTCGCGGACGTGGGCGGCAGGGACCGGCAGCTCATCCCCGACGGGAAGCTGTGCAGCGGCGGGCTGCCCGCCTACAAGGGCCTCGACCTCGCCCGCTCCGACTGGCCGTCGACGACCCTGAAGCCGGGCGCGACCCTGACGATGAAATACGCCTCGACGATCCCGCACACCGGGACGTTCAAGCTCTACCTCACCAAGCCCGGCTACGATCCGAAGAAGCCGCTGACCTGGGCCGAGCTGCCCAACCGGCCGTTCGCCTCGGTCAAGGACCCGGCCCTGACGAACGGCGCGTACCGCATCACCGCGAAGCTGCCGTCCGACCGGACCGGGCATCACGTGCTCTACACCATCTGGCAGAACAGCAGCACGTCGGACACGTACTACTCCTGCTCCGACGTCCAGTTCGGGACGGCCGGGAGCGGCAGGAGCGGCGGTACGCCGGCATCGGCGTCCGCGTCCGCGGGCGGTGGCCGCAAGAGCGCGAGCAGCAGCCCCACGGCCACGCCCGGACCTCGTACGACTCCTTCCCGTACGGCAGCGGCGGCGGCGACCCCACAGAAGGGGTCGACCGAACCCGACAGCACGCCGGTGGCCTCGACCTCCACCGCGGGCTCGGGACCGTCGGCGCCCATGCTGGCGGGCGGCGCCGCTGCGGTGCTGGTGCTCACCGGCGGCGCCGCCCTGGCGCTGCGTCTGCGTCGGCGCTGAACTACGCCTGGCCGGGCGTCAGTTGACGTAGACGGTGGCGCCGTTGTCGGTCACCGGGGCGTACTTGGCGGTGAAGTAGCCGCTGCTGAAGCAGAGCGACGAACCGGACACCTTGGTGAACTGCTGGTTGGTGAAGTTGATGCTGGCGTCGCTGTTGCTCGTCGTGCCGGTCAGGCTCGGAGCCTGGTAGACGCAGGTGATGGAGCCCAGCAGAGTCTTCAGCTTGACCGTGGTCTGGATGGTGGAGCCGCTCGCCGGGGTCACGGTGAGCGTGCCGTCGGAGGCCACGGTGGTGGTGTACGGCAGGTTGTCGACCGTGATGCTGGTGACGCCCGTGACGCCGAGGACGTTGCTGGTGCAGCTGCTGCTGTCGAAGGTCTGCGCGCCGACGGACTCGGTGGCCGTGCCCGGCGCGGCGGGGTTGTCCGTGACCGTGGCGGTGAACGTCGAGGACGCGCAGCTCACGCCGCTGGTGCCGGTCGCGCTGGAGTAGAGCGTGGCCTTGGTGCCACTGGCCAGCGGTGCGGAGAGGACGTCGCCGACCGCGACGGCGGTGCCGTCGGCCGAGCCGGTGGTGAGGACCGGGGTGTCGGCCGCCGAGGCCGGGACGGCCGCGGGGATCGAGAGCGCGGCGACGGTGCCGACGAGGGTGAGGAGGGTGCGAGTGCGCATGCGGACGTACCTCTTTCTTGTGCGGGGTTTGGGGGTTGGGGGTCGGGGGGCTTCCGAGGTGGCGCGAGGAAGGTGGGGGGACGCCGGTCGACGTCCGCCGATGCCGGACCGTGACGCCTTCTCCGTACGTCACGGACCGGCAACGGCGTCCGGCCGGTGACCGGCCGCAGACCCTGGGGGTGGGCCGGCGGCCGGACCGGGCGGAAGCGACGGCCCGGAGCGGAGCAGGGGGGAAGTGCCCTTACCGGGCCGTCGGGGGGATCTCGGGCCGTGAAGGGCCCGTGCGGACAGGAGGGGTCCGGGAGACGCGGACGGTGCCGCGTGGCTGGATCCGGCGCCACGGATCCGGGGGAAGCCAGGGGCAGTTGTAGACCTGAGGCTCAGTCAACGTCAAGGCGGGGCAGGGTAGTTGACGATCGTTCAAGGGTTTGGCGGAACAGGCGAAACGCGCCGAGCCACAGGTGGGGCACAACCAACACCCTTTTTTCACAACTCCCTTGACCCTTGAAAGTAACCACGGGTAACTTCCTCGCTGGCTACTGCGGAGTACGAGAAAGCCCTTCCACCCGCCGGGAGTTCGGGAGGAGACGTGCGTCCGCAGCCGCTGTCCGCGCCAGGACAACGCGCCGATGATGCCCAACCCGCACTGACTATGCACATGGGAGCAGAAATGGCCTCGTCCGCCGAACTCACCACAGGGAACCCAGAAAGCGGTTCCTCACCCGACCCCGCGAGACGCGGGCGGGTCCGGCTGCGCCGCGCCGCGGTGATGGCGGTCCCGGCCGTCGCGGTCGCGGCCGGCCTCGCGATCATGACGGCCGAGGGGGCACTGGGGGTCTCGTTCTCGATCTCCGGAATGCCCTTCACGGTGACCGCCAAGTCGCTCGACGGCACCGGCTTCGAGCAGTTCGGTGGGCTCGACAGCATGATCGACAACAGCCCCAACGCGGGCGACACCGGCGGGCAGGTGCTGATCGTCACCTCCGCCATCAAGAGCGCAACGCTGGACAGCCTGTGCCAGAGCGTCGACCTGGGCGGCACCAACCTGCTGATCAAGGCGGGCAGCGGCTCGTCGAAGGTGCAGGCGACCGACCTCACCACGGACTCGACCCAGCTGACCGGCGACGCCGCCTTCAAGAACATCGAGATCGGCAACGACGCGAGCACGCTCAACAAGGCCGGTGTCAAGGGACCGGCGGGCGTCTTCAGCCAGCAGGCCGACACGGTGCACATCGACAACCTGCGGCAGACCAACTACGCGACGACTGCCGGGGTTTTCAAGCTGCCGGGCCTGAAACTCAGCTTCAGCGACTCGGGTTGCTGATGTCGGACAGTCCGAGGCAAGACGCGCGGCCCGCTTTTCGTGAGTGGCGGGCCCGCCGTCCGTTCTGGGGCGGGCTGCTGCTCGCCCTGGGCGGGGCGGAGATACTGGGCACCGAGAAGGCCTCGCTGAAGGTCATGATGCACGCCGCCACGCAGAACCTGGCCGGCTACCTCCTACCCACCGTGATGCTGTTGTGCGGGCTGCTGACCCTCTTCAACCCCACGCAGCGCCTGTTCTACTCGCTCATCGGCGTCCTGGCCTCCCTGGGCACGTGGCTCACCTCGAACCTGGGCGGCTTCTTCATCGGTCTGCTCCTCGGTGCCGTCGGAAGTTGCCTCACCTTCGGCTGGCTGCCGGATCAGGAACCGCGGGTGAGCCGGCGGAAGCGGAGGAAGGAAGCGCGGGCTGCGGAAGCCGCACGAACCGTGCACGAGGCCGTGCAGCTGTAGCCACGCCGTGACGGTGGGAATGGACATGGCCGTCGCTGTGGCTGCGGAACGTGACTGAAGAATGTGTGCATGCTGGACGACCTGGACCGTGCTCTGATCCATGCGCTGCACATCGACGGCCGCGCGCCGTTCAGCCGGATCGCCGCCGTGCTCGGCGTCTCCGCGCAGACGGTCGCGCGGCGGTACCGGCGGCTGCGTGCGGAGGCCTCGCTGCGGGTGGTGGGGTTGTCGGACCCGCACCGGGCGGGGCAGACGCAGTGGCTGGTCCGGCTCACCGTGGCGGCGAGTTCCGCGCGGGATCTGGCGTATGCGCTGGTACGACGTCAGGACACGTCATGGGTGAAGCTCGCCTCCGGCGGTACGGAGATCGTGACGGTCATCCACGCCCCGACGGACTCGGAGGCGGCGGGCAACTCGCTGCTCCTGCACGACATTCCACGCACCGGCGCCATCACCGCGGTGTCCGCACACTGTCTGCTGCACACCTATCTGGGCGGGCCGACGAACTGGCGCCGGAGCGCGAGCGCGCTGGACGAGCGGCAACAGCGCGCCCTGCGCGAGCATGAGGCGCCCGACACGTCCTATGTGCCGGTGCCGCGCCAACTCGCCGACGAAGACGCCGAGTTGCTGCTCGCCCTGCAGAAGGACGGGCGGGCCACGCACGCCGAGCTGGCGCAGGCGACCGGCTGGTCGCCGGTGACCGTGGCGCGGCGGCTCGCGGATCTGCGGGCGGGCGGCACGGTCTTCTTCGACGTCGAGGTCGATGCCGGCCGCTTCGGTGTCAACACACGGGCGCTGCTGTGGATGGCGGTGCGGCCGGCCCATCTGGACCGCGTGGCGACAACGCTGGCGGGCCACGACGAACTGGCCTTCGTCGCGGCCACCACGGGCCCCACCAACCTGGTCGCGCAGGCGCTCTGCCGCGACCCCGCCGACCTGCACCGCTATCTGGTCCACCGCCTCGGCTCCCTGGACGCGATCCACACCCTGGAAACCAGCCCGGTCCTCCAGAACCTCAAGGCAGCAAGCCCGATCCTCACTCCCCTGCCGAACCCCCGCCCCTGGGTGCTCCGCCCCCAGCCCCCCGTCCGGCCCTGAAGGGGCCTGCCTCGCCCTCAAACGCCGGACGGACTGAAAAGCCGAGGCACCCGGCCGGCAGACCCGGCACCTCGGCGTTTGTGCAACGGGGTCCGGGGCGGAGGCCCGTCACGGCGTACAGGGGGCGGAGCCCCCCGCACCCAGGGCGTGGGGCGGAGCCCCGCCACCCGGGCCGAGGGGCTGTCAGCGCCCCGCCCCGGCATCCGCAGGCGCGCTCGTGTCGACCATCATTCGGCTCGTCCCGAAGCTCACCGTGCCCAACCCGATCGCCGCCCAGACCGCCCACTGCACCGCCCGCAGCCCCGTCGTCGCGTCGCCGGGGCCCGTACCGCCCAGATACGCACTGCCCAGCACCGCAACCCCGAGCGTCGCCCCCAACTGCTGCACCGCATTGAGCAGGCCCGCGGCCGAGCCGATCTCCTGCGGGCGCAGCGGCTTCAGGGCGATGGTGAAGAAGGCGGGGGTGAACAGGCCCACGCCGAGCCCGACGACCCCCAGCGCGAACAGCAGCGGCGTGGGGTAGGAGCCCGCGTCCGCCGTCCTGTACACCGCGATCGCCGACAGGGCCCCCGACAACAGCACCCCCAGACCGAGCGACATCACACGCCGCCCGTACCGCCCGACCAGACGCGCCCCCGCGATCCAGGACGCGACGGCCAGCCCCACCGACCACGGCGCCAGCGTCAGCCCCGCCTTCAACACCCCGACGCCCGCGCCCAGTTGGAGCTGGAGCACGACGACCGTCAGCAGACCGTTGGTGACGGCGAAGAAGCACGTCGACGTCACTAGGGCGGCCGGGAACCCGCGGTGCGCGAAGAGGCTGGGTTCCACCAGCGGGGTGCGCCCGGCCACGGCCGCCCTGCGCTGGTGCACGGCGAACAGTGTCATCAGGCACAGCCCGGCCGCCACGAGCCCCCAGCTCCACCCCGACATCGCGGCCAGGTCCGTGCCGATCAGCGGGTGGACGACGAGCCCGATCCCCGCCATGGCCAGCAGAGTGCCCGTCAGGTCGAGGGTGGGCCGCTGCGGCGCGCGGTTCTCCGGCAGCCTGGGCGAGAGCGCGAGCACGACCAGCGAGAGCGGGACATTCACCAGGAACGCCGCGCGCCACGAGGAGCCGAAGAGGTCGGCGTGGGTGAGCACACCGCCGAGCACCGGTCCGCACACCGCCGCCAGACCCATCACGGGGCCGATGCTGCCGAGAGCCTTGGCCACCTCGGGCCCCGTGAACATGGCCTTGATCAGCCCGATGGTCTGGGGAATGATCACGGCCGCCGCCCCTCCCTGCAGCACCCGGAACGCGATCAGCAGCCCCACCGAGGGCGCCATGGCGCACGCGACGGACGCCAGCATGAAGCCCGTGACCCCGAGCACGAACAGCCGTTTGCGGCCGGCGATGTCGCCCAGCCGGCCACCGGTGATCAGCAGCACCGCGAAGGGCAGGGTGTAGGCGGTCGTGAACCACTGGATGTCGGAGACCGAGCCGCCCAGATCGGCGTGGATGGCCGGCGCGGCGACCTGCACGATCGTCGCGTCCAGCAGGTTCATCGCCTCACCGAGCAGCAGTGCGGCAAGCGCCGGCCACCGCCACCGGTACGCGGCGGGAGTCGGCGTCAGCACGCGTTCAGCAGTCATCGGGGGTTCCTCTCCACCGTCGTAGGACCTCGGCCGGTGCCTCGTCGAGCAGGGCGTCCGACCGGCCACGGCTCAGCGTGGAGGCGGGGAGAGAAGGACCTCCAGCCACAGGTTCCGGAGTGAAGATTTCTTCCGTCGAGGCGGTCCGCGGTGTCGATTTCCCACACTCCCGGCCCCGCCCCTCTCGCCCGTCCCGGCCGTCAGCACCTACCTGTTGGTCCCGTGACCGCTGCGGCCCAAGTGGTTTGCGTGGCCCGCGAGTTGACGAGGTTGGTTGTCGAGGTTCCGTGGAGATCGACGACGTTACGGGAGGGGCCGCCGTGCCCGAGGACAGCGCCCGGCCGCTCGGCCGCACCACTGCATCCGACAGCGGCTCCGCCGCGGGAACGACCGCGCACGCCGCGCGGATCTACGACTACATCCTGGGCGGAAAGGACCACTACCCCGCGGACCAGGAGGCGGGCGACGCCATGTGCCGGGAGTGGCCCGCCCTGCCGGTCCATATGCGGGCCAACCGCGACTGGATGAACCGCGCCGTGCGGTGGCTGGCCGTGGAGGCAGGCGTGCGGCAGTTCCTCGACATCGGCACCGGCATTCCGACCTCGCCCAACATCCATGAGATCGCCCAGTCGGCGGCCCCCGCCTCCCGGGTCGTGTACGTCGACAACGACCCGCTCGTCCTCGCCCTCTCGCAGGGCCTGCTGAACAGCACGCCGGAGGGCAGGACCTCGTACGTCGAGGCGGACATGCGCGATCCGCAGGCCATCCTCGGCAGTGCCGCCTTCCGCGACACCCTGGACCTGGACGAGCCGGTCGCGCTGACCGTCGTCGCCGTCGTCCACTTCCTCCTCGACGAGCACGACGCCGTCGGCATCGTCCGCCGCCTCCTCGAACCGCTCCCCTCGGGCAGCCATGTGGCGATGTCCATCGGTACGGCCGAGTTCGCACCGGACGAGGTCGGCCGGGTCGCCCGCGAGTACGCGGCCCGGGGCATGCCGATGCGGCTGCGCACCCTCGCGGAGGCCGAGGAGTTCTTCGAGGGCCTCGAACTCGTCCCGCCGGGCATCGTCCAGGTCCACAAGTGGCATCCGGACGGGACGGACGGCGAACCGGTCCGCGACGAGGACATCGCCATGTACGGGGCGGTGGCCCGCAAGCCGTGACGAGCCCTCCCGCTGTCCGCGGGCCGTGGACGCCCCCTGCCGGCCGGAACGCATCATCACGATGCGGCAGCAACAACTCACTCAATGTTGCTGATCACTTGACTACCGGCGGTCACACACGATTGGCTCCGGCCAGCGAGAGTCATCCGGACGGTGTACGGCGTGCCGGACACCCTTCGGTGACTCCTCTCGCCGTTCCGCTTGCTCGGCCGCTCAGCGAGGTGCCGCACCCTCATGAACACTCCGCCCCCACCGCCCGCATCCCACAGATCCGCGCGCGTCGCCGCCCTTGCCGCGGCCGTGTGCCTGTTCGCGGCCGGCTGCTCCGCGGCCGGCGCCACCTCCGGCTCCGCCAAGGACGGCGTCGGCAGGGCGGGCACCCCCCGTCTCAAGGTCGCCCTGGTCACGCACGCCTCGCCGGGCGACACCTTCTGGGACCTGGTGAAGAAGGGCGCCGAGGACGCGGCGGCGAAGGACAACATCGACCTGACCTACGCCAATGACTCCGACGCGGCGGGGCAGGCCGAACTGGTGCGGGACGCGATCCGCCAGAAGGTCGACGGCATCGCGGTGACGCTCGCCAAGCCGCAGGCGATGAAGGGCCCGATAGCGGCGGCCAAGGCGGCGGACACACCCGTGGTCGGCCTCAACTCCGGCATCGACTCCTGGCAGTCCGAGGGGGTCCTGGAGTTCTTCGGGCAGGACGAGAGCCTCGCCGGGCGGGCCGTGGGCGACAAACTCGACGACCTCGGGGTCAAGCACGCCCTGTGCGTGATCCACGAGCGCGGCAACGTCGCCCTGGAGGCCCGCTGTGCCGGCGTGAAGAAGACCTTCGACGGCAGGACCGAGATGCTCTACGTCGAGGGCGCCGACGCGAACGCGACCGCCGCCGCGATCACCGCGAAGCTGCGGCAGGACCCGACGATCGATGAAGTAGTCACCAACGGCGCCCAGTTCGCGCTCACCGCGGTGAAGTCGGTGCGGCAGACGGGCAGCAAGGCCCATGTCGCGACCTTCGATCTCAACCAGGACCTGGTGAAGGCCGTGGAGAGCGGTGACGTGCAGTTCGCGGTGGATCAGCAGCCGTATCTGCAGGGCTATCTCGCGGTGGACGCGCTGTGGCTGTACCGGACCAACGGCAACATCAGCGGCGGCGGGGTGTCCCCCGTGCTCACCGGCCCGGCCTTCGTGACCAAGACGAACGTGGCCTCCGTCGCCAGGTACGCGGCGCGCGGCACACGCTGAGCCGGACGCCAGCGACACTTCGTACATCAATGTCGCGAAAGATTCGGAGACCTGTGGCACGTGCGGTCACTTGTACGGATAGCATCCTGTGCACCCCTTCTCTCCCCGCTCACGGCCACCCCCGTGTTTCCCCCTCTCTCCCCTCCGCTGACCGCCTAGGACGACGATGTCTCCACGGACAGGTGCCCGGCGCCGTCTCGGCTCCATACGTCTCTCCCTGATCCTGCTGGCCCTGGTGCCCGGCGTCACCCTCGCCGCGATGTGGGCCCTGACGACGACGCAGATGTTCAACGAGGGGCTGCGGCTACGGGGGCAGACCGAACTGAGCCGGTCGACCGGGGCCATGGGCACGGAAGCGACGCTCGCGCTGCAGCGGGAGCGCAGCCTGTCGGCGGCCTGGCTGGCCGGTGACCCGCGCGGCTCCCGCGCCCTGCTGGTCGCCCAGCGCAAGGAGACCGACCGGGCGGTCGCGAAGCTGGTCGGCCAGTCCGACGCGATCAAGAAGGCGCCCGCGCGCATCTCGGACCGGATGTACTCGGTGCTCGGCTCGGTGGGCAGCCTGGAGTACTACCGGGGTCAGGTGGACGATCCCACCGACATCACCGCGGCGCAGGCGCTGGACCAGTACAGCTCGATCATCGACGACCAGATCCACGCCTTCCAGGAGCTCTCCCAGGTCGACGACGGCGACCTCACCTCGCAGGCCGGACCGCTGGTCGCCCTGGAGCACGCGGCGGAGCTGGTCGCGCAGGAGGACGCGCAGCTCACGCTGGCCTGGCCGTCGGGGCGGCTGAGCGACAAGTCGTGGGCCACGTTCACGCAGCTGGTCGACACCCGGCGCTGGCTGGTCGAGGACCAGATCGTCCCCTCGCTGGAGGGCAGCGCCAAGACCCAGACCGAGCGGATCCTGCAGAGCCCCGAGTGGCGGACCGTCCAGGAGATCGAGGACAAGGTGCTCGCGGCCCGGCCGGGTCCGGACGGGAAGGTGACCCTGCCCGACGCCCGCAAGCAGTGGGCACTCTCCTTCGCCAAGGTCGGTGACGAGTACGGGCAGATGATCCGGGTCCAGACGTCCGGGCTGCTCGATCGCAGTGGGGACAAGGCGCACAGCCTGCTGCTCACCGCCGCCTCGCTGAGCGCGGGCGGTCTGATCGCGCTGCTGCTGTGCGTGGGCATGTCCTGGCGGATCACCCGGTCCCTGTCCCGGCGGCTGCGCGGCCTCAGGGAGGCCACCCTGAGCCTGGCCGAGGAACGGCTGCCGGACGTCGTGGCCCGCCTCGACCGGGGCGAGAAGGTCGACGCGGACCTGGCGACCCCGCCGCTGGACTACGGCCGGGACGAACTCGGCCAGGTGGCGCGGGCGTTCAACAAGGCACAGCGCACGGCGGTGCACACCGCGATCGAACTCGCCGACACCCGGCGCGGCTTCCAGAAGGTCATCCTCGGCATCGCCCGGCAGAGCCAGAACCTGGTCAATCTCCAGCTCACCAAGCTGGACGCGCTGGAGCGCAGCCACTCCGACCCGGACGTCCTCAAGGGTCTGTACGAACTGGACTCCACGGCGAGCCAGCTGCGCCGCTACGAGGAGAACCTGGTCATCATCAGCGGCGAGCAGCCGCGGCGCAGCTGGCGGGAGCCGGTGGCGCTGATCGACATCCTGCGCAGCGCCGTCGGCGAGGTCGCCGAGTACCAGCGCGTCGAGGTGCACACCGACGAGGACGTGTGCATCGCGCCGCCCGCGGTGGCCGACGTGATCCATCTGCTGGCCGAGCTGATCGACAACGCGACCGCGTACTCGCCCTCTCCGGCGCCGGTCGACGTGCGGGCCGCGATGGTGGCCAAGGGTCTGGCCGTGGAGGTGGAGGACCGCGGCCTCGGTCTGTCGGAGGAGGACTACGCCTCCTTCAACGCGCAGTTGGCGGTTCAGCCGCAGTTCGACGTGGTGGCCCTGGCCGACGACCTGCGGCTCGGCATGTTCGTGATCGCCCGCCTCGCCACCCGGCACGGCATCGCGGTCACGCTGCGCCCCTCGCCGTACGGCGGAACGACGGCGATCGTGCTGCTCCCGCACGAGATCGTCGTACGGGAGCCGGTGCCGGCCCCCGCCGAGGACACTCCCGCCGCCAAGGAGCCCGCCGCCGCGGAGGAGCCCGCTCAGCCCGTACGGGAGCACCGCCCCGTGGCCCCGGCGCGCACCGCCCTCGCCGCAGCCGTGCCCGCCGTGCGGCGCGACAGCCTCGCCCCGCTGCCGCGCCGTGTCCCCCAGACCAGCCTGGCCGCCGAGCTGCGCGAGGAGCCCGCCGGCGGCGAACACAACGGTCACGCCGAGGAGTTCACCGCCGAGCGGGCCGCGTCCTCGCTCGCCGGTTTCCAGCGCGGCACGCTCCAGGCGCGTGACGACGACACAGAGACGCAGTACGACCAGGGCCAGGAGGAAGCGCCCGGCACTCGGGAACCGGGTGCGCACCTCCCTGCCGAAGGAACCGACGTCCCCTCGACTCCGCCCGCCGACCGCTGACGAAGGACACCGCCATGACACGCCCCATCCCAGCCACCCACACCCAGCTCGACCAGTTGCTGACCGGACTCGTGGAGCGGGTCGCCGAGGTGAACCACGCCGTGGTGCTCTCCGAGGACGGGCTGGTCGTCAGCAAGTCCACCGGGTTCCTGCGCGACGACGCCGAACGCCTCGCGGCGACCGCGTCCGGTCTGATGAGCCTGAGCAAGGGCGTCAGCATGGACTTCCGCGGCGGCCCGGTGCGGCAGGCGCTGATCGAGATGGCGCACAGCTATCTGATCCTGACCTCGGCCGGCCCGGGCGCCCATCTCGTCGTCCTCACCAGTCAGGGCGCGGACGTCGGCGTGGTGGCGTACCAGATGAACATGCTGGTGAAGAAGATCGGCGAGCATCTGAGCGCGGCACCGAGGGCGGGTCTCGGCCCGACCGCCGAGTCCGGCGCGTGAGGTGAGCGGAGGCGACACGGACGGTCGTCTGGTACGGCTGTTCGCGCTCACCGGAGGACGGACCCGGCCCAGCCGTGCCGACTTCACGCTCATCACGACGGTGACCGCGGTGGACCCGCCGCCGACCTGGGCCACCCGACCGCAGCCCGAGCACCAGCGCATCCTGCGCCGCTGCGCCGAGCCGATCGCCGTCGCGGAACTCGCCGCCCTGCTCGATCTGCCGGTGAGCGTGGTCGTGATCATGCTCTGCGATCTGCTGGAGAGCGGCCGTATCACCGCCCGTCCCCCGCACCCCGTCTCCTGCAAACCGGAAGACCTGGACCTGCTGCAGAAAGTGAGGGACGGCCTTGGCCGGCTCTGACCTCGTCACCCGGGCGGCGCCCGACACGGTGAAGATACTGATCGCCGGTGGCTTCGGCGTCGGCAAGACCACCATGGTCGGTTCGGTCAGCGAGATCGCCCCGCTGCGCACCGAGGAACCGCTGACCGCCGCCGGCCTCGGCGTGGACGACCTGGACGGCATCGAGGAGAAGCGGGCCACCACCGTGGCCCTGGACTTCGGCCGCATCAGCATCGGCAGCGACCTCGTCCTGTACCTCTTCGGCACGCCCGGCCAGCAGCGCTTCTGGTTCATGTGGAACGACCTGGCCCTGGGTGCCCTGGGCGCGGTCGTCCTGATCGACGTCCGCCGCCCGGAGACCAGCTTCGCCGCCATCGACTTCTTCGAGCGCCGGGGCATCCCGTTCGTGGTGGGCGTCAACGGCTTCTACGGCGACCACCCGTACCCGCCCGAGGAGATCCGCGAGGCGCTCGCCCTCCCGGACCACGTCCAGGTCCTGCTGTGCGACGCACGCGAGCGGGAGTCGTCCCGGGACGTACTCATCGCCCTGATCGACCAGTTGATCGCGACGGCGGTCCACACAGGCGGCACACGGCCGACGGAGAAGTGAACGGCGAGAACCAGCCAAGCGCGACCGCTTCATTGACGCACGCGGGCCACATCCTTAACTTCTGATCGATTTACCGAACTCGGTTCGAGATATCGACCAGCAGTGTCGAGCGCCCCCGCACGCCCCCATGGAGCACGAATGAACGCGACGCCGCACCCCGCGCACCACCCCCACCCCTCCCGCCGCTCCTTCCTCGGCATGGCGGCGACCGTCCCGCTCGCCGCCACCGGTGCACTGGCCCTGGGCGCGGGAACCGCGCGGGCCGCCACCGACTCGGCCCATGTCATGTGCTACTTCACGGAGTCGCCGGACATGCTGGCCGCCAACTACGGCCTGCACCTGGCCGTCAGCCCCGACGGCCTGCAGTGGACCCCGCTGAACCAGAACAACCCCGTCGCCACCCCCACCGAGGGCTCCCTGGGCCTGCGCGACCCGTTCATCCTGCGCAAGCAGGACGGCACGTTCGTCGTCCTCGCCACCGACCTCAAGGGCACCGACTGGACCTACGTCAGCCAGTACATCCACGTCTGGGACTCCACCGACCTGCGCACCTTCACCGGCTACCGGCGGATGAAGCTGCACGACATGAACACCCACAGCTGGGCACCCGAGGCCTACTGGGACGCGAGCCGGGGCACGTACGGCGTGATCTACTCGGCCGTGAACTCCAGCGGCCACAACGTGATCATGGTGAACTACACCAGTGACTTCGTGACCGCGGGCAGCCCACAGGTCTTCTTCGACCCCGGCTACGACGTCATCGACGGCGACCTGGCGATCGGCGTGAACGGCGTCAACTACCTCTACTTCAAGAAGAACTCGACCCTGGTCGGCGCCCGCTCCAGTTCACTCGACCCGGGCAGCTTCACCGCGTTCAGCACCGCCGTCTCGCACGGCGGCACCGAGGCCCCGACCCTGGTCAAGTCCCTTACGTCCAGCGCCACTTGGTACCTCTGGGGCGACACCTGGTCGCCGAACGGCGTCTTCTACGCCTGGCAGACCAGCAATCTGGCCGCCGGCACCTGGACGGCCCTGGACCAGAAGACCTACACCCAGCCGCTCAACTCCAAGCACTGCGGAATCCAGCCGATCACCTCGACCGAGTACGCCAATCTGCTCGCCAAGTGGGGCACGCCCGCCTGGAACCGGCTGAAGTCCTACAACTACCCGGCCCGTTACGTCCGCCACGCCGACTACGTCGGCCGGATCGACCCGTATGCCTTCGACCCGTACACCGACTCCCAGTGGAAGCTGGTGCCGGGGCTCGCGGACTCCTCGGGCGTCTCGTTCCAGTCGGTCAACTACCCGACCCGTTATCTGCGGCACTACGACTACGCGCTCCGGCTCGACGTGAACGACGGCACGTCGACCTTCGCCGCGGACGCCACGTTCTACAGGACCGCCGGGCTGGCCGACTCCTCCTGGGCGTCCTTCCGCTCGTACAACAACCCGACCCGGTACATCCGCCACTACGACTACGTCCTGCGCATCGACCCGGTCTCGACCACCACCGAGAAGCAGGACGCGACCTTCTACGTCGGCTACTGAGCGGGGCCGGGCAGACGACGCGGGCGCCCCCGCGGTGGGGGACGCCCGCGTCGGGTCCGTCCGGGGTCAGCCCAGGCCGGCCGACTTCAGCCAGGCCTTGGCGACGTCCAGCGGGTCCTTGTTCTCGAGCTGGACCTGGGTGTCCAGTTCGAGCAGGGACTTGGTGTCCAGCTTGGCCGAGACCGCGTTGAGCGCGGCGACACCCTTCGAGGACAGACCGCTCTTGTAGACGAGCGGCTGCACGTTCTCGAAGCCGAAGAGGTTCTTCGGGTCCTGGAGGACCACGAACTTCTCCTTGGTGATGTTCGGGTCCGTGGTGAAGATGTCCGCGACCTGCACGGTGTTCTTCTTCAGCGCCGCCAGGGTGAGCGGGCCGCCCGCGTCGAGCGCCTTGAAGCCCTCGAACTCCAGGCCGTACACGGACTTCAGACCGACCAGGCCCTGCTGCCGGGTCTGGAACTCCGGCGAGGCGCCGATGGTCAGGCCCTTCGCGATGCCCTTGAGGTCCGCGATGCTGGACTCGGAGGTCAGCTTGTACTTGTCGGCGGTGGCCTTGTTGACCGTGACCGAGTCCTTGTCCTGCGCGGCGGCGGGGTCGAGGAGCGTCAGCTTGGAGTCCAGCTTGGCCTCGATCGCGGCGGTGGTCGCCTCGACCGTCTTCGGCGCGGCCTTGGGGTCGAGGTAGGCCAGCAGCGCGCCGTTGTACTCCGGCAGCACGGTGACGGAGCCGTTCTTCAGCAGCCCGTACGTCGTCTCGCGGCTGCCGATGTTCGGCTTGTAGGTGACCTTGACACCCTTGGCCTTGAGGGCCTCGCCGTAGATGTCGGCGAGCAGGATGCTCTCGGGGAAGTTGTTCGAGCCGACGACGACGGTCTTGCCGTCGGACCCCCCGTCCTGGAGCGGATCGGAGGACTTGTTGCCGTCTGAGGAGCCACATCCCGCCAGCAGGGCCGTGGTCGCGGCAAGCGCGACGGCCGCCGCGGGGTAGCTCCTGATGGACCTGCTGCGTGGGGCGTTGGAAGTCACGATTCCCGTTCCGGACCTTGGGGATTGATGAGAAGCAAGCTCTGGAACTGATCCAATCCAGCCTGTTCTTACTCAGTCAAGAGCAACAGGGTCACCAATTGGCGTCAATGCGTGATCAGTTGTGAATTCTGTGTAAACAGGCAGGGGTCGAACCGGGGGCTCTTTGTAATGGATTCTTGACTAAGCGCAACGTGCTTGATCGTTCAATGAGACGATAGTCTCCACCCAGTTGGCGATCAGAATCGGTCAGTCCGCAATGGTCGCACGCGTCGAGACCCCGCATGAAGATGAAGGAGGCCCGGTGGCCGGCATACGGGGCTTCGCCGACCGATGGTCGTTCCGCCGCAAGCTCAACCTCCTGGTCGGTGTACCCCTGGCGGTCGTGGCCGCCCTGCTCTCCTATCTCATTTCCGGCCAGGTGGGCCAGGCGCGGGGCGCGGCATCCGCGGCGGACCTCGTGCGCAACAGCGAGCAGGTGGCGTCGCTGGTCAACGACCTGGAGAGCGAGCACCAGCTGGCGATCCTGCTGTCCGTGCGCTACGAGGCCAAAGGCCGCGGCGTCCAGTCCACGCTCAGCGCCTACCGCAAGGCGCAGGACGCGGTCGACAGGCAGATCGCCGTGGTGCGCCAGGCCTTCGGCGACGGGCTGCCGGACAGCGAGGCGCAGGCGCTCAAGGAGGTCGAGGGCCTCACCAGCCTGCGCGGGACGGTCGAGCAGAGCTATCTGCCCGCGAGCAACATCGACCCCGCCTACGACAATGCCGCCAGGACCGTGATCGACGGTCTGGGCCTCGACCGCAACGCGGAGCTGGCGGCCACCTTCACCGGCAACCTCCTCGACTCGCTGCTGCGTGCCGACGCCGCGCACGGCTCCTTCGAGACCGGCGTGTTCTCCGCGACGACCGGTGACACGAACGCGCAGATCGAGTTCACGACCGCGGTCGGCGCGTACCAGCTCTACACCAGCCAGGCCGAACGCTTCTCCCGGTTCGCCACCGAGCAGCAGGCCGACGAGCTCGGCGCCATCGAGCACACCGCCGCCCAGCGGGACATCGCCCAGGCGTACGCGGAGCTGCAGGTCGCGCCCAGCACCCTGCAGGCCACCACGCCGGCGGAGATCAAGGCCGCGTTCCAGGACGCCCTGAGCGACTACCCCGCCTACCCGGAGCAGGCCGCGGCCCGGCTGAAGATCACCTCGTCCCTCATCGCCCAGATCGCCGACGGCGCGGACCACGCCTCCACCAAGGCCTGGTGGCGCGCGGGTCTGCTGCTGGCGGGTGCCCTGCTCGGCTTCGTCCTGTGGCTCGCCTTCTCGGTGCTGGTGCGCCGCTCGGTGGTCCGGCCGGTGCAGGCCCTCACCGGCGCCGCGCGGGAGGTCGCCGAGGTGGCGGGCCGGGAACTGGCCCGGGTGGCCGACGACGACGCCGAGGACGACAGCCCGCCGAAGCTGCGCGAGATGCCGGTGACCGCGGACGACGAGATCGGTGAGCTGGCCGAGGTGTTCAACCGCGTGCAGACCACCTCGATCGCACTGCTGGAGCGGCAGGTGCTCAGCCGCCGCAACATCGCCGAGATGTTCGGCAACGTCGGCCGCCGCGTCAGCAACCTGACGACCCGTCAGCTCGCCCTGATCGACGCGGTGGAGCGGGGCGAGACCGACCCGGCCCTCCTCGAACGCCTCTACTCCATCGACCACATCGCCGTCCGTCTGCGCCGCAACGCGGACAGCCTGATGCTGCTGGCCGGCATCCGCGAGACCGTCCTGGACTCCGGTCCCACCGCCCTCACCAACGTCGTACGCGCCGCGCTCGGGCAGATCGAGGGCTTCCAGCGGGTACGACTGCACGCGCGCACCGAGGTCATGGTGGAGCCCGACATCATCGGCGACCTGACGCTGATGGTGGCCGAACTCCTCGAGAACGCCGTGTCGTTCTCGCCCGCGGGCAGCCCGGTCGAGGTGTACGTGCGGGACACCTCCGGCGAGGAGGCAGCCCTCTCGGGCGGTGCCACCATCGTCATCTCCGACCACGGCCTCGGTATGAGCGCCGAGCGGCTCGCCGAGGAGAACGCCCGGCTGATCCGCCGCGAGCGCCTCGACGTGGTGCCGACGAAGGTGCTCGGCCTGTTCGTGGTCGGCACCCTGGCGCGCCGCTGGGACGTCAGCGTCCTGCTGTCCCGCACACCGGGCGGCGGCCTGACGGCGGAGGTGACGGTCCCGTCGTCACTGCTGCTGACGATGAGCCCGGTGGAGGCCGCCTCCGGCAGGTCCGCGGGGCACCGGGGAGACGTGACGGCAGGGCCGGCGAAGGCTCTGGGCGAGGTTGCGTCGGGGTCGGCGGAGGCACGGGGCGACGCCACGACCGGGTCGGCGGGGCGGACTGCCGCTGAACGGCCGCTGTCCGGTGCCGTGTCCGGCCCGCGCCGGTCCGCTGCCGCCGAAGCCGCCGGAACGTCGTCCGAGGCCATGCGCCCCGGCGGACCGCTCCCGCGCCGGGTGCCCCGCCGGGAGACGGACCCTGCCGAGACTCCGCGCTCGACCGCCGCGGCCCCGGACGAGGCATCCACCGCGCCTGCACCGGACCCGACCTCGAACCCCGCACCGGCCACGCCCGCCCTGAACACAGCAGCGGACGTGACACCGACCACGGTCGCGCCGGGCGGAACCGCGGACACGGCACCCATCGCACCCACCACGGGAGCGGCACGGGACGCCACGAGCCCCGCACCCGCGCCGAGCACAGCCGCGGACGCGACAGCAGCCGCAGCCGCTGCGGGGACCACACCGGACGCCACATGGAGCGCACCAGCCATGGGCCCCACCACGGACACAACACCGAGCGCACCCACGCCAGGCACGCCCTCGAACGCGGCACCAGCCGCACCCTCCGCCGGGGCGGCACCGGACACAACACCGAGCGCACCCACGCCGGGCACAGCCGCGGACGCGACACCGAGCGCACCCGGGCGGGGCACGGGCACGGCCCCCATCGCACCCACGACAGGGACCGCACCGGACGCCACGCGCGCCGCGTCGGCCGCGGGCACGACCCCGGACGTGGCGGCGAGCGCGCCGGTGTCGGGCGTCGGGAGCGGTTCTTCCTCGCCGTTCGGCTCCGGGCAGGTCCCCCAGGACGTGAGTCACTCACGGTCCGATGACGCAACACCCGGCGGTTCCTCGGGCGTTGGCCCGGAGGTATCGTCTTCCCAGGCCACCCCGGGCGCGACAGCGCCGTCCGCCCCCGGCGGGACCGGCCAGGCGCCCTCGGGCGACGGCTCCTCGCGGCCCCTGCGTCGCCGCGTCCGCGGTGCCACTCTCCGTACGACCGTCGACGCCGCTGCCCAGCAGGCGGCACGGCAGGCCCCTCGGCTCGCCGACGCCGACGCCGTGCGGGACGCGCTCGACGAGTTCGAGGCGGCCGTGGAGCGCGCGCACCGCGACAGCGCCGCCGGCAGCCGGCCCGCGACCACCCACCCGCACGACCAGAAGCACCTCCCGGAAGGAGCCGAGCAGTGAGTACGCCGACTGGCGCCACGCCCGCCGAACTGCAGGCCGCCGCAGCCGACTTCACCTGGCTGCTCAACCGTTTCGCGACGGAGACCGCGGGCGTCGTCGACGCCATCGCGGTCTCGTCCGACGGGCTGCTCATCGCCGTCTCCGAGCTGCGCGAACCCGCGGACTCGGAGCGGCTGGCCGCGATCGTCTCCGGCATCACCAGCCTGGCCGCCGGCGCGTCCGGCAACTACGGCCTGGGCGCCCTCAACAAGGTCATCATCGACCTGGAGGGCGGCCATGTCCTGGTCTCCGCGATCGGCAGCGGCGCCGTGCTCGGCGTCGTCACCGACAAGGAGGCCAAGCTGGGCAACATCGCCTACGAGATGACCCTGTTCGCCAACCGGGCCGGCAGCGCCCTCAACCCGCAGCTCGTGCTCCAGCTCAAGAACAGCGTCGGCTCCGCGTCGGCACGCTGACCGGTCGCCACCCGGACCCGGGCTCCACGGGCCCGGCCGAGCAGGAAGACTTCACCCATGGCGGACGGCTCCCCACCTCCGGGCCGGGACCCGGTCGGTCCGGCCCCCGCCGTACGGCCGTTCCTGGTCACCGCCGGCCGGGTGGCGCCGACGGCGTCCGGCCGGCCGATGCCGGTCGAGACCCAGGTGGTGGCCACCGCCGAGGGCCTCGCCGTCCTCGACGGGCTCTCCTTCGAGCAGCACGACATCGTCGCCGCCTGCCGGCTGCCGCAGTCCGTCGCGGAACTGGCGGCCCGGCTGCGGCTGCACCTCAACGTCGTGCGGGTCCTCGCCGAGGACCTGCGCGCCGCCGGGCATCTGACGGTGTACGTGCCCGACGTCGACGTCACCCACGACGCATCCGTCCTGCGCAGGGTGATCGATGGCCTGCGGGCCATCCCGAACTCCCGAGGGGTACTGCGTGACACCGACTGAACCGGCCACCCTCGCCCCGGCCGACCAGGGGGCCGCCGTACGACCGCCGCTGCCGGTCAAGATGGTGATCGCGGGCGGTTTCGGCGTGGGCAAGACCACCGCCGTGGGGGCGATCTCCGAGATCGAGCCGCTGACCACCGAGGCCGTCATCACGGAGGTCGCGGCGGGCGTGGACGACCTCAGCCACACCCCGGCGAAGACCACGACCACGGTGGCGATGGACTTCGGGTGCATCACCATCGACCCGACGCTGAAGCTGTACCTGTTCGGCACGCCCGGCCAGGAGCGGTTCGGGTTCATGTGGGACGACATCGTGGAGGGCGCGGTCGGCGGCCTGGTCATCGTGGACACCCGCCGCCTCGACGACTGCTACGCCGCCGTCGACTACTTCGAGCACCGGCAGATCCCGTTCGCGGTCGCCGTCAACGCCTTCGACGGCAAGGTCGAGCACGGGCTGGACGAGGTCCGCTGGGCGCTGGATGTCTCCGACGGTGTGCCGGTCGTGGTGTTCGACGCCCGGGAGCGGGGCTCCGTGCGGGATGCTCTGCTGGTTGTGCTGGAGCTTGCGCTGGCGCGCACGGAGGGCTGACGCCCCCACCGGCCCCCGTTCGGCTGCGGGTCGGTGGGGGCTGATCGCGTCCCGCGGCGGAGCCGCTGATCGATACAGCCCCGCGCCCCTCAAGAGGCGCTTCTGCGTACCCCTGGTGACACTGTGAACCGCGCCACCAGCCCGAAGAACCCCAGCGTCAGCAGCGCCAGCACGGCCACCAGCGTCGCCCCGCCCACCACCTTCTCGTAGTTGCGCTGGTAGAGGCCGTCCACGATGTAGCGCCCAAGACCGCCCAGTGAGACGTACGCCGCGATGGTGGCCGTCGAGACGATCTGGATGGCCGCCGAGCGGAGGCCGCTGAGGATCAGGGGGAGGGCGACCGGGAGTTCGACCTGGAAGAGGATGCGCGGCTCGGCCATGCCCATGCCGCGGGCCGCGTCCACCGGGGACGGGTCCACGGAGCGCACCGCCTCGTAGGTGGTGACGAGGATCGGCGGGACGGCGAGGACGACCAGCGGGATCATCACCGGCGTCAGACCGAGCCCGAGCAGCACGAACATCAGCACCAGCAGGCCGAAGCTGGGCAGCGCCCGGCCGGCCGTGGCGACGAACGCCACGGTGTTGCCGCCGCGCCCGGTGTGCCCGGTGAGCAGACCGGCCGGCAGCCCGATCGCCGCGGCGATGGCGAGCGCGGTGAGCGAGTACTGGAAGTGCTCGCGCAGCCGGGTGGGGATGCCGTCGTAGCCGTGCCAGTGGGCGCTGTCGCTGAAGAAGGCGTTGATGAAGTGGAGGACGTTCATCGGGCGGCATCCTCCAGTGCGGCCTGCATCGGTTCGGGTTCGTCCACGGGACGGGGTTTGCGGGTGCCGCGCGGCATCCAGGGGGTCACGAGGACGCGGACGAGGACCAGCAGGGCGTCCGCGAGGATGGCGAGGACGGCCGTGCCGACGACGGACAGCCAGACCAGGCGCGGCTGGTGGTAGATCATGCCGTCGTTGAGCAGATTGCCCAGACCGCCCTGGTTGCCGATCAGCATGCCGACGCTGACCAGGGAGATGCTGGAGACGGTCGCGACCCGGAGCCCGGCGATGATCGCGGGCGCCGCGATCGGCAACTGGACCTGGAAGTAGCGGCGTACGGGCCCGAGGCCCATCGCCGTCGCCGCGTCCATGGTCTCCTGCGGCACGGACCGGACGCCGTCCACGATCGCCGGGACGAACACCACCAGGCTGTAGACGCCGAGCGGGATCATCACCGTCGTCTCGGTCTGGCCGGTGTAGTCGATGAGGACGACGAAGAAGGCGAGCGAGGGAATCGCGTACAGGATCGTCGTCACCCACAGCACGGGCGGGTACAGCCAGCGCAGCCGTACGCAGAGCTGGGCGACGGGCAGGGCCACCACCAGGCCGGCCACGACCGGGATCAGCGCCTCGCGCAGATGCAGCCCCACCAGACCCCAGTAGGTGTTCTGCAGGTCGCTCGGGATGTCGAAGAAGCCGCCGCTCATCCGACGACCTTCTCCGTACGGCCTTCCGCGTGGGCGGTGCGGATCGCCTCGGCGATGGTCTGCTGCGAGACGACGCCCGCGACCCGGCCGTCGGCGCCCACCGCCACGGCCCACCCGGTGGGCGAGAGCACGGCGCAGTCGAGCGCGGCGCGCAGCGAGTCCTTGCCGTGTTCGAAAGGACGCCCGAACGCGAGGAGCCGGGCGGGGTCGACGTCCCCAGCGGTCAGGGCGCCCGGCTCGCTCCAGCCGAGCGGCTTGCCGTCCACATCGGTGACGAGCAGGTACGGCGCTCCGTTCGCGCTGCGCTCGGCGATCTGCTCGGCGGTGGCGTCGACGGCCACGATCGGGGTGGTGAGCAGGTCGAGTCCCGCGGAGGAGAAGAACGACAGCCGCCGGATGCCGCGGTCCGCGCCGAGGAAGTCCTCGACGAACGCGTCCGCGGGGTTCGACAGCAGCTCGGCGGGCGGCGCGAACTGGGCGAGGTGACCGCCGGTGCGCATCACGGCGACCATCGTGCCGATCTTGACGGCCTCGTCGATGTCGTGGGTGACGAAGACGATGGTCTTGCCCAACTCCTCCTGGATTCGGAGCAGTTCGTCCTGCAAGCCCTTGCGCACCACGGGGTCGACGGCCGAGAACGGCTCGTCCATCAGCAGCACCGGCGGATCCGCGGCGAGCGCCCGGGCCACGCCGACGCGCTGCTGCTGGCCTCCGGACAGCTGGTACGGGTACCGCTTGGCGAGCGCGCCGTCCAGTCCGACCCGCTCCATCAGCTCCCGGGCCCGCGCCCGTGCCTTGTCCTTGCTCCAGCCGAGCAGCCGGGGCACGGTGGCGATGTTGTCGACGATCGTGCGGTGCTGGAAGAGGCCGGCGTTCTGGATGACGTAACCCATGGACCGCCGCAGCGAGTTGACCGGCTGCTGGGTGATGTCCTTGCCGTCGAGGGTGATCGTGCCCTCGCTGGGCTCGATCATCCGGTTGATCATGCGCAGGGTCGTCGTCTTGCCGCAGCCCGACGGTCCGACGAAGACGGTGATCGAGCGGTCGGGGATCTCCAGGGAGAGGTTGTCGACCGCGACCGTACCGTCGGGGTAGCGCTTGGTGACTGAATCTATGCGTATCAAGACGCCGTACACCCTTCGGTCTGGGCCGTTGCAGGCAGAGTCTAGACCTCTTGTGTTTCACGTTTCCTTCGGGAGTTTGGCCGGATCCGGTCCCAGCCTCGGCGTCCGTCCTCTCCCGACTGTGCCCGGGCTGTGAATCCGCTGATTCTCACCCTTCGCCCCGCACGCGCTCAGTGCTCCCACGGGCACGGCCCCGATCATCTCCCCCTTCCGGCGGCCCGCCCTTTCCCATGCCCGGGTTTCAGTCCGTCCGGCCCGCTGAAACCGCCGTGAAGCCGCCCTGAATCCGGCGTCCCGCACGCTCTGCGGCATGAACCAGACGACACCACCGGCCATCGAGGCCACCGGCCTGCGCAAGGCGTACGGCGACAAGGTCGTCCTCGACGGCATCGACCTGCACGTCCCGCGCGGCACGGTCTTCGCGCTGCTCGGCCCGAACGGGGCCGGTAAGACCACCACCGTCCAGATCCTGTCCACCCTGATCCGCGCCGACGGCGGCGGGGCCCGGGTCGCCGGCCACGGTGTCGCCGCCGCACCGCAGTCCGTACGGGCCGCGATCGGCGTCACCGGCCAGTTCTCCGCCGTCGACAACCTGATCACCGGCGAGGAGAACATGGCGCTCATGGCGGACCTGCACCATCTGCCCCGCCCCGAGGGCAGGCGCGTCGCCGCCGAACTCCTGGAGCGCTTCGACCTGTCGGACGCCGCGAAGAAGCCCGCCGCCACCTACTCCGGCGGTATGCGACGGCGCCTCGACCTCGCGATGACGCTGGTCGGCTCCCCCGAGGTGATCTTCCTCGACGAGCCGACCACCGGTCTCGACCCGCGCTCCCGGCACACCATGTGGCAGATCGTCCGCGATCTCGTCGACGACGGAGTCACCGTCTTCCTCACCACGCAGTACCTGGAGGAGGCCGACCAGCTCGCCGACCGCATCGCGGTCCTGAGCGGCGGCCGGATCGTCGCCGAGGGCACGGCGGAGGAACTCAAGCGTCTGGTCCCCGGCGGCCATGTCCGGCTCCGGTTCCTCGACCCGTCCCAACTCGCCCGCGCCGCAGCGGTGTTGGGCTCGGGGCTGCGCGACGACGAGGCGCTGACCCTCCAGGTCCCCGGCGACGGCGGCGTGCACACCCTGCGTGCCCTGCTCGACGCCCTCGACAGCGCCCGCGTCGACGTCGACTCCCTGACCGTGCACACCCCCGACCTCGACGACGTCTTCTTCGCGGTCACCGACCACCCCGAGAACGAGAAGGTGCAGGCCCGATGACCACCGCCGCCCCGCCCGCCCCGCACGTCCGCGACTCGCTCACCATGCTGCGCCGCAATCTGCTGCACGCCCGCCGCTACCCGTCGATGACGCTCCAGGTCGCGCTCATCCCCGTCTTCCTGCTGCTCCTGTTCGTGTACGTCTTCGGCTCGGCGCTCGGCGCCGGAATCGGCCAGGGCGGCGGCCGTACCGCGTACCTCGCCTATCTCGTCCCCGGCATCCTGCTGATGACCGCGGGCACCGGAAGCGTGCCGACGGCGGTCGCCGTGTGCACGGACATGACCGAGGGCATCGTCGCCCGCTTCCGCACCATGGCGATCTCCCGGGCGTCGATCCTGGTCGGCCATGTGGTCGGCAGTGTCATCCAGACGGTGTTCAACCTGGTCCTGGTGACCGCCGTCGCCCTCGCCATCGGCTTCCGTCCCGACGCGGGCGCCTTGGAGTGGCTGGCGGCCGGCGGACTGCTCGTTCTCTTCGTCTTCGGCCTGACCTGGCTGTCGGTCGCCCTCGGGCTGATCAGCAAGACCCCGGAGGGGGCCAGCAACGCCCCGCTGCCGATCTCGTTCCTGCTGCCCTTCGTCAGCAGCACCTTCGTGCCGGTCGACTCGATGCCGTCCTGGATCCGCTGGTTCGCCGAGTACCAGCCCTTCACCACGGTCATCGAGACCGTGCGCGGGCTGCTGACCGGGACGCAGATCGGGCACAACGGCTGGATGGCGGTGGCGTGGAGCGTGGGGATCGCGGTCCTCGGGTTCGTGTGGTCGCTCCGCCTGTTCGACCGCGACCCCAGCTGATCAGATATCACCAACCACCCGGAGAGGAACCCGAGATGACCACCGAGACCCCCGTCCACTTCACCCCCGAACTCGTCGAGAACCCGGTCGGCGCCTATGCCGCCCTGCGCACCCGCCCCGGCCTCGGCCACGTCGTCCTCCCCGGCCTGGACACCGCCGTACGGCTCGTCACCCGTCACGAGGACGTGAAGGCCGCGCTCACCGAACCGCGTCTGGTGCGGGACCGCTCGACGATCCCGGACTCCGAAATGCCCGATCCACAGGCCGAGTTGCTGGCCCAGGGCGCAGGCGGCCTCCCGGCCGAGTACGCGCAGTACCTCTCGGGCCACCTCGCGCTCTTCGACGGTGACGAACACACCAGACGCCGCAACCCGCTCACCCGCGCTTTCACCGCCCGCCGGGTCGCCGCGCTGCGCCCCTTCGTGGAGAAGACCGCACGGGAGCTGATCGAGACCCTCGCGGGGCGCGAACAGGCCGATCTGCTGGGGGAGTTCGCGTATCCGCTGAGCACCGCCGTCATCTGCGCGCTCGTCGGCGTGGACGCGGGCGACCAGGACAAGGTCTGCGGCTGGATCCGGGACTTCGCGTACGGCGACGGCAGCCGCGTCCTGGAAGGGCTCGGCGGCATCGTGGAGTACACGAAGGACCTGGTGGCGCGGCGCCGCGCCGAACCGGCCGACGACCTGGTCTCGGCGCTGCTGGCGGACGGCGGCATGACCGACGACGAGATCGTCACCACCTTCTTCCTGCTGATCAACACCGGGATCACCCCGCCCGCCCTGTTCCTCGCCCATGCCGTCCTCGCCCTCCTCGACCACCCGGACCAGCTGGAGCGGCTGCGCGCCGAGCCGGAGACGCTCGGCCGGGCGGTCCCGGAACTCCTGAGGTACGTCACGCTCGTCCGCATGGGAGCCACCCTGTACGCCACCGAGGAGTTCGTGTTCGCCGGCACCCGGCTGCGGAAGGGCGAGGCCGTCACGGTCGCCCTGTTCGCCGCCGACCACGACCCGGCGGCGTACGACGCCCCCGAACGTCTCGACGTCACACGGGAGTTCGGCCGGGGCGACGGCCACCTGGCCTTCGGGCACGGCCCGCACTACTGCATCGGCGCGGCGCTCGGCCGCCTGGTGACCGGCGTGGTCCTGGAGGAGCTCGTCGTACGACGGCCGGCCGCACCGGAGTTGGCGGTGGACCGGGCCGAGGTGCGGTTCGGGCACTGGCCCGGCGACGGCTTCCATCTGCTGGGTCTGCCGGTCAGGCTGTGACCCGCAGCAGCCCGAGGGCGGCCTCGCGCAGTCCCTCCGCGTCCAGGGCGGCGTACGTCGACACCGCGTCCTCGTAGGCCGCCCCGTCGGCGTTCCGGGCGTCCTCGCGGGCGCGTACCGAGGACATGGTGGGCTGGAAGTTGCGCAGGGCGCGGAAGCGTTCGGCGAGGGCGGTCAGACGGGCCCCGTGAGCGCCGTCGCCGTCGGCCAGGGCGACCGCGCCCAGGGCCAGCAGGAGCGCGCCGCACACCGGGAAGTCCACGGTCACGTAGTGCGGTGCGGCCGTCGGGCGGGTCAGCAGGGCGGTGAGGCGGGCGGGCAGCGCGGTGGCCAGCGGTGCCACCAGTTCGGTCCGGCCGTGCCGGGCGTGTGCGGTGAGGGCGACCGACTGGAGTTCCCACACCCAGCCCTCCATGACGAGTTCGTCGCCGAAGACCGGAGCCGAACCGTGCTCCAGCCGCTCCAGTGCCCGGCGCCACAGTCCGAGCCCCGTCTCGACGTCGCCCCGCGCGAGGGCCATCTCGGCGCGGGCGCCCAGGTCGGGGGTGAAGGCGTCGGAGGCGGTGCCCTCCGGCTGGTTCCGCAGCGCCTCCTCCAGCCAGTGCTCCGCCGCGTCGAGGTCACCGGTCTGCAGGTTGGCGAGCATCAGCCCCCACCGTACGCCGATCGTGTCGTTCCACTCGCCCAGGCTCTCCAGGGCCTCCAGCGCGCGCTCCATGGGAGCCAGGGCCTCGCCCCCACGCTCGGTCTGCAGGCACAGTTCGGCGAGACGGGAGGCCGGCCAGACCCGCAGCAGCGGGATGTCGACGTCGCCGAGCGCCTCGACCATGCGGCGGGCGGCGGCGAGCGCGAGGTCCGTGCGGTGCTCGCTCTCCCACACGTAGCCGGCCACGCAGTTGGCGACACCCGCGAGCAACGGCCGGTCGCTGTCGCACAGTTCGGCCAGTGCCGCATGGTCGGCGAGCACCCGCGGGAAGGCGCACAGCACCGCCGCGACGGCCCGCACGACCGTGTCCGGCTCGGCGGGCGGCAGCCGGCGCAGGGTGACCAGGGTGCGCACGGCGCCCGGTCCGACGCCCAGGAACAGGTTGGCGGTCAGCAGGGCGGCGGCGGTGCGCGTGGGCTCGACGTACTCGGGGCCGGGCCGGTAGTGCGACAGCGGCCGGGCGGTGTCCGCGGTGAGGGCGATCATCCGGGGGTAGTTGGTCTCCGTGGTCCACAGGCCGCCGAGCACGGCGGTGACCGCGGCGACGGTGTCGAGGTCGTCCCGGGCGAGCGCGAGGCGCAGCGCGTGGACGAGGTTGTCCTGCTCGGCGCGGATCTGCTGCCAGGACGCGAAGGGGTCGGTGCCGAAGGGCGCGTCGTGGTGGGCGGCGCCGAACTCCCTCGCCCAGCCCAGGAACCGCTCCGTGACGGACGCCTCGCGGTGCGCGGCGGCGAACTCACGAACCGTCTCCAGCATGCGGAAGCGGGAACCGTGGGCGGTGTCGGCGACCTTCAGCAGCGACTGGTCGACCAGCTCCTCCAGGGTCTCCCAGGCGTCGTCCACGAGTCGACCGGCCGCCTCGGCGGTGAATCCGGCCGGGAAGACGGAGAGGGCGGCCAGGGCGGAGCGTGTCGGCCCGTCGAGCAGGTTCCAGCTCCAGTCGACGACGGCGTGCAGGGTGCGGTGCCGCTGCGGGGCGTCCCGGGGGCCGCCCCGCAGCAGCGCGAAGCGGTCCTCCAGGCGGCGGGCGATCTCCGCGACGGACATCACCCGCACCCGGGCCGCGGCGAGTTCGACGGCCAAGGGAAGCCCGTCGAGACGGCGACACAGCGCGGCGACGGTGTCGGCGGGCATGTCGGCGTCAGGGCGGGCGGCGCGGGCGCGCTGCTCGAACAGCTCGACGGTGGTGGCGGGGTCCAGCTCGGGCAGCGGATAGACGGTCTCGGAGGACAGCCCGAGCGGCGCCCGGCTGGTGGTGAGGATCCGCAGGTCCCGGGTCCTCGACACCAGGGCCCGGACCAGGTCGGCGACGCCTTGCACCACGTGCTCGCAGTTGTCCAGGACGAGCAATGCGGGCCCGGAGCCGAGGATGCCGACGATGCCGGTGAACGGGTCGGCGCCGGAGGCGTCCAGCGCCGCGGCGACCTCGGCCGCGACGTCGGCGTCCCGGCGGACCCCGGCGAGCGGCACGAGGTGCACGACCCGTTGCTCGGCCTCCCGGGCGACGGCGCTCGCGAGGCGGGTCTTGCCGAGGCCGCCGGGTCCGACGACCGAGGTGACGCGGGCGCTGTGCAGCAGGCGGGTCACGGCGGCGACGTCGGCGTCCCGCCCGAGCAGCGGGTTGGGCTCGTGCGGAACACCGCGCCGTACGACGGGGGCCTCGCCGCGCAGCAGTTCCTGGTGGAGTTCCTGGAGGGCGGGCCCGGGGTCGGTGCCGAGCTCGTCGCGCAGGCGGCGGCGGTGGGCGTCGTACGTGGCCAGGGCGACGGCGCCGCCCGCGGTGGCCGTCTGGCAGCGCATCAGCTCCAGCAGGAGCTCCTCGTCGCGGGGGTGCGCGGCGGCCAGTTCGGCGAGGGGGCCGACGGCCTCGTCCCGGCGGCCGGTGCGCGAGAGCGCGAGGGCGTGGGAGCGGGCGAGGGCGTGACGGGTGGCGGCGCGTGCGGCGCGCAGTTCGCCGACGGGGTCGCCGAGGGCGCCCGCCGTGTCGGCCGGGGCGCCGTCCCAGAGGGCGAGCCCCTCCTCCGCCTCGGCGAGGGCGCCCGCGTGGTCCCCGGCCCGCGCCTTCTCGGCGGCCGCGGCGGCGAACAGCAGGACGGCGCAGGCGTCGACCTGGTCCTCGCGCAGGGTGAGCCGATAACCGGCGGGGGTACTGGCGACGACCCCGGCTCCCAGCTGCCGGCGCGCCCGCGACACCAGGATCTGCAGGGCCTTCGCCGGATTCTCCGGTTGCTCGTCCGGCCACAACCCGTCCACCAGCCGCCCGACCGCGCACCCGGCCCGCAACTCCCCGGCGAGCAACGCGAGCAACGCCCGCAGCCGCGGCGCGGTGATCTCCCGCCCGCCGAACGAGACGTCCGTCAGCAGCGTCAACTCGATGGTCACGGCGCCAGGTTAGTCAGCGCGACGACCACAGGCTCCCACCGAACAGCAAGCCCAGCGCCCACCGGGCACCACGAGCAGCGAGCCCGGCGACCGCCGAGTCACGCGGCCGACGAGTCACGCGGCCGACGAGTCACGCGGCCGACGACTCCGTGGTGATCGGAAAGCCTTCCGTGCGCAGCACCTGTTCGTCCGCGTCCACGGCGAAGACCTCGCAGCCCGGCAGTGAGGCGGCCCATTCGACGCCCGTCACCCCCAGCGCGAACGCCGCCGTCGCGACCGAGTCCGCCTCCGTCAGGGTGGCGGCCACGACGGTCAGACTGAGCAGCCCGGTGGCCGGGAGCCCGGTGCGCCCGTCGATGATGTGGTCGCCGCGCTCGTAGCGGGCCGAGGTGGCCACCGCCCCGTCGGTCAGCTCCAGGACGGTGCAGAGCTTGTCGGCGTACTCCGGGTGCCGTACGCCCACCCGCCAGGGGCCGCCGGCGGCGACCACGTCACCGCCGGCGTTCAGGACGAACCTCTGCGCCCCGGCCGCCTTCAGCAGCTCCGCCGCCCGCTGCACCGACCAGCCCTTGACCACCGCACAGGGGTCGAGCCCGCGGCCGGGCAGCCGTACGTCGAAGGCGCCGCCCGTCGCGATCCGGTAGTGCTCGCACAGGTCGAGCACCTCGGCCAGGTCGTCGCTGAGTTCGCCGCGCGCCAGCTCACCCCGGCCGTGGCGGGACACCTCGCTGTCCGGCTTGAAGGGGCTGAACCGGGCGTCGACCTCGCGCAACCACGCGAAGACCGCGTCGGCGGCCGACTCCAAAACGTCCTCGTCGTCGACCCGGAGCGAGACGGGGAAGCCCATGACGTGTTCGACGCCGTGCATCCGGATCAGCCCTTCGCGTCGATCGCGGCCTGGAGGGACTCCTTGTAGCCGTCGCTCGTGATCGTCGCGCCGGACACCGTGTCGATGTCAGCGCTCTGCGCCTTCAGCGTCTCCGCGACCAGCTTCGGCACCGCCGCCGCCGTCTGCGGATGGTTCGGCTGCTGCAACATCTTCACCGCGGTGATCTTCTCGCCGGAGAAGGTCACCTGCACCTGCACGGGGCCCTTCTCCGTCTCCACCGTCGAACCCGAAACCGTCTGCGCGGCGGAGGCGGAGGCCGAGGGGGACGCGGACGTCTTCGCGCTCGCACCGTTCGAGTCGATCGCGGCCTGGAGGGACTTCTTGTAGGCCTCGCTGGTGATGGTGGCGCCGGACACCGTGTCGATGTCAGCGCTCTGCGCCTTCAACGTCTCCGCGACCAGCTTCGGCACCGCCGCCGCCGTCTGCGGATGGTTCGGCTGCTGCAACATCTTCACCGCGGTGATCTTCTCGCCGGAGAAGGTCACCTGCACCTGCACGGGGCCCTTCTCCGTCTGGATCGTCGTGCCCTTGACGACCGTGCCGGACGAAGTGCCTGCGGAGGCGGACGCCGACGGCGTCGAGGCGGGTTCGGCGGTGGACGCCGTACCGCCGACCGACGGCTCGTAGCGCCAGACCGGGACCAGGCCCGCGATGCTCAGGACGACGACGGGGATGGCTCGCTTCACGATGTCTTTCCCGTCCTTCTCAGCCGGCCAGGCTGAAGCGCTCGAAGTGGATCTGCTGCTTGGGCACGCCCAGCTCGCCCAGGCTGCGCAGCACCGCGTTCATCATCGGCGGCGGACCGCACAGGAAGACGTCCCGGTCGCCGATGTCCGGCACCAGCCGCGCCAGCTCGCGCGGCGCCAGCTTGTCGGGGACCGGCGGTCCGGTGACCAGGTGCAGCTCGGCGCCCTTGGCCACCGCCAGCTCGCGCAGCTCCTCGTAGAGGACGGCGTCGCGGTCCGCGGCCACGCGGTAGATGACGACCGCGTGGCCCTCGATGTCCTCCAGGATGGCCCGGATGGGGGTGACCCCGACGCCGCCCGCGATCAGCAGGGAGGCGGACTTCGTACGGTGCAGCGTGGTGAAGGCGCCGTAGGGGCCCTCGGCGAACACACGCGTGCCGACCTTCACATGCCTCAGGGCGGCGCTGCCCTCGCCCGCCGCCTTGGCGGTGAGGCGCAGGGTGCGGCCGTCGGGGGCGGCGGAGAGGGAGAAGGGGTTGGCCTGCCACCAGCGGTCGCGGGTCAGGAACCGCCACAGGAAGAACTGGCCGGCCTGCGCGGGCATCCGGTCCAGGTCGCGCCCGGTCATGTAGATCGAGACGACGTTGTCGGACTCGTGAACGACCTCGGAGACCCGCAGCTGATGCCGCAGGTTCCGCCACAGCGGCAGGACCAGGCGGCCCAGGACGACCGCGCCGAGGGCCACGCCCCACACGCCGTACCAGTACGTCTTCGCGGCGGACGACGCGGTGAACGTCGTACCGACCGCGACCTGGTGCGTGAACGCGAGCACCACGGCGACATACGTGTAGAGGTGGATGAAGTGCCAGGTCTCGTAGGCGAGGCGGCGGCGGGCGTAGCGGGCCGAGACGGCGCCGACCACGAGGATGATGCCGAGCGCGACGATCGCGCGGAGCACGCCCTCCGTCGTCTCGGCGAGGTCGACGAGCTCGCTGACGGGGCCGACGCCCGCGCCGTCTGCGTAGCCGAAGCTGATGAAGACGGCGTGCGCGAGCAGCGTCCACAGCAGGGCGAAGCCGGTCCAGCGGTGCCAGGAGGTCAGCCGGTCCATGCCGATCCGGCGGTCCAGCCAGGGCAGCCGGGCCACCAGCACCAGCTGGAAAGCCATGATCAGGGCGCCGTACAGGCCGGTGAGGCGGCCGATGACGATCAGGGCGTTGGAGACGAAGCCCGCCTGGGCGAAGAAGTAGGCGACCACGGCCGCGTTCGCGGCGAGCACGGCGTACAGGCCCGTGCGGGCCACCACCCTGGGGCGTATCGCCGTGGGGGGCGCAGGGGGTGATTGGACGGTCGTCACGGGTCGGCAGCTCCTCGATCGGGTCCTGGGTGACCGAGCTTGGCTGGCGGGAGCTGTCGATAACCTGTCGTACAACTTACAAGTACTTATCGATGTGCCGGCTGTGCGCCCGACCACATGGTCCGACCGGGCGCGTACCGCACTATGAGCGGGTGGAAAAAGTACGCCTCCTGGTCGTGGACGACGACCCGCCCATCGCCGATCTCGTCGCGACCGTGGCCCGTTACGAGGGCTGGGACGCGGTCACCGCGAACTCCGGCGAGGAGGCGCTCCGGCTGGCCGGCGAGTTCCACCCTGACATCGTGGTGCTGGACCTGATGCTGCCCGACGTGGACGGCTTCGGTGTCCTGGACCGGCTGCGCGGCTCGGGCACGATGGTGCCCGTGGTGTTCCTGACCGCGCGGGACGGCGTCGCCGACCGGGTGGCGGGCCTGACCCGGGGCGGTGACGACTACCTGGTCAAGCCGTTCGCGGTGGAGGAGCTGATGGCCCGGCTGCGGACGGTGCTGCGGCGCAGCGCCGGGCCCGGCTTCCAGCGGTCCGTCCTCAGGGTCGCGGACCTGACGATGGACGAGGACACCCGCGAGGTGCGGCGCGGCGACAAGCTGCTCACGCTCACCCCCACCGAGTACGAGGTGCTGCGCTTCCTGATGCGCAAGTCGCCGACCGTGATGACCAAGGCGCAGATCCTCGACCATGTGTGGGAGTACGGCTTCGGGGGCCGTTCGAACGTCGTCGAGCTGGTCGTCAGCCGGCTGCGCCGCAAGCTGGACGACACGGGCGAGCCGCTGATCCAGACGGTGCGGGGCTTCGGGTATGTGATCCGGCAGGCGGCCGAGTGATCCGCCGGCTCCTCGGGTCGTACCGCAGGCTCCGCCTCGGCACCCGGCTGGCGCTGGGGCTCGGGGCGCTGGCGCTGGTGGTGTTCGCCGTGGTCGGCACGGCCCTGACGACCTATATGCGGGACTACCTGTCGAACCAGCTCGACGACCAGCTGGGGCTCGCCCAGGTCGCCCAGTCCAAGAACGTCGCGGAGACCGGCACCCTCCAGGGCAAGAAGTACTGGGGCTGGTACTACGCCGTGTACGACGTGTCGGGCGGCAAGGCGGTGCTCCGCAAGCCGGAGGAGGCCACCGACCTCCCCTCGGACATCGCGCCCCTCACCTCCCTGGCCAAGGCGCAGGGCGCCGCGGACACCGAGATCCTGCGCACCGCGCACCTCACCGGCGACGGCGACTACCGGCTGCGCGCCTGCGAGGTCGAGCCCGGTGTGGTCCTGGTCAGCGGCGCGCCGATGGCCGACATCGACGACACGGTACGGCGGCTGATCACGGTCCAGGTGGTGGCGTTCGGGCTGGCGCTGCTGGCGCTGGTGGTGTTCGGGCGCAGGATGCTCAAACGGGGTCTGAACCCGCTGAGCGACATGGCGCACACCGCGCACGGCATCGCCTCGCACGACCTGACCGAGTCGGCGGCCCGGCTGCCGCTGCGCGCCGACGAGCGGGGCGGCGGCCCGGAGGTCGAGGAGCTGCGCACCGCCTTCAACACCATGCTGGAGCACATCGACGACTCGCTGGCGGTGCGCGCGGAGGCCGAACAGCGGCTGCGCCGTTTCGTCGCGGACGCCTCGCACGAGCTGCGCACACCGTTGATGTCCGTACGGGGCTACGCGGACCTCTTCCAGTACGCCGCCGCCAACGCCCCCGAGGAGCGCGACAAGCACCTGGCCCGGCTGCGCGCCGAGGCGGCCCGGATGGGCGTGCTGCTGGACGATCTGCTGCTGCTCGCCCGCCTGGACGCGGCGGAGGTGGAAGCGCCGCTGCGGATGCAGGACACGGACCTGGTGGAGCTGGTGGACGAGGCGGCCGCCGCCTTCCGGGCGACCCATCCGCAGCGCCCCCTGAAGGTGATGTCCGGGCCGCCCTCGCTGAAGCTCCGTCTGGACCCGCACCGCATCCGCCAGGTCCTCGACAACCTGCTCACCAACGCGGCCGTCCACACGCCTGCCGGTACGCCGGTGTCGATGGCGGTGGAGGTGGCCGGGGGCAGCGCCGTCGTACGGGTCGAGGACGCCGGCCCCGGGATTCCGGCCGCCGACCAGGAACGGGTCTTCGACCGCTTCTACCGCGTCGACAAGGCCCGCAGCCGCGACCGGGGCGGCAGCGGGCTCGGCCTGTCGGTCGCCGGCTCCCTGGTCCGCGCCCACGGCGGCACGATCGAGCTGCGCAGCCGGCCGGGGTCGACGGTGTTCACGGTCGCGCTGCCGGTGCGGGCCTGACGCCGGGGGCTCCCAGAGGTCTTACGGACCCGTGACGTCCCGGGCGCGGCCCACGTGTCCCGGCAGGTCGCGGCCCTAGCGTGGCCGTATGCGAGTACTGGTCACCGGCGGGGCCGGGTTCATCGGGTCCCAGGTCGTGCGGGCACTGGAGGCACGCGGGCACGAACCGGTGGTGTACGACGTCCGGGCCGATCCCGCCTCGGACGTACGCAGTCCCACAGCCGTGCGCCGCGCCCTCACCGGGGTCGACGCCGTGTGCCACCAGGCGGCGATGGTCGGCCTGGGCACCGGCTTCGCGGACGCGGCCGACTACGTCTCCCACAACGACCTCGGCACCGCCGTCCTGCTCACCGCCATGGCCGAGGCGGGTGTACGACGGCTTGTGCTGGCCGGGTCGATGGTGGTGTACGGCGAGGGGCGTTACGCCTGCGCGCGGCACGGGGTGGTACGGCCGGGCCCGCGCACGGTGGCCGACCTGGACGCCGGCCGCTTCGAACCGCCGTGCCCGGTGTGCGGTGAGGCCCTGTCCCCCGGGCTGGTCGGGGAGGACGCCCCGGTCGACCCGCGCAATGTGTACGCGACGACCAAGCTCACCCAGGAACATCTGGCGGCGTCGTGGGCACGCGCCACGGGCGGCTCGGCGGTGTCACTGCGCTACCACAACGTGTACGGGCCGGGGATGCCCCGCGACACCCCGTACGCGGGCGTCGCCTCCTTCTTCCGCTCGGCGCTGGCCCGCGGTGAGTCCCCGAGGGTCTTCGAGGACGGCCGTCAGCGGCGGGACTTCGTGCAGGTGCGGGACGTGGCGGCGGCCAATGTGGCGGCGCTGGAGGCGGGTTCGGGCGAGGGGGCGCTGACCGCGTACAACACCGGCAGCGGCGAGGTGCACACCGTCGGCGAGATGGCTCGTGCGCTGGCCGCGGCGTACGGCGGCCCGGAGCCGGTCGTCACCGGGGAGTACCGGCTCGGCGACGTACGGCACATCACCGCGGACTCGGCGCGGCTGCGGGCCGAGCTGGGCTGGAAGGCCGAGGTGGGCTTCGAGGAGGGCATGCGGGAGTTCGCGCGGGCCGGAATGCGTGAGGCATAGGCCCCCGATGGACCGGTGGTGCTGCCCGCATTCACGAAGCGGCAGCGGGCAGCACCATCGCACACGGCAGCTGCCGTGGATGCGGGAGTTCACGCGGACGCACTGAGCGTGTCCACGCCGGGACGACGTCGTTGTCGTCGATCATGGCGCTGTTCGGTGCAAATCAGTTGAAAGGACCGCAGAATGCTCCGGAGTACTCTCCAGCCCACCCGCACCCGGATCGCCGCGCTGCTCGGCGCACCGGTGGTCGGCGTGTTCCTCCTCGCCCCGTCGGCCTTCGCGGACACGCCGCCGCCCGGCAAGAAGGTCGACAGCGCCACCGTCATCGACAGGGCCTGCAAGCACGCGAACGAGGACTCCGAGGACGCCGCGAACGGGACCTGCGAGAAGCTCGTCGCACCGCTCCTCTCGCACGCCATCGGCCCCGGCAGCGGGCTCACCTGCCGCGAGATCTCCGCGACCGACATCGAGTGCCGCCCCGAGAGGTGACCCTTCAGGCCTCCGCGAGTGGCAGGGTCACCTCGAAGCGGCAGCCGCCCGGGATGTTGCGGACCGTCGCGCGGCCCTGGTGCGCCTCCACGATGCCGCGCACGATGGCGAGGCCGAGGCCCGCCCCGGCCGGGGGAGTCCGGGCATGCGTGCCCCGCCATCCGGTGTCGAAGACGCGGGGCAGGTCCTCCTCCGGGATGCCGCCGCAGGCGTCCGTCACGGACACGACCACGCCGTCCTGTGAGCGCTCCGCGGCGATCGCCACCGTGCCGTCGGCCGGAGTCCGCCGGATGGCGTTGACCAGCAGATTGCCCAGTACCCGGCTCATCTCCCTGCCGTCCACCTCCACCGGCAGGGGCTCGACCCGGCCGCCGACCAGCCGTACGCCGTGCTCGCGGGCCAGCGGGTCGGCGCCCGCGAGCGCGTCGCCGACGAGGTCGTAGAGGGACATCCGGCTGGGGCTGAGCGCCAGCGTGCCCGCGTGGATGCGGGAGAGTTCGAAGAGGTCGCCGACCATGTCGTTGAGACGCTCGACCTCGGTGCGGATCTGCTTGAGGTAGCGGCCGGGGTCGGCGGCGACGCCGTCCTCCAGCGCCTCCGACATGGCGCGCAGCCCGGCGAGGGGGGTGCGCAGGTCGTGGGAGATCCAGGCGACCAGTTCGCGCCGGGAGGACTCCAGGGCTCGTTCGCGTTCCCGGGACTCCGCGAGTTTGGCGCTGGTGGCTTCCAACTCCCGGCTGAGGGCGGCGAGTTCGGCGGTGGCGGGACCGACGGGCGAGGTGAAGTCGCCGCCGTCGCCGAAGGAGCGGGCGGCCAGGGTGAGGGCGCGGCTGCGGGCGGCGACCCAGCGGCCCAGCAGCAGGGCGGTGGCCAGGGAGACCACCGCGGCCATCGCGACGACGGTCGTGACGACCTTCAGGTCGTGCCCGGACAGGAACATCGCCTGCGCGACCGCGAGGGTGCCCGCGAGCATCGCGGTGACGGCGACGGCGGCGACCACACCGAGGTGCAGGGCGAGCGAGCGGCGCCGGATCAGCAGCAGCACACAGGCGCCGAGCAGTCCGGCCGCGGCGGCGCCGAGGAAGGCGAACAGGGCGATGAGGAGGTTGGCGTGCATGGTCACGCCTCCGCTCGGGAGACGCCCTCAGTGACGTCTTCGGAGCCGTCGAAGCGGTAGCCGACGCCCCACACGGTCTGGATCAGCCGGGGCCTGCCCGGGTCGTCCTCGACCTTGCCGCGCAGCCGCCGCACATGGACGGTGACGGTCGACAGGTCGCCGAAGTCCCAGCCCCACACCTCCCGCATCAGGTCCTCGCGGCTGTAGACCCGGCCGGGGTGCCGCAGGAAGAAGGCGAGGAGGTCGAACTCCCGGATGGTGAGGGCGAGTTCGGCTCCGTTCTTGAGGGCACGGCGGGACGCCGGGTCGAGGGCGAGCCCGGCCGCCCGCAGCAGACCCGTCGGCTGGGAGGGCCGGGTGCGGCGCAGCACGGACTCGACGCGCAGGACCAGCTCGCGGGGGCTGAACGGCTTGGTGACGTAGTCGTCGGCGCCGACCTCAAGGCCCAGGATGCGGTCGTCCTCGTCGCCGCGCGCGGTGAGCATGATGACCGGCACCGGTCCGTGCCCCCGCATCCGCCGGCACACCTCCAGGCCGTCCATGCCGGGCAGCATCAGGTCGAGCACGACGAGGTCGGGCCAGTGTGCGGCGGCGCGGGCGAGCGCGTCGGGCCCGTCGCCGGCCCGGTCCACGACATACCCGGCGCGGTCGAGATACCCGGTGACGACCTCGGCGACGGTGGGGTCGTCGTCGACGACGAGGACCCGGGCGCCGCCCTGTCCGTACTGCTGCTGCTCCATGGAGCCAGCCTCGCACCCCTCGCGCGCGTAAGCCGCCGTCCGCCCCCTGACGTCCTTGTTTCGTAAGGAGCCGAAGCCCGATTTGTCCGATTCCCGTTCGTAGGGTGAGTGCCGTGACGCCCCCTTCCGACAAAGACGTATCCGACGTACGAGAACCGGGCGCGATGTCCGTGGACGTCGTACTCCCCTGCCTCGACGAGGCCGAGGCGCTGCCGTGGGTGCTGGAGCGCATCCCGCCCGGCTGGCGCGCGCTCGTCGTGGACAACGGCTCCACCGACGGCTCGGCGGACCTCGCCCGCACGCTCGGCGCGAGTGTCGTGCCCGAGGCGCGGCGCGGCTTCGGCGCCGCCTGCCACGCGGGCCTGACGGCGGCCACGGCGGACATCGTCTGCTTCTGCGACTGCGACGCCTCGCTGGACCCGGCCGACCTGGTGCCGTTCGTGGAGCGGATCCGGGCCGGGGAGGCCGACCTGGTGCTGGGCCGGCGCCGGCCGCGGACACTCGGCGCCTGGCCGATGCACGCCCGCGCGGGCAACCTCGCCCTCGCCCGTCTCCTCCGCCGCCGCACCGGCCTGCGCCTTCGCGACCTGGGCCCGCTACGGGCCGTCCGCCGCGAGCCGCTGCTGTCCCTGGCCCTCACGGACCGCCGCAGCGGCTACCCCCTGCAGATGGTCGTCCGTGCCGCCGACGCGGGCTGGCGGATCGCCGAGTACGACGTCCCCTACCGCCCGCGCGCGGGTGCCTCCAAGGTGACCGGCACCTGGCGCGGCACCTGGCAGGCGGTGCGGGACATGAGCCGGGTGCTGGCCGAACCGCCGGTCCGGGAAGGAGCCCGCCCGTGACCACCACCCTGCTGGTCATCGCCAAGGAGCCGCGGCCCGGGCGGGTCAAGACCCGCCTGACGCCGCCGTTCACACCCGAGGAGGCCGCCGGGCTGGCGGAGGCGTCCCTCGCGGACACCCTGGACACCGTCGCCCGGACCCCCGCCCACCGCCGGGTCCTGGTCCTGGAGGGCGAGCCGGGCCCCTGGCTCCCGCCCGGTTTCGAGGTCGTACGGCAGTGCCCGGGCGGCCTCGACGAACGCCTGGCCGCCGCCTTCGCGCACTGCGACGGCCCGGCCCTGCTCATCGGCATGGACACGCCCCAGGTGACACCGGAGCTGCTGACCGCCGACTTCGCCGACTGCGACGCGTACTTCGGCCTCGCGGAGGACGGCGGCTTCTGGGCCCTGGGCCTGGCCGACCCGGACCCGGCGCTCCTCCTCGGCGTCCCGATGTCGACCCCCCACACGGGCGCCGTCCAGCGCGCCCGGCTGGCAGGACTGCGCGTACGGGACCTGCCGCGTCTACGGGACGTCGACACGGCGCACGACGCCGAACTGGTCGCCAAGGCGGCACCGGGCGGCCGGTTCGCGACCGCGCTGGAGCGGCTCACGGAGGCCGGCCGATGAGCGGCACGACGGAACTGGCGGCACGGATCGGACGACAGGCGGGAGCTCCGCCGGACCACGGCACCTGGTCCTCCGACCCCTACACCCACGCCCTGCGCACCGGCCGGGGGCCCCTGTTCCTGCGACGCACCGACGGCTGGCTGCTCCAGCTGGAGGTGGAGCGCTGGTGCGCGGAGGCCGACGCGGCCGACCTGGAGGTACTACGCCGCTGCGAGGGCCCGGTACTGGACGTGGGCTGCGGTCCCGGCCGCCTGATCGCGGCCCTGAACAGGCAGAACGAAGCCCGCTACGGCTCGGCACCGTCCCTGAGGGGCGCCGGGCTGCGTCGATCAGCGGCTGCGCCGCGGGGCGCGACCGGCCACGACGGCGCAGCGGACGACGGACGGCCTCTCCCGGCGCTGGGCATCGACGTCAGCGAAGCCGCCGTCAGCCACACGGTCGCCCGCGGCGGCAACGCCCTGCACCGTTCCGTCTTCGAGCCGCTCCCCGCCGAGGGCCACTGGGGCACCGCCCTCCTGATCGACGGCAACATCGGCATCGGCGGCGACCCGCGCGCTCTGCTCGCCAGGATGTCCCAACTCCTCACCCCGGGCGGCCTGTTGATCGTGGAGACGGTCCCGGACCCGGACGTCGACGAACGGGTCCGGGTCCACGTCACCGACGCCCGGGGCGCCGCCGGACCCCCCTTCCCCTGGGCCCGGCTCGGCACATCCGCCCTCCTGCGGCACGCGAACCGCTGGCGCGCCGTCGATCAGTGGACGGCCGGCGGCCGCTGTTTCGTCGCCCTGCGCAGCCGCAGCAGGAACAGCACCGCCGAACCGCCGAAGAGCACGGCCGTCAGCAGCAGCCAGCGGGACAGGAAGCGGTCCGCGGACAGGCCGGTGGCGGACGCGTAGCGTGCCGTCACCTGCCCGCCGATCAGCGGGAACCAGACCAGCAGAAGCAGCAGCGACAGGGCGGCCGGCACCCGGACGTACCCCACCCACCCGCGCCGCGGGCCCGCCGCCTTCACGAGGGCGCGGTCCGCCGCCGCGTACAGCGGCAGCAGCACCAGGTCGTGCAGCAGCGCCGCGCCCACGAACCACAGCGCGACCCCGAACCAGTCCCCCGCGAGCAGTTGCACCCCCGCATAGGCGGCGAGCGCGAACGAGCAGGCCAGCAGCAGGATCTGGAGCGGGCTGCCGAGCGGCAGCGCGAACCGGGGGCGCCTCATCACAGGTCTCCGAACGTCATCCGCGCCACCCACTTGGTGTTGAGCACACCGGGCGCCGCGGGCACGATGACCCGTGCCGGATGGCCGTGGTCGGGGGTCAGCTCCTCGCCGTTGACGAACAGGGCGAGCAGGGAACGCGGGTCGGCGACCTGGTTGGCGCGCAGGGCGGCCCGCCGGAACGCGCCGTGCCGTTGCAGCGACTCCACGAAGACGTCCGGCGGATCGCCCTCGTACCCGACGAGGGCCGCGAGGTCCCGCAGCCGCACACCCCGCCACCACTGGTCGGAGGTCGACCAGCCCTCGACGCAGGCAATCGGCAACGCCGAGCTGTGCAGCGGGAGTCGAAGCAGATCGGCGCGGCTGAGCCGGACGGTGCCCGTGCGCCCGCCGACGGTCAGCCGCCACGCGTCCTCGCTCCGCTCGGCCGCACTGATGCCGGCGTACGCGGCGGTCTTGTTGATCTGGAAGCCGCCCGGCCCACTGCCGGGTTCGGCGCCCCCGTGCGGGGCGAGAACCGCGGACCACCGCAGCCCGTCGAAGTCCTGCCCGACCGTCGTGCCGAACAGCAGCAGCGAGCCGCCCCCGACCAGCCCGAGGGCGCCCCGCCGGGAGACGGTCGGGGGATCGGGGTCCGGAGACACCAACTCGCGTTCCTCCTCGGTCGGTTGGCGTGGCTGACGCATACCGCGCAGATTGCGCAGGGCCGCCGGGGTCTTCAGCACCGCGTGGGCGACGAACGCGGCGAAGAAGACCCACGCCCCGTAGAAGTGCAGCGGGTAGAAGGAGCCCGGGAAGACATAGTCGAGCTGGACGTTCAGCACGCCGGTGACGAACTCGAACAGGCCGCCGCCGACCAGCAGCAGCAACGAGATCCGCTCCAGGGCATGCGCGAGGGAGCGCGCGGGCGGCAGCGTGAACAGCTTCGGCACCACCGACCACAGCTTGGCCAGCAGCACGGGAATCAGAGTGATCCCGAGGGTGACGTGCACGCCCTGGGTGAGCCGGTACAGCCAGTGCGGATCGGTCGGCCAGGAGAAGAGATAGAAGCCGAGGATCCCCTTGTCGGGGGTCTTGTCGTTCACCCGCGCCAGGTCCGGGTTGTAGGCGGCGTACGACAGCAGTCCCGTCACGAACAGCACGGTGATGCCGCCGAGCAGGACGATGCCGAGGACCGAGGTGAACCACGGGCCGCGCAAGGGGCTGCGCCAGAAGGAGGGCGAGAAGGGAGTCCGTCTCATGCCCCGACCGTAGGTCCGGCGCACCCCCGAAACGGGTCCGCGAACCATGACGAAACTCTGACGTCCGTGCATGTCAGCCGTCCGGTCGAGGCCCCGCGGCCTAGCGTGTGCGCCGTGAACCGCGACCTGAGCCGAGACCTCTACGCCGCCGCGGCCGCCGCACTGCTCGTCGTGACGGCCGCGGTCGTCGGCACCGGAATCGAGCACCGCGACGGCTCACTCCGCGTCGCGTGGCCCCCGCTCCTGGCGACCTGGGACCCGCACATCGGCCCCGGCACCCCGGCGGCGATCGCCGTCGCGGCGGCCGTGGTGGCCTACGGCCCCACGCTCGCCGCCCGCCTGCCCTGGCGCCCTCTGCTGCTCGCGACCTGGGGGACGGCACTGGCGTGGACGTGGTCCCTCGCCCTGGTCGACGGCTGGTACCGCGGCATCGCCCAACAGCTGACGACCCGCTACGAATACCTCCAGGTCATCGACCGCTTCCACGACGTCCCCGCCACCTTGCGGGACTTCACCCACCACATCATCGGCGGCCTCCCCGGCAGCTGGCCCGCGCACGTGGCAGGCCATCCCCCGGGAGCCACCGTCACCTTCGTCCTCCTCGACCACCTCGGGCTGCGCGGCGGCGGCTGGGCGGGCGCCTTCGTCATCACCATCGGTACGACCGCGGCGGCCGCGGTCCTGATCGCCGTACGGGCACTGACCGACGACCACCTCGCCCGGCGCGCGGCCCCCTTCCTCGCCCTGGCCCCGGCGGCGGTGTGGGTGGGGACCTCCGCGGACGGCTACTTCACGGCGGTGGCCGCCTGGGCGACCGCGCTGCTGGCCCTGGCGGTGACGGGCCACCACCCGCGCTGGACGGGCCTCGCCTCGGGTCTCCTCTTCGGGCTGACCGCCTACCTCTCCTACGGGCTCACCCTCTTCGCCCTGATCGCCGCCGCGGTCCTCCTCCACGGCACCCTCCCCCACTCTCGGCTCCGCTCGAGCGGGGGGACCCCCATGCCCCGCCCCCTCCCCTTCCTCCTCACCGGACTGGCCGTGGTCCCGGCCGTGTTCACGGCGCTGGGCTTCAACTGGTGGGAGGCGTACGGCCTGCTGGTCACCCGCTACTACCAGGGCGCGGGCGGCGTCCGCCCCTACGGCTACTGGGTGTGGGCCAACCTGGCCTGCACGGTCTTCATCGTCGGCCCGGCCACCGCCGCGGGCCTGCGCCGCACGGCCACCACCCTCACCCACCGCACCCAGGCCCCCGCCTTCCGCCTGGCCGTCCTGGTGACCGCCACCCTCCTCGCCCTCCTGATCGCCGACGCCTCCGGCATGAGCAAGGCGGAGACGGAACGCATCTGGCTCCCGTTCGCCATGTGGCTCCTGCCGAGCTGCGCGTTCCTGACAGGGGCACGCGGCTGGCTGGCGGCACAGGCCGTGCTGGCGCTGCTCGTAAATCACCTGCTGCTGACGGGCTGGTGACCCGCGCCCCGATAGGGGCGCGGGGAACTGCGCGACAAGCCACGACGACGCCGCGGACAAAAGTCGACCCAGCGCGGCACAACCCGCGGAGCGCACCTCACGGCAGTGCCTGCTCCGTCCAGATCACCTTGCCGTAAGGCGTATACCGCGTCCCCCACCGCTCGGTGAGCTGAGCAACCAGGAACAGCCCCCGCCCGCCCTCGTCCTCCGAACGAGCGCGCCGCAGCCGCGGCGACGTACTGCTCCCGTCCGAGACCTCGCACAGCAGCGCGCGATCGCGCAGAAGACGGAGCTGCACCGGCCCGGTGGCATGACGGATGGCATTGGTGACGAGTTCGCTGGCGACCAGTTCGGTCGTGAAGGCGAGTTCGTCCAGCCCCCACGCGGCGAGCTGACCGGTGACCGCGGTACGGGCACGGGAGACGACCGCAGGGTCACTGGGCAGCACCCACTCGGCGACCCGTTCCCGGCCGAGGACGTGAGTCCGGGCGACCAGCAGCGCCACGTCGTCGCTCGGCCGGTCCGGCAGCAGCGCGTCGAGGACCGCCTCGCAGGTGTCCTCCGGTGACCTGCCGGGAACGGCCAGGACGCTGCTCAGCCGGTCCAGGCCGGAGTCCATGTCGCGCAGCCGGTCCTCGACCAACCCGTCGGTGTAGAGCACGAGTTGGCTGCCCTCGGCGAGTTCCAGCTCGACGGTCTCGAAGGGCATGCCGCCGAGGCCCAGGGGCTGGCCGGGTGGCAGGTCGACGAACTCGACCGTGCCGTCCGGGGCAACGACCGCGGGCAGGGGGTGCCCGGCGCGGGTGAGGGTGCAGCGCCGGGACACCGGATCGTAGACGGCGTAGAGACAGGTCGCTCCGACGATGCCGGAGTCGGCCTGGGTGCTCTCCACCGCCCAGCCCTCGCCGTGGTCGAGCCGTCCGACCAGGTCGTCGAGGTGGGTGAGGAGGTCGTCGGGCGGCATGTCCAGGGAGCAGAAGTTGTGCACGGCGGTACGCAGCCGGCCCATGGTGGCGGCGGCGTGCAGGCCATGGCCGACGACGTCCCCGACGACCAGGGCGACGCGGGCGCCGGACAGCGGGATGACGTCGAACCAGTCGCCGCCGACTCCGGCCTGCGCCGGCAGATAGCGGTAGGCGACCTCGACGGCGCTCTGCTCCGGGCGGCCCCTGGGCAGCAGGCTGCGTTGCAGGGCGAGGGCGGTGTTGTGCTCGCGGGTGTAGCGGCGGGCGTTGTCGATGCAGGTCGCGGCGCGCAGGACCAGCTCCTGGGCGAGGGAGAGGTCGTCGTCCTCGAAGGGGGCGGGCCGCTCCGAGCGGTAGAAGCTGACCACGCCGAGCGTGGTGCCGCGGGCCCGCAGCGGCACGGTGATCAGGGAGTGGACGCCCGCCGCGAGCACCCGCCCCATCCGCTCGGGATCCTGCGCGATCCAGCCGCCCGCCTCCGCCAGGACGGGCTCCATGACGGACTGCGTGAGCTCCAGACAGCGGGCCTGCGGCGTGGACGGGACGTACTCGACGGCGTCGCCGACGTCGTACAGATTCGCGGGCTGCTTGCGTACGGCGCGGATGGCGACCCGGCGCAGCGCCGTCCGGCCGCCGAGCGCCACCGGCTCCTCGCCGCGCAGCACCGCGTCGGGCAGGTCGACGGCGACGAAGTCGGCGAACCGGGGCACGGTCACCTCGGCGAGTTCCTCCGCGGTGCGGGTGACGTCGAGGGTGGTGCCGATCCGCACGCCCGCGTCGTGCAGCAACTCCAGCCGCCTGCGCGCGAGTACGGCCAGCCGGCCGACGCCGGGCTCCCCTACGAGCAGCAGCCGGCTCTCCACGCCGTCGCGGATGTCGCCGACGGTTTCGGCGGGCTGTGGCGGCGGGGCCGGAGGTACGACGGCCCGTACGACGACGGAGGGCCGGGAGACCGTCGGGGCCGTCGCCTCGCGCCCGGCCACCGGTGTCCCGTTCGTCCCCGGGGTCGCCACCGGCACCGGCCCGGCGACCGGTGGCGACGTCGGTAGCCCCAGCCCGCTGAGCCGTGGCCCGCCCAGGATGCGCGCCTCCACCGCGACGCCCGTCTCCCCTGCCGCGCCCATGACCTGACGCCGCAGCAGCGTGGCGATACGGCCGCCCGAGAGGGGAACCTCGTCGAGGGTGCGGCCCGGCGAGGCCATGAGTTCCTCGGCCCGCTCGCGCAGTACGGCCAGGTCGATCCGCCCTAGGCCGTCGCCGTCGTACCCGCCGCGGTCGCCGTCGCCCGGCGCCGGACGGCCGGGCGGGCGTGCCGCTCCGCGCACGTCGAGGGCGGCCCGCCGGTAGGCGGCGAGGAGTGCGCGTTCCCGTTCCGTGGCCTGTTCGAGGAGGCGGCCCTCGATGTCCCGGGCGGCCGCCCGGACCAGCCGCAGCATGGTGATGTCGCCGTCGTCGCGCAGGCAGGTGAGGTCCAGGACGGCCTCGATGCGGCCGCTCAGCGGATTGCGGACGGGTGAGCCGGCGCAGGCGAAGGGCTGCAGACAGTCGGCGAAGTGCTCACGGCCGACGACATAGATCGGTCCGCGCTCGGCGAGGGCGGTGCCGACGCCGTTGGTGCCGACCACCGGCTCGGAGGCGTCGAAGCCCGGGGCGAAGTTCACCTCGTCCAGCCGGTCGCGCAGCCGCAGGTCGCCGTCGAGGCGCCGCACCATGCGGCCCCGTGCGTCGCACAGCGCGATCGACATGCCCATTTCCGCCAGGGAGGCGCTCAGTTTCGTCAGCACCGGGTCGGCCGCGCGCAGGAACCGTTCGTCCAGCGTCAGGCCCTGCTCATAGGAGACGAGCAGATGGCCGGGTTCCAGCCCCGCGGAGCGGCAGCGCTTCCAGGATTCGAGCACCGAACCCCGGACGTCCGCCTCGACCCGCGCACCCGCCAGGAAACGTTCGTGGGCATCGACGAGTCCGCCGATGTCGTCCCAGGCGACGGACACCGAGATCACTTCCTTACCTGGAGCAGGCCCGGTCACGCACCGCCGATCGGCACGCCCGGGCGTGGTCCTCCAAGCGCTTTCACCCTAGCTCCGCTGTGACCCACACCACAACATCACGCACTTCCGCCCGAAGACGGAGATCGGCTCCTACAGCGGCTCCGCCGCGGGGCGCGCCCGGCCCCCGCAGAGCCGCAGACACACTGAGGCCTAACTGGCGGTACGCCGAATCCTCCCGGCGTACCGCTTCTCCAACTCCAGGTTCCCCTCGAACCCACCGGGCACATTGGCCGACACATACACGGGCGGCCGCTCACCGGACTCGAGCAGCAGCTTCGAAGCCTCGGCGACAGCCATCTGCACCAACATCACCCCGGTGAGGGTGGACAGCGCGCAAACCGCCCCGCCCCCGGGAAGCTCCAGCAACGCGTCCCCCCGCGGCGCCCGGTTGTCCAGCACGACATCGGCCAGATCGGCGAGCTTCTTCCCGCTCGGGTGGCCGGCGGGGACGGCCCTGGTGTGGGTGAGGGAGGTGATGGCCAGAATGCGGTGCCCCCGCTCCTTGGCGGCCAGCGCCATCTCGACGATCACGTTGTTGACGCCGGAGTTGGAGATGATCACGAAGAGGTCCTGGGGGCTCGGCGCCGCAAGGTGGTAGAGCCGCTCGGCCACACCGGGCTCGCGCTCCAGGAGCGGATCGTCGAGAACGCTCGGGGCGTCACCGCCGTACAGGACGAGGTCGGCGATCTGGAGCCGGTTGGTGGGGACCAGACCGCCCGCCCGGCCCGCGACTTCGAGAACCAGCGCCTGGGAGTGGCCGGTGCCGAAGGCCTGGATCACGCCGTCCGAGCGGACGCAGTCGGCGATCAGTCCGGCGGCGGCCGCCACCTCCTCGCGTGCGGACTCGGTGATCTTCGCCAGGACGGCCAGGCTCTCCTGTGCGAAGCCCTCCGCGCTCACAGACTCGACGGACACGCGACACTCCCCACTGGTGGATTGAACCACCCCACCCGACTCCATAGATGAATCAATAAATCACATGGGTCATGCAGCAAGCAATGCGACGGTGCCGTGGCTCGCTTTCGTGGTCCTGGTATTCAATCCATCCGCCTATGGGTGGCTGATACCTTCTCTTCATGCCCTCGACGGACGTCACCACACTGATCCGCACCGAGCTTCCCCGGCTGGCCGGATCCCTTCGCAAGGTCGGCGAGCTGATCCTGGAGGATCCGGCCGCCGTGACCCACTGCTCGGCCGCCGAGCTGGGCCGCCGCACCGGCACCTCCCAGGCGACGGTGACCCGCTTCTGCCGCGCCATCGGCCTCGACTCCTATCAGCATCTGCTGATCGAGCTGGCCCAGGAGCGCGGGCGCGGCGAGGTCTCCGACTGGGGCTCCGCCGAGATCGGGCCGGACATCTCGCCGGACGACAGCCTGGAGCGGGTCGTCCAGGTCGTCGGCAGCGCCGACCTGCGTGCGATCCAGCAGACCATCGACCGGATCGACCTCGACGCGGTCGAGCGCGCGGCCCAGGCGCTGGCCAAGGCCCGGCGGATCGATGTGTACGGCGTCGGCGGCAGCGGCACGGTGGCACAGGAGACCGAGACCCGGCTGTTCCGCATCGGCTGCGCGGTCCGGGGCTGGACCGAGGTGCACGGCGCGGCCACCTCCGCGGCCCTGCTCACACCGGCCGACGTGGCCATCGGCATCTCCCACTCCGGTGCCACCCGCGAGACCCTCGAACCGTTCGAGATGGCCAAGGAGCGCGGCGCCACCACCGTCGCCATCACCACCGACCCGCGCTCGCCGCTCGCCCGGGCCGCCGACATCCGGCTCATCTCGGCCACCTCGGAGACCAGCTTCCGCACGGGCAGCATCGGCGGCCGGCACTCGGTCCTGATGATCGTCGACTGTCTCTACGTCCGGGTCGGCCAGCTCTCCTACCAGCGAGCCAGCGCCTCGCTCGCCCTCACCGACCACATCGCCCCGCAGCATGCGGTGAAGTCGCGCCGGACGAGGTGAAACCGGCCCGTTATGCATGGATGAACCACCGAGAATGCGTGAAGGTGGTTGTTTGAATCATCCCGGCGGTGCCAGGATGGGGCTCCCCCGAGCATTCTCGTAGGAGACCCATGCGCGTCACCTCTGCCGAGTCGACCGAGCTCTTCGCCGGGACGACCGAGCATCCGCGCCAGGTGATGGCCGTCGAGCTGAGCCACGCCCCGGGCCGCACGGTCCGCATCACCGTCGCCGGTCCGGGCGTCTCGGGGACGACGGTCGCGACGACGGGCGACGACGGTACGGTCCGCGCCGAGATACCCGTGACGACGGACCTCGCCCCCGGCGCCGGCACCCATGTCACGGTCACCGCCGAGGATGCCGTAGACCCCACGCAGGCTGGTGCGCTCACGGTTCCCTTCACGGCCGCGGAGCCCGGCTGGACCATGTTCATGGTCAGCCACTTCCACTACGACCCCGTGTGGTGGAACACCCAGGCCGCCTACACCGAGACCTGGGACGTCGCCGACGACCCGGCCTCCACCGGTCTGCCGGCCCGGACCTTCGACTCACGGGGCCAGTCCGGGATGAGCCTGGTCCGCGCCCACTGCGACCTGGCCCGCCGCGACCCGGCGTACACCTTCGTGCTCGCCGAGGTCGACTACCTCAAGCCGTACTGGGACTCCTTCCCGGAGGAGCGCGCCTTCCTCCGCGAGCTGATCCGCACCGGCCGCGTCGAGATCATGGGCGGCACCTACAACGAGCCCAACACCAATCTCACCGGCGCCGAGGCCACCGTACGCAACGCTCTGTACGGCGACGGGTTCCAGCGCGGGATCATGGGCTCGTCGCCGGAGACGGCCTGGCAGCTCGACGCGTTCGGGCACGACCCGCAGTTCCCGGGGCTGATGGCGGACGCGGGGATCAGCTCCAGTTCGTGGGCGCGCGGGCCGTTCCACCAGTGGGGGCCCACTCTCTCCGTCTTCGGCGAGGAGCCGCGCGATCCCGGACGGATGCAGTTCCCCGCCGAGTTCAGCTGGATCGCCCCGTCGGGGCGCGGGCTGCTGACGGCCTACATGGTCAACCACTACGGCGCCGGCTGGGCGATCGACAACGCGCCCACCCTGCCGGCGGCGGAGGCGGCCGCCCTCAAGCTGTTCCGGGGCTTGAGGTCGGTCGCCCTCACCCGCAACGTCCTGCTCCCGGTCGGCGGTGACTACGCGCCACCGTGCCGCTGGGTGATGGACATCCACCGGGACTGGAACGCCCGTTACGTCTGGCCGCGCTTCATCAGCGGCACACCGCGCGACTTCTTCGCCGCCGTGCGCGCCGAGCTCGACGCGGAGGGCCGCAAGGCGTCCCCGCAGACACGGGACATGAACCCGGTCTACACCGGCAAGGACGTGTCCTACATCGACACCAAGCAGGCCCAGCGGTACGGCGAGACGCTGCTCGCCGACGCGGAGGCCTGGGCGACGCTCGCCTCGCTGGTCGCCGGGCACCCGTACCCGGACGCGGCGCTCGACAAGGCGTGGCGGCAGCTGATCTACGGCGCCCACCACGACGCCATCACGGGCTCCGAGTCCGACCAGGTCTACATCGACCTGATGACCGGCTGGCGCGAGCTGGCCGACCTGGCCGAGACCGTGCACGCCGACGCCACGCAGGCGCTGGCCGACCGGGTCACCCCGGGCGAGGGCACCGACCTGGTCGTCTTCAACTCCGCGACCTGGCAGCGGCGGGACGTCCTCACGGTCGACGACCCGGGGCTCGTACCCGCCGGCCTCCCCGCGGTGCGCGAGAACGGTCGACTCCACGTCGTGGTACCGGAGTTGCCCGGCATGGGGCTCAAGGCCCTCCCCCTCACCGAGGGCACCGTCCCCGGGTGGGCGCCCGGCGGGGGCACCACCATCCGCAACGAGTTCTACGAGGTGACGGTCGACCCGGCGCGCGGCGGCGGCGTCAGCAGCCTCCGCGCGCTCACCGAGGGCGGCCGGGAGCTGTTGCGCGCCGGGGACATCGGCAACGAGCTCGTCGTGCAGGAGGAGTACCCCAGGCACCCGCGGTTCGGCGAGGGGCCCTGGCACCTCACGCCGACGGGCACCACCGCCGCACGCAGCCGTGACGTGGTGGCACAGGCCGAGGTCGAGCACTCCCCCGCCGGCGCACGGATCACCGTCCGCGCCGACCTCGGGCTGTTCCGCTACACACAGCGCCTGACGCTGTGGACCGGCGTTCCGCGCGTCGACGTGACGACCACCATCGACGGCTACGACGGCGCCGACCGGCTGATCCGGGTGCGCTGGCCCTCCGACGTGCAGGGCGGGCTGCCGGTGCACGAGGTGGCGGACGCGGTGATCGGGCGCGGGTTCGGCTTCGTCGACGTGGACAGCGAGGAGTTCCCGTGGACGCTGGACAACCCGGCCCACACCTGGTTCGCCCTCGGGTCGACGGCGCGGGTCGAACTGCGCGACGACACGGGCACGTTGCTCGGCCGCCGGTCGATCGGGGTCGCCGAGCTGGTGTACGCCTCCTGGGACGAGGCCGGTGAGCTGGGCACGCCGCTCGCGGCCGCCCTGGTGCGCGCCGGGGTCACGGCGACCTCGACGATCGCCGACGGGCCGCGCTACGGCGACCTGGAGGTCGACTCCAACCTGCCCGACATCCGGATCGCCGTCGGCGGCCCGGACCGCAACTCCCTCGTCGCCGAGGCACTCGGCTGGGATCCGGCCGCGGGGCGCGAGGTGCAGCGGCAGCTCGCCGAGGGCGGCGTGGCGACCGTCTGGGTCGCGCCGCGCGCCTCACTGCGCGAGGAGTGGGTGCCCGGGGCCGACCTGCGCGATCTCGAACGGCTGCCGCTGCTGGTGGTGGCGGGCGCCGACGCCGAGGGGGACGCGAAGGCGGTCGACGCGTTGATCGCCGACCTGGACGACGCGACCGTCACGGCCACGGCGGCCGGCGGCGGCGAGGCCCTGCCGCCGGGCGACGCCTGGGACGGGCGCGGCTTCGCCGTCCTCAACCGCGGCACCCCGGGCTGTGTCGTCACCTCCTCCGGTGACCTCTACATGTCACTGATGCGCTCCTGCACGGGCTGGCCGTCCGGCATCTGGGTCGACCCGCCCCGCCGCACGGCCCCCGACGGCTCGGGCTTCCAGCTCCAACGCTGGTCCCACACCTTCGAGTACGCGGTGGTCGGCGGCGAGGGCGACTGGCGCGAGCAGCAACTGCCCCGCGTGGGCCATGAGTTCAACCACCCGCTGAGCGCCCGAGTACGACGGGCATCGGAAGCCGCCTCTCTCCCGAGGGAGTTGAGCCTGTTGCGCCTCGAACCGGCGGGCGAGGTGCTGCTCGACGCCCTCAAGCCGGCCGGTTCGCCGCTCGCCCGCGGGAGCGTCGCACCGGCGGACCCACAGCGCGGGGTCGTCGTGCGGATGCACGAGGTCAACGGCCGTCCGGTACGGGCGCGAGTGCACGGACCGCGGCCCTGGACGCGGGGCGCCCGCACCGACGTACTGGAAACACCCGGGGAGCAACTCGCGCCGGACGAACAGGGAGTGCTCTCCCTCGGCCTGACCGGGTTCGAGGTCACCACGGTCCTGGCCACGCCCACCGAGGGCTCCCGCAGCGCGTACGACCCCGGAGTCGCCGCGCACGAGCCCGCGCAGCCGGTCCACACCCGGTACTGGCTCCACAACTCCGGCCCCGCACCCCGCGGCAACATGCCGGTCGCGGTGTACATCTCACCGACGACGCTCACCGCTTCCGGCGGCCCCTTCAACGCGACCGTCCGGATCTCCTCGGAACTCACCGACGCTCCCGTCTCGGGCACGATGACCATCGAGGCCCCGCCCGGCTGGTCCGTTGAGCCCGCCGCACTGCCGTACGCACTGGCCCCCGGCGGCTTCACCCTCACCGAGGTCACGGTGACACCGCCGCCCGACGCACCACCCGGCCGGCACTGGCTGGCGGCACGGCTGTCGTACGAGGGGCAGACGTACGAGGACGTCGTAGCGGTCGACGTACCGGGCGAACCGGCTGGACCAACTCTGCTGACGGACCTGGGAGTTGACCGGATCACGGTCAGGAGCGGCGAACGCGCCCACGTCCCGGTGTCCCTGCACAACACCACCCACGGCCCCATCAACGGCACCCTGTGGGCCGTGTCCTCCTGGGGCACCTGGCCCGGGGTCACACCGGGCTGCCAGGGCTTCACGATCGCGGCCGGGCAACAACTGGACTGCACGATCGACGTGAACGGCACCACGATCCCCCCGGGCTCGTACTGGCTACTGGCAAAGACTGCCTGGCACGGCCGAGTGGCCTACACGAAGGCCGTAGAGCTGGAGATAACGCCATGACAGACCACGCGGCAGTAGTACAAGGCGAGCCGGTCCCCAAAAGCCGCGTAGACGCTTTCCTCGAGACTGTGCCGGAGCGCCCCTTCAGGGGCGCGGGGCTGCATTCATCAGCGGCTCCGCCGCGGGGCGCGACCAGCCACGACGGCGAGTCCGACAAGCACCGACATCACGAGGCACTATCTGCCCCGGCGCGAGCCGAACGGCAACGCCGACGTTGGGCCACGCAGGTGGTCGTCGCCGACGAACTGGCCCGCAGGGCCGTAGCGGAACGGGGCCTGCCCCCGGTGGCAGAGGTGTCCCCGACACAACTGCTGGCCGTGGCCGAAAACGACGTCGCAGACATGGGCAGCATCGTCGCAGCCGCCCTCGCCCACTCCCCCGCCGCCCGCACCCTCCTCGCCGAACTGGAGGCCGAGCAGCACGTCCCCGAGGAAGCCGTACAGGACTACTACGACCGCAACCGGGACCGCTTCCTCACCCCGGACGCACTACGGCGCGGAGTCGACCCGTTCGGTCGGGCGACACCCTCCGACTTCCTGCCGTTCGAGCAGGTCCGGCAGGCTGTCGAAGGCGAGCTGCGACGCGCGGCGGGCCGCCGCGCCTTCTTCGCCTGGTTCGACCAGGCACGGGCCGACGTGGTGTACGCCGCGGGGCACGAGCACCCCGGCGACCCCGCGCACCCGGACCACGAGCACCGCCACTGAGTCACGGGCGGAACCACCGGCGGAACCGAAACGCAACACGGCAAACCATTGACCTCCGATGAATTCTGGTCCACCTTTTCATCAATCGGAGTCGAAGTTGGTTGATTGAACCAGCCTCTCGGCTGGGTCCCAGGAGGGTGGACATGCGCGCTGGAAGACTCACCGCATCCGTGGCGGGAATCATCGCCCTGACGCTGACGGCGGCCGGCTGCGGCCTTTCCGGCGGCTCGAGCGGCGGGGACGGCACCGCCGGGGGCTGCAAGGTCGACAAGGGCAACGTCGGCTCGGGCAAGCTGACAGGTGACGTCAAGGGCCAGATCACCTTCCAGACGACGAACCTGAAGAAAGACTTCGGGAGCTTCTTCAACGGAGTGATCGCCTCCTTCGAGAAGGCCCACCCCGGCGCCAAGGTCAAGTGGATCGACGACCCGGGCGACAACACCTTCACCCAGCGGACCGTCGCCGACGCCCAGGCCTGTACGTTGCCGGACGTCATCAACGTCAACGCCCCGACCGCCACCGCCCTCACCAAGGCCGGCTACCTGCTGAACCTGAGCGTGAAGGACCCGCAGGTCGCGAAGCCGTTCGTGCCGTCGTTCTGGAAGTCCGCCACCTTCAAGGACGCCTCCGGCTCGGCGATCCACACCACGCTCCCCTGGTACACCGGCGGCGTCCTGCTGACGTACAACAAGGACCTGCTGAAGAAGGCGGGCATCGACCCGGCGAAGCCGCCGACGACGCTGTTCGGACTGTTCGCCGACTACGAGAAGGTCGCCAAGGCGGGCAAGGGCAAGTTCTACGCGACGATGGCCAACCCGATCTGGCGGATACCGTCGGACTTCGACCAGATGAACATCAAGACGCTCTCCGCGGACGGCAAGTCCGCCGTCTTCGCCGATGACCCGAGGACCACCCAGTGGGTGGCCTGGATGGCGAAGCTGTACAAGGAGGGCGCGATGCCGAAGGACTCGCTGTCCTCCAGCAACGACCCGTCCACGCTCTACAGCCAGGGCAAGGTCGCCTACGGCTCGACGAACCCGAGTTTCGTGCGGTTCGTGAAGCAGAACAGCCCGTCGATCTACGCCAGGACGGCCGTCGGCCAGCAGCCCTACGACGCGCTCGGCCGCGCCTCCGCCGGTGCCCCGCAGTACATCTCGGTCGCGGCGACCAGCAAGCACGCGCCGGTGGCGCTCGCCTTCGCCGAGTACCTCACCAACGCCGAGAACCAGACGGCCTGGTGCAAGGACCCCAACGTGGTGATCTTCCCGACGACCACGGACTCGCTGAACGACCCGTTCTTCCAGAACGTCACCGGCAGCGACCCGTTCTCCCAGGCCCGCAAGCTGGTCGCCGACCAGCTCAAGACGGCCTACACCAACCAGACCAACCTCTCCCCGGCCGTGCAGAACGCGATCGTGGGACAGGTGCAGCTGGCCATGCAGGGCAAGAAGAGCCCCGCGCAGGCCGTCAAGGACGCCCAGGCGAAGGCGAACGAGCTGCTGAAGCAGGCGGGCTGAGCGTGGCGACCGAGACCGCTGAGCCGGTGACCGTGCCTGGTACGCGGCGTACTGCCGCCGTGCCGGGCACGGCCCCGTCCCGCATCCGCCGCATCGGCCGGGCCCTGCTGCCCGGCCCGGTGCCGGGCGCCAACGGCGCGGCCCTGTACCGCCGTTGGTGGCTGCCCTGGCTGTGGACCGCGCCCGCGATCGTGTGCGCGGTGGTGTTCGGGGTGTTCCCGTTCCTCAACACCGTCCTCCTGTCGTTCACCAACGCCAAGCCGCTCGGCGGCGCCGCGAGCTTCGTCGGGCTGGACAACTACACCCGGATGCTGGGCGACTCGGACTTCTGGCTGGCGACCCGCAACAGCATCCTGTACGCGGTCGTCGTCGTCCCGCTGATGGTGCTGCTGCCGCTGATGCTGGCCGTGCTGGTGGAGAAGAACCTGCCCGGCATCGGCTTCTTCCGCTCCGCCTTCTACACGCCCGTCCTCGCCTCCAGCGTGGTCGTGGGCCTGAGCTGGCAGTGGCTGCTGGCGGACGACGGGCTGGTCAACACCTGGCTCGAGAAAGCCCACTTGATCAAGTCCGCCGTCCCGTTCCTCTCCGACTCCTGGCTCATCCTCTTCTCCGCGATGGGCCTGACGCTGTGGAAGGGACTCGGCTGGTACATGATCTTCTACCTGGCCGCGCTCGGGAACGTCCCCAAGGAGCTGCACGAGGCGGCTCAGATGGACGGCGCCGGCGCGGTCCGCCGCTTCTGGCACATCACCGTGCCGGGCGTGCGCCAGGCGATGATGCTGGTGGGCACGCTCACCGGCATCGGCTGCCTCAGGGTGTTCACCGAGATCTTCATGCTGGGCAGCTCCACCGGCGGCCCCGGCGGCGCCGACCGCACCCTCCCGTTCTACATCCGCGACGTCGGCCTCGACCCGATCACCGGCAACGCCGGCTACGGCTCCGCGGTCAGCGTCGCCCTGTTCGTACTCACCCTCGGCCTGACCCTGCTCGCGCAGCGCCTGACGAAGGAGGACGAGGCATGACGACCGCCGTCGAGAAGCCCCGGCGGCTGATGCCGCGCTGGCGGGAGTACGGCCGCCCCCGCGAACTCGTCGTCCGCTATCTGCTGCTGCTCCTCGTGCTGGGCATCACGATCGGCCCGCTGGTCTGGCAGTTCCTCGCGTCGCTGAAGGGCGTGGGCGAGGACGTCTTCGGCGCGGACGCCTCCCTGCTGCCGCACCACCCCACCCTGCGGGCCTACCGCGAGGTCTTCGACCAGGTCCCGGTGGCCACGTACATCCGCAACAGCCTGATCGTGGTCGTCCTGTCCATCACCAGCCAGCTGGTGTTCTCCACCACGGCCGGCTACATGCTCTCCAAGCCCGGCTGGAAGGGCCGCAAGGCGGTCTGGGTGGTGCTGGTCGCCTCCATGATGTTCCCCTTCGAGTCGATCATGGTGTCGCTGTTCCTGAGCATCCGCGACCTGGGGCTGGTCGACAACCTGGTGGGTGTGTGGCTGCCCGGGTTCGTCGGCGCCATCAACGTGCTGCTGATGCGCGGCGCGTTCCTGGCCGTACCGCGGGAGATCGAGGATTCCGCGATGCTGGACGGCGCCAACGAGTGGCAGCGGTTCCGGTACCTCTATCTGCCGTCCGCGTGGGGCGCGATCATGGTGGTCACCATCAACACCTTCATCAGCGCCTGGGACGACTTCCTCTGGCCGCTGATCGTGCTCCGCTCGGAGAACCACATGACGCTGACGCTGGGCCTGTCCCGGCTCCAGAGCTCGTCGTTCGGCTACGACCAGCGGATGGTCATGGCCGGTTCGGTGATCTCCGTCATCCCGGTGCTGGTGCTGTTCGTGATCACCCAGCGGTGGTTCTACAAGGGCGTCTCGGCGGGAGCGGTCAAGCTCTGACGGCCGTCAGGTCCAGCACGGCGGGTACGGCGGTGAGCGCGGCCCGCGCGGACTCCGCGACCCGGATCTCCACTGTCCTGGTCCCGGCGAGTCGGTCCCTGTCGAGCGGCAAGGTGACCGAACGGCACTCGCCGGGCACCAGGTCGACACCCTCGAACGCGAACAGTTCGAGGGTGCGCGGCCAGGTGGACGTGATCAGCCGCCGCAGATAGACCTGTACGACGGTACGACCCTGCCGCGCGCCGGTGTTGGTGACGTCGACGGTGACGGTGTGCCCGTCCGTGCGCGGCGCGCCGTACGCGAAGCTCGTGTACGACAGCCCGTGCCCGAAGGAGTACAGCGGCTCGGCGCTCTCGTCCACGTAGCCGCCGTACTCGGTGTCCTTGTGGTTGTAGTGGACGGGGAGCTGGGCCGCCGAGCGGGGCATCGAGACGGGCAGCCGGCCGACGGGTGCCGCGTGTCCGAGCAGCACCTCGGCGATGGCGTCGCCGCCCCAGGGGCCCGGATACCAGGCGGTGAGCAGGGCGGCCGGGGTCTCGGGCACGAGATGCGGGCGGCCCTGGACCAGGACGACGACGGTCGGCGTGCCGGTCGCCACGACGGCGTCGAGCAGGACGTACTGGGCCCTGCCCAGCCGCAGCCCCGCGAGGTCGGCGCCTTCGCCGCAGGTCATCTCCGAAACGGCCGTGAGCGCGGCCCCGTTGGCGGCGAAGTCCGTCTCGGGGCTACGGGCGCTGCTGCCGCCCAGCACCAGGACGGCGATGTCGGAGGCGGCGGCCGCGGCGACCGCCTCGGGGATGCCGGAGAGATCGCCGCCGGTGAGGGCGCAGCCGCGGGCGTAGCGGATGTCGGTGCCGGGCGGGGCCAGCTTGCGCAGCCCGTCGAGGACACTGCTGCCGGTGCGCTGCGGGGCGGTGTAGTCGCCGGACTGGTGGGCGCAGGTGGCGGACTGGGGTCCCAGGACGGCGATACGGGAGACGGTCGCCGGTATCGGGAGGGCACCGCCGTGGTCGTGGAGGAGGGTGACCGAGGCACGCGCGAGGGCGGTGCTCAGGGTGCGGCCCTGCTCGGCCGACGGCAACTCACCGCCTCCGTAGGGCCGTTCGAAGAGCCCGAGACGGAACTTCAGGCGCAGGACGCGGGCGACGGCGGCATCGAGGACGGACTCCTCGACGAGCCCCCTCTCCACGGCCTCCTCCAGATGCGTGAAGCCCTCGTCCCACAGGCTCAGATCGACACCCGAGTCGAGGGCGAGGGCACCCGCGGAGACCTTGTCGCCGGTGATGCGGGCCAGCCGGTCCACGGCCAGCCCGTCGGCCATGACCAGCCCGTCGAAGCCCCAGTTCTCCCGAAGGAGCCCCGTGAGCAGGGCGCGGTTGCCGGAGCAGGGCATCCCGTCGACCTCGTTGTACGCGGCCATGACGGCGGCGGCCCCGGCGCGGACGCCCGCACGGGCGGCGAGCAGGTGGATCTCGTGCAGTTCCCGCGGGCCGAGGTCCGACTCGGCGGAGTTGCGGCCGCCGACGGTGGCGCCCTGCCCGGCGAAGTGCTTGAGCACGACGGGTGCCTTGTCGGCGGCGAAGAACTCGGCGGGCTCCCCCTGCATGCCGCGCACCAGTGCCCGGGTCATCCGGGCGGCGAGGTACGGGTCCTCACCGAAGCACTCCTCGGTACGGCCCCAGCGGGGGTCGCGGACGATGTCGAGCGCCGAGACCAGCGCCAAGTGGCCGCCACGGGCGCGGAGTTCGGCCGCGGCGTGCGCGGCGGCACGCTCGTACAGCGCGGGGTCCCAGGTGGCGCCGACCGCCAGGTTGACGGGGAGGACCGTGCCGTCCAGGGCCATGTGGCCGTGCGGCACCTCCTCCACGAACAAGGCGGGTATGCCGAGCCGGCTGCGTTCGAGAACGTGCCGCTGCACCAGCTCCGCGAGAGCCGCGCTGTCCTGGCCGCCGGGCCCGCTGCCGTGGTCGACGCCGGACCAGGCGTCGGCGCGCATCAGCCCGTAGAGGGCACCGAGCCCCTCGAAACGGTCGGTCTCGGCGTACAGGGCTTCGGTGAGTTCGTAACCACCGCCGGGGCTGCGGCGGTAGGCGTCCCAGCCGTACATGCGCTGGTTGAGCTGACCGACCTTCTCGCGCAGGTTCATACGGGCGAGCAGGTCACGGACACGGGCGTCGACGGGGGCGTCGGGGTCCCGGTAGAGGGGACGCCCCGGTTGCCTGTCGTCGGCGCGGTCGGCCGCGCGCTCCGGCTTCGGCATGCGGCCGGTCCTTTCGTCGCTTGCGGAGGGGACTTCGGGGGTCCCGTTCGGACGTGGCGGGTGCCGGTCCGGCGTCATGGGTGTCGGTCCGGTGCCGTGGGGGCTGGTCGGCATGGGTCGGGCTTCGCGGGTGGTGTCGGTCGGACTGCCGGGGTGTCGGTCGGCTGTGTGGGTCTCGGTCACAGGAGGAGGCGGGCGAGGGCGACGGAGCCCGCGCAGCCGTCGGCCACCCAGTCGAGGCTGAGGCCGAGGGCCTGGAGGCGGGTGGTGAGAGGGGCGGTGAGGGGGCCCTCGGGGCCGAGGAGACCGCCGGTCGCGACCACGCGCTCACCCGGCTGCGGCTCCAAAGCCCGCACCGTATCGGTCAGTTGACCGGTGGCTTCGTCGAGGATCGCCTCGGCCACCGGGTCCTTCTCCCGGGCCGCCTCGGCCACCAGCGGAGCGAGCCGGGCCAGCCGCGTCGGCGGTTCGGCCATGACGACGGGGAGCAGATGCATGCGGTAGGCCTCACGGTCGGCGAGCGACCAGACGGCGGAGCCGCCCTCCGGCACTGCGGGGGTACGCGCAGCACCACCGAAGCCACCTTGCCGTCCGGCATCCGCGCCAGGACTGCCACCGGTGACAGCCGGACCAGGGCCCCCGTGAGGCGCCCCCGGGGCGGGCCCTCCGAGCGGCGCCCAGGGCGCCCCTCCGCGCCGCGGCAGCACCTCCTCCGGCAGCCCCAGTGTCCGCCCCACCGTCTCGGCCAGGGCGGTCGCCCCACCCCGTCCGTCCGCCATCCGCAGGGCGACCCTGACCGCCTCGCGGCCGATCCAGAAGCCGCTGCCGTCGTCGCCGAGGAGCCAGCCGTCGCCGTCGACGGTGGCCGTGCAGCGGCGGCCGGTGATGCGCATGGCGACCGCGCCCGTGCCGGCGACCAGGGCGAGCCCGTCGGCCGGGGTGCCGGGGGCGGAGGCGAAGGCCGCCTCGATGTCGCTGCTGATGCCGATCGAGCCGGTGGTGATGCCGAGCCGGCGGAGGGCGGCCGTCAGGGCGGTGAGCGCGTTGAGGCGGCCGGGGTCGTCCTCCGTCGCCCCCGTGGCGCCGGCGAAACCGCCGGCCACCGCCGCGACCCGGCCCCGCGCGGACTCCGGCACCGCCCGGGCGACGGCCTCGGTGAGGTGGTCGGTGAGCCGCGGCAGCGGGACGGTGAGGGCGTTGCCCGGACCGGCGGCGCCCTCGCCGAGCACGCGGCCGTCCGCCGCGGCGGCGAGAACCGCGCGGGTGCGGGTGCCGCCGGCGTCGAGGCCGAGCACCAGTTCCGGTTCACCGGAGCCCCGGTCGCCACCGGACTCCTGGTTGAAATCGTTATTCATCATCGACCATGGTGGTTGATACATTCAGCGAGGACAAGCCCCCGACCCCCGCGGGGTCGGCGACCCGAGGAGGATCCCATCCCTACGCTCCGCTTCGGCGTCAACTACACGCCCCGTCGCGGCTGGTTCCACGCCTGGCACGACTTCGACCCGCGGCACGCCCGTGAGGACCTGGCCCAGATCGCGGGGCTGGGGCTCGACCACATCCGGGTCTTCCACCTCTGGCCGCTGCTCCAGCCCAACCGCACCCTCATCCGCACGGCCGCCGTCGACCAGCTGGCGCAGCTGGTCGACCTCGCGGCCGAGGCCGGCCTCGACGTCATGGTCGACGGCGTGCAGGGCCATCTGTCCAGCTTCGACTTCTACCCGGAGTGGACCCGCAGCTGGCACCACCGCAACGTCTTCACCGACCCGGAGGCCGTCGAAGCGCAGGCCCAGCTGCTGCGCACGCTCGCCCACGCCCTCGCCGACCGCCCGAACCTCATCGGCGTGCAGCTGGGCAACGAGCTCAACAACCTGGTCGAGCACAACCCGGTGACGCCGGCCGAGGTCGACCACTACCTCGACACGCTGCTTGCGGCCGCCCGCGAGGGCCTGCGCCCCGGGCAGCTGGCCACGCACTCCGCGTACGACGCCGCCTGGTACGGCGACGACCACCCGTTCACGCCCGAGGCCTCGGCCCGCAAGGGCGATGTGACGACCGTGCACCCCTGGGTGTTCTCCGCCGACTGCGCCCGCCGTTACGGGCCCGCCTCCTTCGAGGTGCGGCACCTCGCCGAGTACGGCACGGAACTCGCGAAGGCGTACGCCGGCGATCCGTCCCGCCCCGTCTGGGTCCAGGAGACGGGCGCCCCCGAACCGCACATCCCGGCGGCCGACGCCCCGGGCTTCGCCCGCGCCACGATCCGCAACGCAGCCGACTGCGAGGGTCTTTGGGGCGTGACCTGGTGGTGCTCCCACGACGTGGACCGCTCCCTGGCCGACTATCCGGAGCTGGAGTACACCCTGGGCCTGTTCGACGCGGCGGGCCGCCCCAAGCCGATCGCCGAGGCCCTGGCGGAGACGGTCGCCGAGCTGCGCGCGAAGCCCCCCGTTCCTCAACCTCGCGCCGCCGCCCTGGTGTTGGACTGCACGCCCGGCACCCGCTCCGTCTCCGGCCCGGGCGGCACGTACTTCGACGCGTGGATGCGCCTGCGCAAGCAGGGCGAACGCCCGGCGGTGCTGCTGGCGGAACGGGCGCACGACAAGGGGTACTTGGCAACGCGGGGGATCGTGCAGTTCCTTTAGGGGCGCGGGGCCGTGTCGACATGCGGCTCCGCCGCGGGGCGCGACCAGCCCCACCGGCCCGCGGGTTCAGCCCACTTCCCGCAGACCGCTCAGCACCTCGGCCACGGCCCGCAGATTGACCCGCCCCCGCCCGTAGGAGCACAGGTCGCCCCCCTCCGGCAGCCCGGTGTCCACCCGCACCGCGTCCGGCCGCCGGGCCAGCAGAGCCTCCCGGAACCAGGCCTGCCAGGGATGCAACCCGGCATCACAGGTAGCCACGACCAGCGGCGCAGTCGCACAGATCCGCAGGATCCCATCGACCAGGGCGGCCGGATCCGCCGGCTCCCCGCTCACCGCCGTACCGTTCGCCGTGGGGTCGAGGGGCCGCAGTTCGGTCAGGAGGTCCTCGCCGCCCCAGTTGAGGGCCGGGTGCGGCGGCGGGAAGAGGTCGACGACGTGCGCGCCGCGTACCGCGCGCGGCAGCGCCCGGCTGCGTACCGCGCGGCGCGCCGCCTCCAGACCGGCCCCGGCGTCCCAGGCGGCCACCACCCCGGCCGGGGTCGCGTACCGCTGGGCGAGCCGCCGCACCCGCCCGGCCGCCTCCCACACCCGCTCCTCGGAGAGCCGGCCGCAGTCCACGGCGTGGAGCACCGCGTCCCGGCAGCTCAGGGTGACCTCCAGGTCCGGCACGGCGACGATCACCTGGTCCGCGCCCGCGGCGAGGGCTATGCGCGCGCCGGCCGCCTCGCCGTAGCGGTCGGCGATGGCCTTCATCTCCAGGGCGTCGCTGACCAGCACACCGTCGAAGCCGAGGTCGTGGCGGAGCAGGTCGCCGAGGATGCGGCGGCTGAGGGTGGCGGGGCGGTTGGCGTCCAGCGCCGGGTAGACGACGTGGGCGCTCATCAGCATGGGCACACCCGCGGCGACGGCCGCGCGGAACGGTTCCAGGTCGGCGCGCAGCTCGGCGGCGGGCCGCGGGTCGACCGCGAGGTCGTGGTGGCTGTCGGTCTCGGTGCCGCCGTGGCCGGGGAAGTGCTTGGCGCAGGAGGCGATGCCCCGTGCCTCGGTGGCGGTGATCCAGGCGCGCAGATGACGGGCGGCGAGCTCCGGGTCGGCGCCGAAGGAGCGGGTGCGCACGATCGGGTTGTCCGCCCGGCGCTGGAGGTCGGCGACGGGGGCGTACGAGGCGGTGATGCCGAGGGTGGCGAGATGACCGGCGAGGGCGTCGGCGCACCGGGCGGTCAGGTTCGGGTCGTCGGCGACGCCGAGGGCGTAGGAGCCGGGGACCTCGGGGGCGCCGGCGGCGACCAGATGGCCGATGCCGCCGCCCTCGTTGTCGATGGCCACCAGCAGATCGGGGCGGATGGCCCGCAGCGCGTCGGTGAGCTCGCGGACCTGCTCCGCGTCGCGCACGTTCCGGGTGAACAGGATGACGCCGCCCAGGCCGCGGTCGATGAGCCGCTTGAGGGTGTCGGGGAAGGTCGTCGTGCCCTCGAAGCCGGCGACGAGACAGCGGTGGACCGCCTCGTCCAGGTCGGAGGAGACGGAGGACAGGGCCGGGCCCACGGACAACTGCTCGGAGGTCACCTCATGGATTGTTCTGGCTTATTCATCCGGAAGTCAACACTTCACTGGATGAATGATTCACCAACAGGGCGGTCGTCGCCCACCCGCCCGCGCCCCGTCCGCTCCCGGACACCGGGGCGTCACACCCGGCGGGAACGGTTCCGCCGTGTCCCTGCTCCCGCTCGACGACGCCGTCCCGCTGCCGTCCCCGATCCGCTTCGGTGCCCCCCGCCTCCTCCGCAGCGCCCTGGTCCTGCTCCCCGTGCTCGCGATCGGCGCCTGGGCGGCGGTCGACTGGCGGACCGTGTACGACGGCACCGCCCGGCTGGGCTCAGCCGACCCCGGGTGGCTGCTGCTCGCGCTGTTCCTCACCTGCCTGGGCTGGCTGTCCGCCCCCTGCATCCGACAGGGCGCGCTGCCGGAGCGGCTCCCGGCCGGGCTGCTGATCGCTTCACAGTTCGCCGCCGGCGCCGCCAACCACGTACTGCCGGCCAGTATCGGAGCCCACGCCGTCACCCTGCGCTTCCTCCAGGGCCGCGGCATACCGCTGGCCCGGGCCACCGCCTCGCTCGCCCTGTACTCGGCGGTCAAGCCGATCGCGAGGACGCTGGTGCTCCTCGTCTTCCTGGCCGCCTTCCCCGACGTGCTGCTGACCGGCAGACTCGTGCCGGACCGGCGGACGTCGCTCCTGGTCGCCGGAGCGGTGGCCCTCGCCCTGATCGCCACCGCCCTGCTCGTGACGACCGTACGGCCGCTGCGCCGCCCCCTCCTCGACGCCCTGCGCTGCGCGCTCACCGACGTACGACTGCTGCACACCCGGCCCGCGCGGATCCTCGCCCTGTGGGGAGGGTCGGCCGCCGCCCCGCTGATCCAGGCGAGCGTGCTCTTCGCGGTCGGGGCGGCGGTCGGGCTGTCGCTGTCCTGGTTGCAGGTCGCCTTCGCGTTCCTGGCCGCGAACACAGCGGTCGGGGCCGTGCCCGCACCTGGCGGCATCGGCCCCGTGGACGCGGCGGTCGTGTTCGCCATGGTCGCGCTCGGAGCACCCATGAACCTGTCGGCGACCGCCGTCATCGGCTACCGCGTCCTGACGGTCTGGCTGCCACTGCTTCCGGGGGCGCTGGTGCTGTCGGCACTGGTGCAGCGGAAGGTGCTGTGAGGCCACCGTCGGCCCCGCACAGGCAACCCCCCGGGCCGAGCCCCCCTCTACAGGGGTGATGGGGCAGCACCCGCGACCTCGGCCGTCCCGATGCCGGGCGCGGGCCGAGGGGGAGGACGGAGCGTGCGGAAGCGGAAGACGGTGACAGCCGTGCCCGGGGACGGGGCACGGATCGGCCGTATCGGCGGCTACCCGGTTCGCCTGCACATCGCGCTGCTGGCCCTGTGGACGGCGGCCTGGTTCGTGGTGGCCGAGCGCCACGGAGCCGTGTCCTGGCACTACCTGAGAACCGGTCAGCAACTGCTCTTCCACCAGATCCCCGGCGGCGGCCTCGCCCTCTACGCCAACCACCCCGAGTTACAGATCGGCCCGGTCAGCTTCCTGGTCGCCGGGCTGTTCGCCCCGTTCCCCGCCGAACTCGGCGAGAAGCTCGCCGACGCGTTCATGTCCGGTCTGGGCCTGTACATGCTGGTACTGGTCGGCCGCGCCGCCGCCGACCACTACCGGGGCACGGGGCTCAACCACAAACGCCTCCAGCAGCGTGTGCTGATCGCCGGAGCGGCCTTCATCCCCATGTGGGTGGAGGTCTCGGTGCGTTTCGCGCACCTGGACGACGTCCTGGCGCTGTTCTTCACCACCCTCGCCGTACGGGCGCTGGTGCGCGGCAAGGCGACGGCCGTGGGCGTCTTCCTGGCCCTCGCGGTGGACTCCAAACCCTGGGCGGTGGGCTTCCTGCCCCTGCTGCTGGCGCTGCCGCGCCCCGCCCGCCTGCGCTCCGCCGTCTGGGCGGCCGGACTGGTGGCCGTGGCGTGGCTGCCCTTCTACCTCACCCACCTGGACACCCTGGCCGCCGCCCGCTTCACGATCCCGAACCAGCCCGCCTCGGCCCTGCGCTGGTTCGGCGTGCACGACGCCGCCACCCCCTGGTGGGACCGCCCCGCCCAGATGGCCCTCGGTATCGCCCTGGGCGCCCTGGCCGTCCGCCGGCACCGCTGGCCGGCGGTCGTGCTGCTCGCCGCCGACGCCCGCATCGTCCTCGACCCGAGCGTGTACACGTACTACAACGCCTCGGTCCTCCTCGGCACCCTGATCTGGGACTCGATCGGCCAGCGCCGGCTGGTCCCGTGGGTCAGCTGGCTCGCCCTCATCTCCCTGTACGGCAGCGCCCTGTTCATCCCCTCGGACTCCGCCCAGGGCCTCATCCGCCTGGCCTTCGCGGCCGGTTCCGCCGCCTACGTCCTGTACTGGCCCCAGCGCCCACCGCGCAGCAGACGCCACGGACGCGGGGCACCGGGCCGGGCTCACCCCGCGAGACGACTCGACCGTCCCGCCGCGTCGGACGCGGCACAGAGCCGCTGATGAACCACCACTGAACGGAAGCGGTGACTCCGCGCCGTCGGCGGGCAGAAATGCCCCGAGGCGGCCACCGACGCCTCAACACCACTACGGGGGTGCTGACTTGACCGTCATCGTCGGCCTGGTTCACCGCAAGCGAGTACATCTGGCCGGGGACTCCGCGGGCAGTGACGACTACCGGCTCACCATCTGCCGCGACCCCAAGGTGTTCACCAACGGACCCTACGTCCTCGGGTACACCACCTCCTTCCGCATGGGCCAGTTGCTGCACTACGCCCTCGAGGCCCCGCACCCGGAAGGTGCCCTCTACCGCTTCATGGCCACGACCTTCGTCAACGCGGTCCGCAGCTGCCTCAAGGACGGCGGCTGGGCGCGCAAGGAGTCCGAGCAGGAGCAGGCCGGCAGCTTCCTGGTGGGCGTCCAAGGCCGGCTCTTCGCCGTCCACGGCGACTACCAGGTCAGCGAGTCCGCCGACGGTTACGCCGCGGTCGGCTGCGGCGACGAGTACGCCCTCGGCGCCCTCCACGCCACCGCCGGCCTCGGCATGAAGCCACGTGAACGCCTCACCGCCGCCCTGCGCGCCGCCGATCACCACAGCGGCGCGGTCGCCGCCCCCTACACGTACGCCAGGACGGCGGACTAGGACGGTCAGCCCTCGTCAGGGGTCAGGCGCAGGGAAATGGAGTTGATGCAGTACCGCTGGTCCGTGGGCGTCGGATACCCCTCGCCCTCGAAGACGTGCCCGAGATGCGACCCGCAGCGCGCGCACCGCACCTCGGTGCGCACCATGCCGTGCGAGCGGTCCTCGATCAGCTCGACCGCGTCGGTGTCCTTCGGGTCGTAGAAGGACGGCCAGCCGCAGTGCGACTCGAACTTCGTGGTGGAGGTGAACAGTTCGGCGCCGCACGCGCGGCACGAGTACACACCCGTGGTCTTGGTGTCGGTGTACTCACCCGTGAAGGCGGGCTCGGTGGCGGCCTGGCGCAGCACGGCGTACTCGGCAGGGGTCAGCTCCGCACGCCACTGCTCGTCCGGCTTTTCGACGTCGTACGACATGAAGCTCAGCCCCTTTACTTCGCGAGACGGTCCAGGATGCGCGGTCCGAGGTCGGTGACGTCGCCCGCGCCCATGGTGAGAACGAGATCACCCGCCTTCGCCATTCCCGCCACGACCTCGGGCACCCGATCCTTGTCGTGGACGGGCGTCACCTGCCCGCCCGCGGCCCGCGCCGCCTCGATGATCAGCTCGCTCGTCACCCCGGGGATCGGGTCCTCACGGGCCGGATAGATGTCGAGGACGACCGAGGCGTCCGCCAGGGCCAGCGACTGCCCCATCTCCTTGCCGAGCTCCTGTGTCCGCGAGAACAGGTGCGGCTGGAAGACGACCAGGATCCGCGCCTCGCCCACGGCGGCGCGCATGGCTTCCAGGTCGGCGGTCATCTCCGTCGGGTGGTGGGCGTAGGAGTCGACGACCTGGACCCCGGCCGCCTCGCCCTTCAGCTGCAGCCGGCGCTTCACACCGGTGTACGCGGCCAGGGCCGGCGCCAGCTCGGCGGCGGGGACGCCCAGCGCGACGCCCGCCGCGAGGGCGGCCACGGCGTTGTGCGCGTAGTGACGGCCGGGCACGGACACGGTGAAGGTCAGCTCCCGGCCGTCCAGCAGGACCGTGACCTCGCTCTTCAGCCCCTGCGGGACGACCGACAGGACCCGTACGTCGGCGTCTTCGGCCTCGCCGTACGTCACGGTCCGCACCGAACCGGCCAGCCGCCGGGTCAGCTCGCGCGCGCCCTCGTGGTCGGAGGAGATCACCAGCGTGCCGCCGGGCACGATCCGTCCGGCGAACGTCTCGAAGGACTCGTAGATCTCGTCCATGGACGCGTAGTTGGCGTGGTGGTCCAGCTCGACGTTGAGGACGATCGCGACCTCGGGCGCGTACTTGTGGAAGCTGCGGTCCGATTCGTCGGCCTCGGCGACGAAGATCTCGCCCTCGCCGTGCAGGGCGTTGGAGCCGGGCGCGTCCAGGTCGCCGCCGATCGCATACGACGGGTTCAGCCCCAGCTCGCTCAGCGAGACGGCCAGCATGGAGGTCGTGGTCGTCTTGCCGTGCGTCCCCGCGACGGCGATCGGGCGCAGCCCGTCCATCAGACCCGCGAGGGCGTCGGACCGGTGCACCACCGGAATCCCCAGCTCGGCGGCCCGGGCCAGCTCCGGGTTGTCCTTGCGGATCGCCGACGACACGACCACACAACTGGCGTCGTCGGCGAGATGCTCCGCCGCATGCCCGATGTGCACGGTCACACCCAGCGCCCGCAACGCCTCGGCGGTGGCGGACTCCTTGGCATCACTACCGGCCACCTTGGCCCCACGCTGGGCGAGGATCTTCGCGATGCCCGACATTCCGGCGCCGCCGATGCCGATGAAGTGCGGTCGGTCCATGGCGGGGGGAAGGCCGGGTGCCATGCGTGTCTCCCTGTGCGGCTGGTCTTTCGGATGTTCAGCGCCCCAGCCTATTGCCTCCGGGGAGAACACCCCCCTGAGGGGCGCGGGGCTGTATCGATGTGCGGCTCCGCCGCGTGGGCGCGACCAGCCCCCACCGACCCGCACCCGAAGATCTACGCCTTGCTGTGCGAGAACAACTTCAACACCGGCACCCCCACCTTGTGCCGAGCCCGAGAAGCCCAGTCCCGATGAAAGAACTCCTCCACGTAGTGGGGATCGGTGAGCACGATGACCTCATCGGCGTCGATCTCGTCGACGAGAGCCTTCAACGCATCCAACGGATGATCCTCGATCAGCCGCCCCTCAGCGGAGCTGCCCGCAGCCGTGAGCGCCTGCAGCGACACCTCGAGCGCCCGCTCACCGAAGTCCTTCGCGGCGGCCCCCTCGGGGACGTCCCCCTCGCGCGCGACCTCGTCCAGCTCGCCGAGCGCGACGTCGTCGATGGCCCGCAGCAGGCGGTCCGCCTGATCGCCGCGGGGCTGGAGCAGCACGTGGAAGGAGACCTCCTCGTCCCCGTGCAAGCTGGTGACGAACTCCACGTCTGCGGACGTCAGGGCCTTCTCGATCATCAATACGCTTGTGAACACCGGGCGCCCCTTCTGCGGAAGCCATCCTGCCCCGTGAGGTCACGGGGACTGCGAGATTCAGTGTGCCCGCCCCGGGCAAAGCGGAACGGTAGGTTCCGCCGTTTTCGGGACCGGCGGTACCGCTGAACGATTCTCAGGGCCGCTGGTAGCGGGTGAAGAGGAAGCCCTCCTCCTCCAGCAGCGATGCGAGGACGAAGCGGTGCGGAACCGCGACCGACGGACCGCCCGCGATGCGCTGCGCGTCGCCGGCGGTGAGCATCGGGGAGACGGCGAGGCAGAGCTCGTCGAGCACCCCGGCGGCCACCAGCTGGCCGAGCAGCCGCGGACCCCCCTCGGTCAGCAGCCGCGTGTGGCCGAGCTCGCCCAGGGCCCGTACGGCGCGGGCGGGCTCCACGCCGACGCCGTCACCGGCGATCACCACCTGGGCGCCCGCCTTCTCGGCGGCGGCGACCCGGTCCGGGGCCGCCGCGGCGCCCGTGAGGACCAGGGTCGGCACCACCGGCGAGGTGAACAACGGAAGGGAGAAGTCGAGGTCCAGGCTGGCGCTGACCACCGCGATCGCCGGCGCCGGCGACTGCCCGGCCGCCTGCCGCAGCTCCGCGAACTCCGCACGCGCGCGTGCGGGCCGGTATCCCTCCTGACGTACCGTTTCCGCACCGACGACCACGACGTCCGCCAGCCCGCGCAGGGTGCCGAAGATCCGCATGTCGGCCGCGCTGGAGATCGGCTGCGAGCGGCCGTCGTGCTGCGCGGCCCCGTCGAGGGTGGACACCATGTTCGCCCGCAGCCAGGGGACGGGCCGTCCACCGGCGGTGGGCTCCGGGTAGGCGTAGGCGGCGGCGAGTTCGGCGAGGCTCCACTCGCGGTCGGCCGGGACTTCGGGGCCACCGGCCCCACCCTCCTCACCGGGAGTTCCAGGAGCTTTCGGCACTGTCTCGTCGGTCACAGGGAACAGGCGTCGCATGTCGTGCAGTGTGGCACGGCGCTTAGCATGGGGAACCGTGTCGTCCTCCCCTTCCGCCCCCGGCCTCGGCCCGATAACCGACGCGGCCCCGGTGTCCCTGTGCGCCCGTGCCCCGCACGTCCCCGCGGACCGCCTGGTCGCCGAGATGGTGCCGCCGCCGCGCTTCGACTCGGTCCGCTTCAGCACCTACATACCGGACCCGAACCAGCCCAGCCAGACCGAGGCCGTCCGCGTCCTCGAGGGCTTCGCGGCCGGACTCGGCGGGGCGCACGCCGTCGGCGGCGGAAAGCGCGGCTTCCTCGGCTTCGGGAGGCCGAAGGCGCCGAAGCTCCCGCCCGGCCCCCGCGGTGTCTACCTCGACGGCGGTTACGGCGTCGGCAAGACCCACCTGCTCGCCTCCCTCTGGCACGCCACCCCGGCGGAGCCCGCGCTCAAGGCGTTCGGCACCTTCGTCGAGCTCACCAACCTGGTCGGCGCCCTGGGTTTCCAGCAGACCGTGCAGACGCTCAGCGGCCACCGCCTCCTGTGCATCGACGAGTTCGAGCTCGACGACCCCGGCGACACCGTCCTCGTGTCGACCCTGCTCGGCAGGCTCGTCGACGCGGGCGTGGCGCTCGCCGCCACCTCCAACACCCTCCCCGGCAAGCTGGGCGAGGGCCGTTTCGCGGCCGCCGACTTCCTGCGCGAGATCCAGGGCCTGTCCGCCCACTTCCGCGCCCTGCGCATCGACGGCGAGGACTACCGCCACCGCGGCCTGCCCGAGGCGCCGGCGCCGTTCTCGGACGAGCAGGTGACGAAGGCGGCGTACGCCACGCCGGGGGCCTCGCTCGACGACTTCCCGCACCTCCTCGACCACCTCGCCAAGGTCCACCCCAGCCGGTACGGCGCGCTGACCGACGGCCTGAAGGCCGTCTGCCTCACCGACGTCCGCCCCGTCCCCGACCAGTCGACGGCCCTGCGGCTCGTGGTGCTCGCGGACCGGCTCTACGACCGCGAGGTGCCGGTCCTCGCCTCCGGCCTGCCCCTCGACCGGCTGTTCAGCGAGGAGATGCTGAACGGCGGCTACCGCAAGAAGTACTTCCGGGCGATCTCCCGGCTCACCGCGCTGGCGCGGGATGGCAAGGGACTCGCCGAGAGCGACTAGTTCACGCCACCTCACCAGCGCATTTCAGGCTCTCTTCAGCTGGAAACGTTGAGTTAACCCTGCAAACAACTTTGCAGGGTTAACGTGTTTCTTGACCGGTGATTGACCATTCCTTGGTTGATGCAAGAGGCTGAGTGGGAGGAAGGGGGGCGCATGTTCCGAGGTGCGACGACCCGTACGGTCCTGGCCCTGCTTGCTACCGCCCTGCTTGCCCTCACCTTCTTCGCACCCACCACGTCCTTCGCAGCCGCGCACACGGCCCGTCATGCCGTAGCCAAGGATCTGCCCGGAACCAAACTCTCCGGCAAGGCACTGCGTGACGAGGCGGCGACGTTCCGCGACTGCGGAGTCCCCGGGATCCCGACCGGTCCCCTGCGTCCCCGCGAGCGTCATGTGAACACCGGATGCACTCCGGAGGAGCCCGAGCGCCCCCTGCCGGCGCAGGACCCGGCCCTCGTGCACATGGCGGTCGCCAACCGCGCCCCTCATCCGTCGAGACCCTCGACATCCCACTCTCCGGCGGCACTTCAGGTCTTCCGCTGCTGAGAGAGAAGCAGAACAGCGCAGTTCCCCCACATCTGTCCTGCCCACACCGACGCGCCGTCGCGGCGCGCCAGGAGGAGTCATCATGCAGCCCCTCATCGACAACGCCCGTACGTTCGGACAGCGCCCTGAGGAGTTCGCCAAACTCGCCGAAGGCCAGTCCCCGCAGGTGCTGTTCATCACCTGCTCCGACTCCAGGGTCGTCCCGGCCCTGATCACCGGCGCCCGCCCGGGCGAGCTCTTCGAGCTGCGCACCGCGGGCAACATCGTCCCGCCGTTCGCCTCCCAGCACCCCACCAGCGAGGCGGCCACCATCGAGTACGCCGTGGAGGTGCTCGGGGTCGACGACATCGTCGTCTGCGGCCACTCGCACTGCGGCGCCGTCGGTGCCCTGGTGCGCGGCGACGACCTGACCGCCGTCCCCGCCGTGCGCGACTGGCTCGCGCACGCCACCCCGCGCCCGGCAGGCGCGGTCGAGGACCCGGCCGTCACCGAGGGCGTGCAGAGCCACGTCCTGACGCAGCTGCTGCGGCTGCGCTCGTACCCATTCATCGAGAAGAAGCTGAAGGACCGTCAACTGTCCCTGCACGCCTGGTACTACGAGGTGCACACCGGCGCCGTCCTGGCGCACGACCCGGCCGCCGACACCTTCAAGGCCCTGTGAGCGCCGCGATGACGACCAAATACCCTTACCTGAGGCAGGACTTCCTCGCCTCCATAGTCGTCTTCCTGGTCGCCGTGCCGCTGTGCGTCGGCGTGGCGGTCGCCTCCGGCGTCCCGGCGGAGCTGGGCCTCGTCACCGGCATCGTGGGCGGCCTCGTCACCGGGTTCCTGCCCGGCAGCAGCCTCCAGGTCTCGGGGCCGGCCGCCGGTCTGACCGTGCTCGTCTTCGAGGCGGTCAGCGAGTTCGGGGTCGGCACGCTCGGCGTGATCGTGCTGATGGCCGGTCTGCTCCAGCTCGCCATGGGCTTCCTCAAGATAGGCCGCTGGTTCCGGGCGATATCCGTCTCCGTCGTCGAGGGCATGCTCTGCGGCATCGGCCTGGTGATCATCGCCGGGCAGATCTACGCGGCGGCCGGCCTGAAGGCCCCGTCGACCGGCATCGGCAAGATCGCGGGCCTGCCGGGGGCTTTCACCGACGCCCTCGGCAGCACCGAGGCCCTGGCCTCGCTCGCGATCGGGGCGGGCACCATCGCCGTCATCGTGCTGTGGAAGAAGCTGCCGAAGGCGGTGCAGTCGGTGCCGGGCGCCCTCGCGGCGGTGGTCCTGGCCACGGTCGCCACCCTCGCCTTCGGCCTGCCCGTCGCCACCGTCACGGTGGAGGGCCTGTTCGGTGTCATCCAGGTGCCCGGGGCCGGAGCCTTCGGCGAGCTGGCCACCCCGGCCATCTGGGGCACGATCGTCGCGTTCGCGCTGATCGCCTCGGCGGAGAGCCTGTTCAGCGCGGCGGCCGTGGACCGGCTGCACGACGGTCCGCGCACCGAGTACAACAAGGAGATGGTCGCCCAGGGCGTGGGCAACACGGTGTGCGGTCTGCTCGGCGCCCTGCCGATGACGGCGGTGATCGTGCGCAGCTCCGCCAACGTCAACGCGGGTGCGAAGACCAAGGCCTCGCGGGTGCTGCACGGCGCCTGGCTCCTGCTGTTCGCCGCCGCGCTGCCCTCCGCCCTCGGGCTGGTCCCGATTCCCGCCCTGGCCGGCATCCTGGTGCACGCGGGCTGGAAGCTGATCCCGTTCCGCCAGATCTCGGCGCTGTGGCGCAGCCACAAGGGCGAGGCGCTGATCCTCGTGGTCACGGCCGTGTCGATCGTCGCGGTGAACATGTTCGAGGGCGTGCTCATCGGTCTGGCCCTGTCCGTGGTGAAGACCGCGTGGGAGGCCTCGCACCTCAGGACCGAGGTCGTCGACAAGGGAGCCGGTCCCATCCAGGTCCACCTCTCGGGCAATGCCACCTTCCTGCGGCTGCCGAAGATCCTCGACAGTCTGGAGGCGCTGCCCCAGGACCGCCCCATCGAGCTGGACCTGTCCGGCCTGCACCACCTGGACCACGCCTGCCGTACGGCGCTGGAGAGCTGGGCCGAGCGGCACAGCGCGGTCGGCACCGAACCCGTGCGGGTCACGGCGGCGTAGCCGTACGACCCAGCCGTATCACCATGCCCGGTCCGAGACTCGACCAGCGTCTCGGGCCGGGCATATCGTTACAGGAACGTACAAAAGTGGCCTCTCGAAGAGGAGGTCGACATGCTCGAAGAGCTGCTGGGAGCGGCCGTGGCCGCCGGCGCCGCGGGCCTGGTGTATCTCGCGGCCGCGGCACGGGTCGTCAAGCAGTACGAGCGCGGGGTGGTCCTCCGGCTCGGACGGCTGACGGGCGGGGTGCGCGAGCCGGGGTTCACGCTGATCGTTCCCGGGATGGACCGGCTGCGTAAGGTCAACATGCAGATCGTGACCATGCCCGTGCCCGCGCAGGAGGGGATCACGCGCGACAACGTGACCGTGCGGGTGGACGCCGTCGTGTACTTCAAGGTCGTGGATGCGCCGGCCGCGATCATCAACGTGGAGGACTACCGCTTCGCCGTCTCGCAGATGGCGCAGACCTCGCTGCGGTCCATCATCGGCAAGAGCGAGCTGGACGATCTGCTCTCCAACCGCGAGAAGCTCAACGAAGGCCTCGAGCTGATGATCGACAGCCCCGCGGTCGGCTGGGGCGTGCAGATCGACCGGGTCGAGATCAAGGACGTGTCGCTGCCGGACACGATGAAGCGTTCCATGGCCCGGCAGGCGGAGGCGGACCGTGAGCGGCGGGCCCGGATCATCAATGCGGACGCCGAGTTCCAGGCCTCCAAGAAGCTGGCCGAAGCCGCCAAGCAGATGTCCGATCAGCCTGCCGCGCTCCAGCTGCGGCTGCTGCAGACGGTGGTCGCGGTGGCCGCCGAGAAGAACTCGACGCTCGTGCTGCCCTTCCCCGTGGAGCTGCTGCGGTTCCTGGAAAGGGCGCAGGAACACCAGCCGCCGCCTTCGCCGGCGCCACCGCCCGACCACCAGATCGAGACGTGACACGTGTTACCCGCGTGGTTCCCGAGCTGCGCGCCGGGTGATAGACACAGCGACGTCACAGTTCCTGTCCGCCAACAGGAAGGTTGCACCCTTCATGTCTGCAACACGACGTCAGATCCTCGCCCGCTCCGGTGCCCTGGGAGCGGGCATCGCTTTCACCGGGGCCCTGTCCGAACTGTTCGCGGGAACAGCCGACGCCCAGGGCCTGGGCCACACCGGTTACGGCCCCCTGGTCCCCGACCCGAACGGCCTGCTGGACCTCCCGGCGGGCTTCCGCTACCGGGTCCTCTCCCGTGAGGGCGACCAGCTCCGCTCCGGCGAGGGCCCGGTGCCCTCCCACCACGACGGCATGACGGCCCTGCCCGCGAAAGGCGGGCGCGTCCACCTGGTCCGCAACCACGAGAACCGCCCCACCGCGAAGTACGCCGTCCCCACGATCGCGGGCCTCACCTACGACCCGGAGGGCAAGGGCGGCTGTACGGCCCTGACCCTGGACTCCCGCAACAACGTGCTGACGGAGCGTGTCGTCATCGCCGGTACGGCCGTCAACTGCGCGGGCGGGCCGAGCCCTTGGGGCACCTGGCTGACCTGCGAGGAGACCGAGGACAAGGCCGGCACCAACGGCTACACCAAGGACCACGGCTTCATCTTCGAGGTCGATCCCTCCGACCCGCATCGCACGGGCGCCGTCCCGCTGACCGCGATGGGCCGCTTCCAGCACGAGGCCATCGCGATCGACCCCAAGCGCGGGATCGTCTACGAGACCGAGGACGCCTTCCTCAAGCCCTTCGGCCTCTTCTACCGCTTTCTGCCCGACAAGCCGCTGGGGGGCGTCGGTTCACTGCGCGCGGGCGGCCGGCTGCAGGCGATGCGCGTGCCCGGCGTACCCGACCTGTCCACGATCCAGGAGACCGGCGCCACCTTCGACGGCATCGAGTGGGTCGACGTACCGGACCCCCTTGCGGCCCAGACGCCCGTCCGGCTGCAGGACTTCGGCCCGAAGGGCATCACGCACGCGCAGAAGCTGGAGGGCTGCTACTGGGGCGGGCGGTGCGTGTACTTCGTGTCGTCCTTCGCGCACAGCGCCGAGGGTTCGGCGGCCGACCACTACGGCCAGATCTGGCGCTACGACCCCTCGGCGCGCCGTCTGACGCTGGTGATCGTCTTCGGCCCGGACACCGATGTCCAGCTCCCCGGCGAGTCCCCGGACAACATCTGTCTCGCCCCGAGCGGCGGCCTGATGGTCTGCGAGGACGGCAACGGCGCGCAGCACGTCTTCGGCGTGACGAGGAGCGGCGAGGTGTACGCGATGGCCCGCGGCCGCCAAGCGATTACATCAGCCGCTACCGCGGCGGGCGGCACCCCGGACGCTCCCGAGTGGGGCGAGTTCGCCGGCGTCACCTTCTCCCCCGACGGGCGCACGATGTACGTCAACTGCTACACGCCCGGCACGACGTTCGCGGTGACGGGGCCCTGGCGCAGGTAGCGGGGGCGCACGGGCGCGGCTAGCGTTCCGTACATGCACCGCAGGCTTGCGATCGTCGCCGCCGCGGCGGCAGTGGGGCTCGCCTCGGGGTGCGGGGACGACGGCGGTGGCACGCCCGTCCCCGCACCCAGCGCCGCGCGGCGCATCACCGTGACGAGCAGCGCCTTCCCGGAGGGCGGCACGATCCCCCGCCGCTACACGTGCGACGGGGAGAACGTCTCACCACCGCTGGACCTGTCCGGCGTCCCCGACAGCGCCACCGAACTGGTCGTGCTCGTCGAGGACCCGGACGCCCCGCACGGCACCTTCACGCACTGGCTGATGTGGGGCATCGACCCGCACGACACCCACTGGGCCGCCGGAGAAGTGCCCAAGGGCGCCACACAGGGCCGCAACGGCTTCAAGAAGAACGCGTACGGCGGCCCCTGCCCGCCCAAGGGCAAGCCCCACCACTACGTCTTCTCCGTCTACGCCACCGACAAGGCCCTCACCCTGTCCGCCGACGCCACGGCCGACGACGTCAAGCGCGCACTGAGCGGCCACACGGCGGCCTCGGGCACCCTGACGGGCCGCTACGGGCGCTGATCGCGGGCCTTGACCCCGAGCGGTGCGCCGATACACCATTCGCCCGTTTCATCCCTTTATGTTCGTACGATGATCACTCTCGTACGACCTGTATGCGTGCGCCACGCGGCCGCCGCCTGTGTACTCGGCGCCGTGCTCACCGCCTGTGGCGCCCTCGACGCGCCCCGCTCCGCCCGCCCGGCCCCCTCCGCGGCCTCCGCCGCCCCGTCCCGCCCCCCGACCCTCGCCCCCGGCCCCGCCGGTCTCACCCCCGTCTTCAGGAACGGCCCCCGCACCCAGGGCAGCACGGTCGCCCTCACCTTCGACGCCGACATGACCGCCGACGAGGGGGCGCGGGCGGCGCGCGGCGAGCGGTTCGACAATCCGGAGCTGATCGCGACGCTGCGGGCGCTGAAGGTGCCGGCGACCGTGTTCATGACCGGAAGGTGGGCGGACGAGTATCCGGCGCAGGCGCGCTCCATCGGGCGGGACCCGCTGTTCGAGGTCGCCAATCACTCCTACAGCCACTACGGCTTCACCGGGGACTGCTACGGCCTGCCGACCGTCTCCGCGGACCGGATGCGCTCGGACGTGGAGCGTGCGTACGCCGCGTTCCGCAGGGCCGGGGTACCGGACGCGATGCCGTACTTCCGCTTCCCGGGCGGCTGTTACGACCGGCAGGCCCTGAAGGCGCTGGCCGCGACCGGCGTCACCGCCGTCCAGTGGGACGTGGTGAGCGGCGACGCGTTCGCCACGGATGCGGGCGCCGTGGCCCGGCAGGTGCTGGAGGGGGTGCGGCCGGGGTCGGTCGTCGTCATGCACTGCACGCGCAGCGCCGCCCCGGTGACCGAGCGCGCGGTGCGCACCATCGTGCCGGAGCTCCGCAGGAAGGGCTTCCGCTTCGTGAAGGTGTCCGAGCTGATCGGGGCCACGAGGGGGCGCCAGTGAGCGGCTTACGCTGGAGGTGTGAGCGAGGACCACTGCACCATCCGCGACACGACGAAGCCGCCCCGGGAGGACGGGCCGCCGTACGCCGAGTGCGTGCTGTGCCGCGAGCCGACCGAGTATCCGGAGTCGCACAAGGGGATCACCCTGTGCCCGGTGTGCGAGTGGCAGGAGGCTCAGCGCACCGCCTGCTCAGGGTGACCGGCCGGACGTGAGGGCGCAGGCGCCCCCCTTAAGGTTGGCTGGTGTGAGCCAAGACGTGACGTCCGCCAGTGACAGCCCTTTCCGGTCCGAGCCCAACGAGCGGGATCAGGCCCCGCAGTTCGTGCTGCCGCTCGTCGTGCACATCGAGAAGGCCGCGCCGCCCGCCCGTACCGACGCCCTGGAGACCGCCGCCCGGGCCGTGCTGGTGATGCTCGGCGACGAGCGGTCCCTCGGGGACGGCGAATGGGCCCAGGTCATGCGGGACTGGCAGGACGCCCGGATCCGCAAGGTGGTGCGGCGCGCCCGCGGCGCCGAGTGGCGGCGGGCCGAGGCGCTGCCCGGGATCACGGTGAGCGGCAAGTCGGCTCAGGTACGGGTGTTTCCGCCCGTGCCGCTCGACGGCTGGCCCAAGGACCTGGCCAGGTTGCAGGTCTCCGGCACCGATCTCGACGACCCGGAGCCACCGGCAGCGGTGGATCCCGCGGTGCCCGTGCTGTGGCTCAACCCCGACCTCGACATGTCCGCCGGCAAGGCGATGGCGCAGGCGGGGCACGGTGCCCAACTGGCCTGGTGGGAGCTGTCGGACGAGGAGCGGGCTGCCTGGCGGGACGCGGGTTTCCCGCTCGCCGTACGGAGCGCCGACCCGGGCCGCTGGGGTCAACTGACCACGAGCGGGCTGCCGTTGGTGCGTGACGCGGGTTTCACGGAGATCGCGCCAGGCTCCTGCACGGTGGTGGCCGATCATCCGGCGCTGCGCTGAGCGGGGGCCTCCAGCGGCACACTACGACTTTGGTAGGGCCCTGCTCGTCGCGGCCATCGTCGTCACCATCGGAGCCATCGCGTTCCCCGTGTGGACACCCGGGGCTGCGCTCCGCGCACGGCAAGAGCTTCCCGGCCATCGGCACCGTCCGGAACAGCACGAGGAACACGCTCGTACGGCAGCCGGCCTCGGACGCCAGCCAGACCGTCCTCGACCACATCACGGTGCTGGAGAAGACCGGCCGGGGCGACTTCGACGCCATCGCCAACCACGCGGTGGCCACCACGACCGCCGGCCCGACCGGCCCGTCGGCACCGGTCCCCGGCCAGGTGGCGCTCTCGGCGCCGGCCGCCGAGGGCACCGGGGACATCGGCACCACCTCCCGGCCGTCGCCGGGCGCGCCGGGCACCGTCAACACCGACCGGCCGGATCCGGTGGACTCCGAGGGTGTGCTGCGATGAGCCGATCCGGCCGGGCCGAACCTCAAATGTTGCTCTGAAGGTCCCGGCGACGGGATTCGCGTCCGAGCGGCGGGGCCATACCCCCGTCACGTTCTTCGAGGAGACGGCAGGGAGGGGACGGACCATGGAGCGACTGGGAACGGGCATCGGGTGGCGGCCGGAGATCGCCGACGCCGTGGAGCGCATGCCGGGCATCGACTGGGTCGAGGCCGTGGCCGAGAACGTGTGCCCCGGGCACCTCCCCGAGTCGCTGCTGCGGCTGCGCGAGCGCGGGGTGACCGTGATCCCGCACGGTGTCTCGCTCGGCCTCGGCGGCGCGGACCGGCCCGATGAGCACCGGCTCACCGCGCTCGCCGAGCGCGCCGAGGCACTGGGCGCACCGCTGGTCACCGAGCACATCGCGTTCGTACGGGCCGGCGGACCGCTGACGGCGTCCCCGCTCCTGGAGGCCGGGCATCTGCTGCCCGTGCCGCGCACCCGGGACGCCCTCGACGTGCTGTGCGAGAACGTCCGCATCGCACAGGACGCCCTGCCGGTGCCGCTCGCCGTCGAGAACATCGCCGCGCTGATCTCCTGGCCGGGCGAGGAGATGACCGAGGGGCAGTTCCTGTACGAGCTCGCCGACCGGACAGGCGTCAGGCTGCTGATCGACGTGGCCAACCTGCACACCAACCACGTCAACCGCGGTGAGGACCCGGCCAAGGCGCTCGCGGAACTCCCCCTGGAGGCCATCGCGTACGTCCATGTCGCGGGCGGCTTCGCACGCGACGGCGTCTGGCACGACAGTCACGCCCACCCGGTGCCGCAGCCGGTCCTCGACATTCTGACCGACCTCGCCGCGCGGGTCTCGCCGCCCGGGGTCCTGCTGGAGCGGGACGAGAACTTTCCCGAACCCGCCGTGCTGGAAGGCGAGTTGGAGGCCATCCGGGCAGCCGTGGAGAAGGGTCGGGTCATACGCGAGGAGAGCGCGGCGGAGGCGACGGTCGCGGCGGAGGCGGGTGCGGTTTCCGTCGCCGCCCCGGCGTCCGAAGCCGCCCGTCAGCGGCTCGGACTCGCTCAGGCCGCCCTGCTGTCCGCGCTCGTCGCCGGGACGCCCGTGCCGGAGGGCTTCGACCGGGTGCGGCTGGGGGTGCAGGCGCGGGCGCTGGCCGGGAAGCGGGCGGATGTCGTGGCCAAGGTGGCGCCCGAGCTGCCGGAGATCCTCGGGGACGCCTACCGGCCCGCCTTTGTCACGTACGCCCAGCGTCACCCGATGACCGGCGGCTACCGCCGGGACGCCCTGGACTTCGCCGGGCAGCTGCTGCTCGACGGACGTCCGGAGGAGGGCCGGGCCCGGCGCGAGCTCAGGGAGTGGTGGCTGGAGCGGTCGGGGCCCGCGCCGCGGTCGCAGCGGCCGGCGGTGAGGATGGCCAGAGCGGCGCGGCGGGTGCTCCTGCACCGCTGAGCGCCAGGGTGACAGCCGCGACAGCGGGGCCCGCCGAACCCCGCAGTAATATGCGGTGCCGTAGGAGGCACCATGCGACCGCGACCACCCGTCACCGGCCGAGGCATATTCAGCGGCACCGGGGTCATCATCATCGGCCTGACGGCCACCCTGCTGGCGTTGATCTTCCCGATCTGGTCGTACGCCGACCGGTCCGGCACCGGCGTCAGCGCCGACGTACTGAACGCCGACGCCGTCTCGACACAGTACGGCCCGCTGACCGCGCTCGACCGCGACTTCATCACGAAGGTCCGGCTGGCCGGCCTGTGGGAGCTGCCCGCCGGACAGCAGGCCGAGCAGAAGGGCACCACCCAGGCCGTACGGACCGCGGGGCAGCATCTCGTCCTGGGCCACACCTTCCTCGACCAGCGGGTACGGGACGTGGCGGCCAAGCTGGGGCTGCAACTGCCCAACGAACCCAACGACCAGCAGAAGCAGTGGCTGGCGACCCTGAACGCGGCGCAGGGCACGGACTACGACAGCAGGTTCGCCAACATCCTGCGGCTGGCCCACGGCAGGGTGTTCTCGGTCGTCGCCCAGGTCCGCGCGAGCACCCGCAACTCGCTGGTGCGGGCGCTCGCCGACGACGCGAACACGACCGTGCTGGACCACATCAAGGTCCTGGAGGCCACCGGCTACATCGACTGGGACGCCCTCGCCCGGGACATGGCCTCCCCGAGCACTCCCCCGCCGGCCGACCCGAGCACGGGCCCCGGTCCCGTCGTCCCGGTCGAGCCGTCCTCCTCCCCGACCTACACGCTGCCGCCGGCCGCCTCCAGCCCGCCGCCGTGACCTCTGCCGGGCTCACAAACGGAACGTCACATACCCACAACACTCCGTCCGCATGGTGAAAAGGGCATGGCCTTTCGCCGGGCATCTGGCATAGAAACGCGGCATGTTCTGGGTTGTTCTCCTGCTGCTGGCCTGGGCCGCCGCCGGTACCGCGTGCACGCGGTTGTGCCTGGCCGCCGTACGTGCGGCGGCCGGGGACGCGGACGTCGCAGCGCAGGCCAGGCATCATGATCTGACGCTCTACGAGGCCGCGTTCCTCTCCGGCGGGCCCGGCAGGGTCGCCGATCTCACCATGGTCTCCATGGCCCGGCAGCGGCGCCTGCTGCTGGCCCACACGGGCTGGGCGACGGTGGTCGACCCGCGCGGCCGGGACGACATGGAGCGGTCCGTCATAGGGGCCATCGGACCCGAGGGACAAAGCCGCATCGCCCCGGTCCGGGCCGCGGCGGCCTCCGCGGACGCGGTCGCCGGTCTCGGCGACCGGCTCGTCGACGCGGGCCTGGCCGTGCCCGCCGGCGCCCGGACCACCGTGGCGGCCGGAGTACGCCAGGTGCAGTTCGCCGCGCTGGCGGTGCTCGCGCTGGGTGCGATCGCGCTGCTGGTGCCCGCCCAGCCGGACATGCCGCGCGGCCTGGTGGCCCTGTGGTTCGCCCTGCCGCTCGCGCTGACGCTGAGCTGCCTCGCCATCGCCCGGGTCGAGGCCCACCCCTACTCGCGCTGGGCCTCCCCGGCCGGGCAGCGGCTGCTGGGCGCCCTGACCCGGCGCGTCTCGAACGGTGACGACCGTACGTATCTCACCACCGTCGCCGTACGAGGCGTCCGCGCGATCGGTGAACCCGACCTGCGCGCGGCCTTCGCGCACCGCGACCAGTCCTGGCGCGAACCACACGCCAGGGGCGCATAGGGGGCATTGAGGCCGACACCGCCGGGGCGGTGCTTGCCTTCTGCATGCACCGAACGAAACATCCCTTTTGTCGCTGCCATGCACCGAAGGGATACGTCATGAGAGCTGTCGCCCTCTACTCGGCCGCCGGGTCCTTGGTCCTGACCGCCCTCGCGGCCGCACCGGCAGGCAGCGCCCCCGTCGCCCCGGACGCGGCCGAGCTGCACGGCACGACGGTGGCCGCCGCGCGCGCCCGGGCGGCGGGCATCGACTTCGGGAAGTGCGCCGCCGCGCAGGACATGCCGGGCACCATGGAGTGCGGCACGGTGTCCGTGCCGCTCGACTACGCGCATCCCGGCGGCAAGCAGATCAAGCTGACCGTCAGCCGGGTGAGGGCCACGCACAAGGATCCCCACAACAGCAAACGGCGGGTGCCCCGGCAGGGCGCCCTGGTCTACAACCCCGGCGGGCCCGGCGGCGACGGCCTGTACTTCCCGCTCGTCGGGATGCTCCCGGAGTGGAAGCGGCTCGCGGCGGCCTACGACCTGATCGGTTACTCCCCGCGCGGCGTCGGCAAGTCCTCGCCCCTGTCCTGCGAGGAGCCCAAGCTCTTCTTCAAGGCGCCCTCGCAGGCGCCGACGCACCCCTCGGAGGAGTACAAGCAGGAGCGCATCAAGGAGGCGAAGGCCTATGCGACGGGCTGCGCCAAGCGGTCCGGTGGCGGACTGCAGTACTTCAACTCGCTCAACAACGCCCGTGACCTGGACGTCGTGCGGGCGGCACTGGGTGAGGGGAAGCTGACGTTCATGGGCGCCTCGTACGGCACCTACTTCGGGGCGCTGTACGCGACGCTGTTCCCCTCGCACGTACGGCGGATGGTGTTCGACTCGGCGGTGAACCCCGCCCCCGAGCAGATCTGGTACCGCAACAACCTCGACCAGTCGGCTGCGTTCGAGAAGCGCTGGGCGGACTTCCGGGAGTGGATCGCCCGGCACGACGACGTGTACGGGCTGGGGTCGACGGCCGACGAGGTGCAGGCAGCCTACGAGAAGGCGAGCGAGCAGCTGGCGGCGAAGCCGGCGGGCGGCAAGGTGGGGCCGGCCGAACTGCAGGCGGCGTTCCTGTCGGCCGGGTACTACGACGACTACTGGCCGACCCGCGCGAAGGCGCTGTCGGCGTATCTGAAGGGCGATGCGAAGCCGCTGGTCGAGCAGGCCGGTCCGGCCACCGAGACGGCCGCCGAGGCGGAGAACACCAACGCGGTGTACACCGCCGTCGAGTGCAACGACGCGCCCTGGCCGACGGACTGGAAGGTCTGGGACCAGGACAACACGCAGCTCGCGCGGGTGGCTCCCTTCGAGACCTGGGACAACGCGTGGATGAACCTGCCGTGCGCCTACTGGCCGGCGCCCCGGCAGCAGCCCCTCGATGTGCGGACCGGGCCCGGTGAGCTGCCGCCGACGCTGATCCTCGCCGCCGAGCGGGACGCGGCGACGCCGTACGACGGCGCACAGGAGCTGCACCGGCGGCTCGACGGCTCGGTCCTGGTGACCGAGCGGGAGGCGGGCACGCACGGCATCGCGGGCGGGCCGAACCGGTGCGTCAACGGCTACCTGGATGCGTATCTGCTGGAGGGCCGGCTGTCGGTGGAGGAGGCGTCCTGCGCCCCGCACGCGGAGCCGAACCCGGCCGCGACGGACGGCCGGGCCCACCCGGCCCCCATCAAGGAGAACCTGAAGGGCAAGACCGCCCGGCCTTGACCACCCGACTGCCGGGCGCCGCCTACGCCAGGCCCGCGACGAGTTCCGCGATGTCCTTGCGGCGGCCCGTGTAGAACGGGACCTCCTCGCGGACGTGCATCCGGGCCTCGGAAGCGCGCAGGTGGCGCATGAGGTCGACGATGCGGTACAGCTCGTCGGCCTCGAAGGCCAGGATCCACTCGTAGTCGCCGAGGGAGAACGAGGCGACCGTGTTGGCGCGGACGTCCGGGTAGCCGCGGGCCATCTTGCCGTGGTCGGCGAGCATGCGACGGCGGTCCTCGTCGGGCAGCAGGTACCAGTCGTAGCTGCGCACGAAGGGGTAGACGCTGACGTAGTTGCGGGGCGTCTCGTCGGCGAGGAAGGCCGGGATGTGCGAGCGGTTGAACTCGGCGGGGCGGTGCAGCGCCATGTTCGACCAGACCGGCTCCAGGGCGCGGCCCAGCTTGGTGCGGCGGAAGAGGTTGTACGCCTCCTGAAGCTGGTCGCTGGTCTCCGCGTGCCACCAGATCATGAGGTCGGCATCCGCGCGCAGGCCCGACACGTCGTACGTGCCGCGGATCGTCACGTCCTTCGCGGCGAGCTGGTCGAACAGCTCCTGGACCTCGTCGGCGTAGCCCGCGCGGTCCTCGGGCAGCACGTCCTTCAGCCTGAAGACGGACCACAGGGTGTAGCGGATGACCTCGTTGAGGTCCTTGGCCAGCTTGCCCTTGTTCGCGATGCGGTCCGGGGCAGTGGTGGGGGCGTCGTCACTCATGCGGCTATTCTCCCGCTCCGCCGTGCAGACTCTGCACCGGGCCCGCGGTGAGCTCCTCCACACCGCTCAGGTCCCCGCCGATCTGGTCGACGGCCGCGTAAGCGCTCGCGATGCAGGCCGGGATGCCCACGCCGTCGTAGGGGGCGCCGCAGACGGCGAGGCCCGGCAGCTTGGCGACGTGCTCGCGGATGCGGGCCACGCGGGCGTGGTGGCCGACGGGGTACTGGGGCAGGCCGTCGGTCCAGCGGGTGACGTGGGTTTCGAGGGGGGTTGCGTCCAGTCCGGTGGCCTCGCGCAGGTCGTGACGGGAGACGTCCACCAGGCCCGCGTCCTCGCGCTGGAGGATCTCGGTCTCGCCGTACCGGCCGACGGATGTGCGCAGGACCACCGTGTCCGGGTTCTCCTCGGCGATCCAGCCCCACTTCTGGGAGGCGAAGGTCGACGCCTTGATGGTGCGTCCGTCCACCGGCGGGACGAGGAAGCCGCTGCCCTCGGGGAGGGCGGTGTCGGCGCGGCGGTAGGCGAGGGTGACCAGGGCCATGGAGGCGTACTCGACGGCGGCGAGTTCCGTGGCCGCCTCCGGGGCCTCGGGGCGCAGGAGGCCGGCGGCCGCGGGGGCGGGGACGGCCACCACGACGGCGTCCGCGTGCAGCACACGGTCACCGGCGACGACCCGCCAGCCCCCGGGCGTCTCGCGACGCAGCTCCGTCACCGGCGTCCCGGTCAGGATCTCGCCGCCGCGCGCGCGGACGGACTCCGCCACCGCGAGGGGGAGGCTGCCGATGCCGCCCCGGATGCCCATGAAGACGGGTCCGGTCTGCTGGGCGGCGGCCATCCTGGCCTGGAGCTCGCGGACGCCCTCGGTGAGCGAGTCGTGCGTCTTCGCGACCTGGTAGAGCTGCGGGACGGCCGAGCGCATCGAGATGCGGTACGCGTCGCCCGCGTAGACACCGCCGAGGAGGGGTTCCACCAGGCGGTCGACGACCTCGCGGCCGAGCCGGGCCGCCACGTACTCCCCGACCGCGATGTCGTCGCCGACCTCCGTGCGCGGCAGGTCGGCGTCGCGCTCGATACGGGCCAGGCCCTCGTCGGACAGGACGCCGGTCAGGGCGGCCGCGGTGCCGGGAACGCCCATGACGTGGCCCTTGGGCATGGGGCGCAGGGCGCCGCGGGTCCAGATCGAGGCCGTCGCCGTGGCCGGCGGCTGCAACCGGTCGTCGAGGCCGACCTCGCGGGCGAGGGCCACCGCCTCCGGTCTGCGCGCCAGCATCGACTCGGCGCCGAAGTCCACGCGCGCGCCCGCGATCTCGCCGGGCAGCAGCTTGCCGCCGACGCGGTCCGACGCCTCCAGCACGGTCACCCGCGCACCCTGCTGCAACAACCGGTGGGCCGCGGCCAGTCCGGCGATGCCGGCTCCGACGACGACGACCCGCCCGGTGCCCGTACGACTCTCCACTTCGCGCATGTCCTCAAGCCTCTCAGACCCCTCTGACAGTCCGTCGGCGACCTGGTGTCCTTCACGAGTCCTGACCGTGACCGCATCGGGACCGTCCGGGTCCAACGTCTTGGCCCGTCCGGGCGTCGAAGGAGCGTCAGTCGTCACGACCCCCGGGGGTACACCACATGCGCGCACGACGTCCCGTACGACCCGTACCGGCCCTGGCCGCGCTCCTGCTCGCGGCGGCACTCGCGCTCACCGGATGCAGCGGGAGCAACTCCGACTCCGGGGGGAGCGCTGCCGACAAAGCCGTCCAGAGCGACGGGAAGGCGGCCGCTCCGGGCGGCGAGAGCAACGCGAACGGCGCCGGGGCCAAGCGTGCGCCGAAGCTGACCGCGAGCGGCATCATCCGCACCGCCTCGCTGACCGTGCAGGTCAAGGACGTGCCGAAGGCACTCGACGAGGCCCGTACGACGACCGAGAGCGCGGGCGGCTACGTCGGCGACGAGACCACCAGCCGGGACGAGAAGGGCCGCGAGCGCACCCGTGTCGTGCTGCGCGTGCCGGTCGACAAGTACGACGAGGTCCTCGCCGGCCTCCAGGGCGCGGGCAAGCTCCTCGACCGCACCGCGAAGGCCGAGGACGTCACCGACCAGGTCGTCGACGTGGACAGCCGTATCAAGTCGCAGCGGGCCAGCGTGGCCCGGGTCCGGGAGCTGATGGATCGGGCCACCAAGCTCAGCGACGTGGTGGAGCTGGAGGGCGAGCTGAGCAACCGGGAGGCCGACCTGGAGGCGCTGCTCGCCCAGCAGGCGTCCCTGAAGGACCGCACGAGCCTCGCGACGATCACCCTGTCCCTCTCGGAGACACCGGTGAAGGCGGCCGCGAAGGACGACAGTCCCGGGTTCGTGGACGCGCTGGCCGGCGGCTGGGGCGCGTTCGTGACGATGCTGCGCTGGCTCGCGGTGGCGCTCGGCGCGGTACTGCCGTTCGCCGCGGTGGCGGCACTGATCGCGCTGGCCTGGCTGCGCCTCGTCCGGCCCCGGCTGCCGCACCGCCCGGCCCCCGCACCCGCGACCAGCGCACTGGGTCCGCTGCCGACGGCCCGGCCGGCACCCCAGGCGCCGACCACGCGCGAGAACGACCAGGACTGATCGGTACGGGACCCGGCCTGAAATGCCGCGCCCCCGTAGCGTGTTCGCATGGACATGAGCGCTGCGAGGGAACGACTGGTCGTGATCGGCGGAGACGCCGCGGGGATGTCCGCGGCGTCGCAGGCACGCCGTCTGAAGGGCCCCGACGAGCTGGAGATCGTGGCGTTCGAGCGCGGCCACTTCACCTCGTTCTCGGCGTGCGGCATCCCGTACTGGGTGGGCGGCGACGTCGACGAGCGGGACCAGCTGATCGCCCGTACGCCCGAGGAGCACCGCGCGCGGGACATCGATCTGCGCATGCGGACGGAGGTCGTCGAGATCGACGTGGCGGGCGGCCGGGTACGCGCGCGTGACGTCGATTCCGGCGACGAGTCCTGGACCTCGTACGACAAACTCGTGATCGCGACCGGCGCGCGGCCGATCCGTCCGGACATGCCGGGCGCCGACGCCCCCGGTGTGCACGGCGTGCAGACGCTCGACGACGGGCAGGCGCTCATCGACTCGCTCACGCGCACGCGTGGCCGTCGCGCGGTGGTCGTCGGGGCGGGCTACATCGGCGTGGAGATGGCGGAGGCGCTCATCAACCGCGGCTACGAGGTGACCGTCGTCAACCGCGGCAGCGAGCCGATGTCCACGCTCGACCCCGACATGGGCCGCCTGGTGCACGAGGCCATGGAGGGCATGGGCATCACCATGGTCGACGACGCCGAGGTCACCAAGGTGCACACCGGCGAGGACGGCCGGGTGCGGGCGGTGGCCACGGAGGATGCCGAGTACCCGGCGGACGTGGTGGTCCTGGGCATCGGCGTACGCCCGGAGACGGCGCTGGCCAAGGCGGCGGGGCTGCCCCTCGGCGCCCACGGCGGCCTGCTCACCGACCTGTCCATGCGGGTGCGCGGGCACGAGAACATCTGGGCCGGCGGCGACTGCGTGGAGGTCCTCGACCTGGTCTCGGGACAGGAGCGCCACATCGCCCTCGGCACCCACGCCAACAAGCACGGCCAGGTCATCGGCACCAACGTCGGCGGCGGTTACGCCACCTTCCCGGGCGTCGTCGGCACCGCGGTGTCCAAGGTCTGCGACCTGGAGATCGCCCGCACGGGCCTCCGGGAGAAGGACGCCCGCCGGGTCGGCCTCCAGTTCGAGACGGTCACCATCGAGTCCACCAGCCGCGCCGGCTACTACCCGAACGCCTCCCCGATGACGGTGAAGATGCTCGCCGAGCGGCGGACGGGCCGCCTGCTCGGCGTCCAGATCGTCGGCCGCGAGGGCGCCGGCAAGCGAGTGGACATCGCAGCGGTCGCCCTCACGGCCGGCATGACGGTGGAGCAGATGACAGCCCTGGACCTGGGCTACGCGCCACCGTTCAGCCCGGTCTGGGACCCGGTACTCGTGGCCGCCCGCAAGGCATCAAGGGCGGTAGCGCGAGGTTTTTAGGGGACTCGCCGACGAATCCTACGCCGAGCCGTTGATCCGCTCGATCGCCTGCCGCGCCTGCTCCGCCGGAGGCCGCGGCGGCAACGACGACACCGAGGCGGTGGAGGTCATGGCAGGGGCGGCCGACACCGCCGCAGGCTGCTCCCCCGCCGGCTTGGCATGCGCAGCACTCCGTACGGTCCGCAGCCGGTGACTCACCGCCTCGTCCAGCGTCACCGGCCGCTGCATCTGCGAAGCCAGCCGTCCGGCCTCCTGGCCGAGCCGGGCGACGTCCTCCCAGGGCAACCTCACCACCAGGGAGAGCTCCGCCTCCCCGTCGGGCGTGGCGTGCATCGGAGGAGTAACTCGGTCGTTCATCGCCTGTTCCTCACGTCGTCCCCGCGACCCGCCTTCCCCGTGCCGCGGGCGGTTGAGGAGACATACGCACGCGCGCGTGACCGCGTTCACCGATTCACGCGGTCCACCGGGGGCACTAATTCCTTGTGGTCATACCCGTCCATGACGTGAACCCCGTGCGCCGCACCCCCTGGGTGACGTACGCGCTGATCGCCGCGAACGTGTACGTCTTCCTGTCAACGCCCGGCCTCGCCGGTTCCGTGGCGGGCGACAGCAGTCTGTCCCAGCTGTGCCATCTGCAGGCGTTCCTGGACCACTACGCGGCCGTACCGCGGGAGTTGATCCACCATCAGATGCCCCGGGTGGTCCCGACCGGCGACATAGGAGTGGGCGCGCACGGGGCGGGCTGTGTGGTGGCGCCGCCGAGCTACGACAAGTCGCCGGCCGTGTCCGTCTTCACCGCGATGTTCCTGCACGGCAGCTGGCTGCACCTGCTCGGCAACATGCTCTTCCTGCTGATCTTCGGCAACAACGTCGAGGACCGCATGGGGCACATCAGGTACGCGCTGTTCTACGTCGTCTGCGGCTATGCCGCCTCGTACGGCTTCGCGCTGCTCAACGCCGACTCGTCCGACCCGCTGATCGGCGCGTCCGGAGCCATCGCCGGGGTCCTGGGCGCCTATCTGGTGCTGTATCCCAAGGCCAGGGTCTGGATCCTGGTGCCGTTCCTGCTCTTCCTGCCGCTGCGCCTGCCGGCCTGGCTGGTGCTGGGCTTCTGGTTCGTGCTGCAGGCCCTGTACTCGTCCGGCGAGGGCGTCTCCAGCGCGGGGACGGTGGCGTACGCGGCGCACGTCGTCGGCTTCCTCGTCGGCATGCTGTTCGCCTGGCCGCTCAAACCGGGCACGCCCCCACCGCCGGAACCGCGCGGCCTGCTCTTCGGCAGGCGGGCGCGGCCCCGGCACACGTGGTGAGCCGTCGAGAGAAGCAGCTTTAGCGGGCCGTCTGCGTGTGGACGTACTCCACGAGCCGGGTCAGCGCGTCCGGGTCGGTGGACGGCATGACGCCGTGGCCGAGGTTGAAGACGTGGCCCTCGAGGCCCGCGGCGGAGTCGAGGACCTCGCGGGTCTTGGCCTCGACGGCCTCCGTGGAGGCGAACAGGACGGTCGGGTCGAGGTTGCCCTGGAACGCCTTGCCGGGGCCGACCCGGCGGGCCGCCTCGTCGAGCGGCACGCGCCAGTCGACGCCCACGACGTCCGCGCCCGCCTCGCCCATCAGCCGCAGCAGCTCGCCGGTGCCGACACCGAAGTGGATGCGCGGCACGCCGTACCCGGCGACCGCGTCGAAGACCTTGGCGGAGGCGGGCAGCACCGAGCGGCGGTAGTCGGCCGGGGCGAGGGCGCCGGCCCAGGAGTCGAAGAGCTGGACGGCCGAGGCGCCCGCCTCGATCTGCACCTTCAGGAACGCGGAGGTGATCTCCGCGAGACGGTCGAGCAGGTCGGCCCAGAGCTCGGGGTCGCCGTACATCATCGCCTTGGCGTTCTCGTACGTGCGCGAGGGGCCGCCCTCGACGAGGTAGCTCGCAAGGGTGAAAGGCGCCCCGGCGAAACCGATGAGGGGGGTCGAGCCGAGCTCGCGCGTCAGCAGGCCGATCGCCTCGGTGACGTAGGAGACGTCCTCGGGGGTGAGGTCGCGCAGCTGGGCCAGGTCGGCGCGGGTGCGGATCGGGTGCCCGACGACCGGGCCGACGCCCGGCTTGATGTCGAGGTCGATGCCGATGGCCTTGAGCGGGACGACGATGTCGCTGTAGTAGATCGCCGCGTCCACGCCGTGCCGGCGCACCGGCTGGAGGGTGATCTCGGTGACGAGTTCGGGGCGCGTGCAGGACTCCAGCATCGGGATGCCCTCGCGGACCTTGCGGTACTCGGGCAGGGAGCGCCCGGCCTGCCGCATGAACCACACGGGCGTGTACGGCACGGGCTCGCGCCTGCACGCCTTGAGGAAGGCCGATTCGTACGTGGCTGACGGCTGTGTCCGGTCCTGGCCCACGGGGCTCTCGTTCGCACTCACGACCGCAAGTCTCGCACGGCGCCCGAGGCGCCACGGCCGGGGTTCATGAGGCACTATCCGGACATGCGGACCCCGCACGGGTGTCCCTCCCTGCGCGAAGCCCCGGTTCCCCTTAATCTTCCCCGCATGGCTGCGGCTCAGGGACGACTGTCGGACGGCGCTGACGGAATGGACGACACCAAGGAGGGGGATCGGAGTGGCGGCGGTACGCCTCCGCCGCCCTTCCGGGCTGCCGTCGACGCGCTGAGGACCGCGCGGCTGCGGCCGCAGATCGAGATCGAGCCGGCGCCGGCGCCCAAACGGCTCGCGCCGTTCTCGTACGCGTTGGAGGCGACCGTCGTCGACGGCGACCAGGACCTGGCCGACGGCCGCCTGGTGCTGCTGTACGACCCGGCCGGGCACGACGCCTGGCGGGGCGCCTTCCGGCTGGTGACGCTGGTGCGTGCGGAGCTGGAGCCGGAGATGGCCGCCGACCCGCTGCTGCCGGACGTGTGCTGGTCCTGGCTGACCGGCGCGCTCCAGGCGCGCAGTCTGTCGTACGGCGAATCGAGCGGCACCGTCACCCGGGCGAGCTCGCACTACTTCGGTGGTCTTGCGGAGCGCCCGGCGGCCTCGCAGATCGAGATCCGCGCCTCCTGGACGCCTCGCGAGGGCCTGGGCGGGGTCCCGGACACGGCCTCGCACCTGGCCTCCTGGTGCGATCTGCTGGCCCAGGTCGCGGGCCTGCCGCCGGCCGGTCCGGGTGATGCGTCGGTCGTGACGCTGCCGCAGCGGCGGGATCCGCAGGCACGCTGACCGGCAGGTCGGCCGTCGCCTTGACCGTCACTTTGTCGATACGGCCACTTTCGGTCATGAATGGTGCCGCGAACGAACCGATTCGTTCATCGCACGATCGATCGCGTGTCCGAATTGCACTAATTGATACTCACTAAATCGTGATCTTTCCCTAAAGGACTTCGGGTTTGGTGCCGAAGACGACTGTGACCTTGAAAGCCGTCCCGCACCCCAGGAGGCCTGGTGTCCGTTCTCCTCGAGCAGCCCGCAAGCCTGGTCGCCTACCGCCCGAACAAGCCGACCGCCATGGTGGTCGTGGCCGATCCACGCGTCCGCTCCACCGTGACCCGACATCTGTGGGCGCTCGGTGTGCGTGATGTCATCGAGGCCTCGTCCATCGCGGAGGCTCGTCCCCGCATCGGCAACCCCCGCGACATCTGCGTCGCCGACGTCCACCTGCCCGACGGCTCCGGCCTCACCATCCTCTCGGAGACCCGCGCGGCGGGCTGGCCCAACGGCCTCGCGCTGTCCGCCGCCGACGACATCGGCGCCGTGCGCAACGCCCTCGCGGGCGGCGTCAAGGGCTATGTCGTCACCGGCACCCGTACCAACGTCGGGCTCCCCACCCGGCCGGGCGCCGCCCCCATCGGATCCGCCGCCGCGCGTATGCACCGCCGCCCCCCGGGTGCCCCGAGTCACCCGGGTGGCTACCGCGAGCTCTCCGGCCGCGAGGTCGAGGTGCTGCGACTGGTCGCGGAGGGCCAGTCGAACAAGGCGATCGGCGTTTCGATGGGCCTGTCCGCACTGACCGTCAAGAGCCACCTCGCCCGCATCGCCCGCAAGCTGGGCACGGGTGACCGCGCCGGGATGGTCGCGGTGGCGCTGCGGACCGGCATCATCCACTGAGCCGTACGCCCCGCCCTTTACTTCTCTCCCGACTCCCTCTCGCCCCCGTCTCGCCCCTCTCCCCTGTACATCTCTGCCATTCACGGACGTGAACAGGATCGGAGTCGATCCCCCCGGCCGTGTCCCACCTGTCGTGAACCGGATCTTTCACCGACCTGACTGGTTTACGACCCCCAGGCGCCCGTCGACGGAACGTTACGTCGGCGGGCGCTGTCCATACACAGATACCCTTGACACGTGACCGACGCCCAAGAGACCGCAGCAGACAGCTCACTGCGAACCACCGGAGGCGCCCCTCCGGAAGACGGCGGAACATCTGTTACGGGGGCGCCGAACGCAGAACCGAGCCCGGAACCGACCCCTCTGCTGGAGCCGCGCGAGGGCATCCCGCCCGTGATCGCCGACGCGGACGCGCTCGCCCGGGTGGTCGCCGCCTTCGCGGCCGGTTCAGGACCCGTCGCCGTCGACGCGGAACGCGCGTCCGGCTATCGCTACGGCCAGCGTGCCTATCTCGTGCAGCTGCGCCGCGAGGGCGCCGGGACCGCGCTGATCGATCCCGTGGCCTGTCCCGATCTCTCGGGCCTCGGAGAGGCGCTCTCCGGCGTCGAGTGGGTGCTGCACGCGGCCACTCAGGACCTGCCGTGTCTGCGCGAGATAGGCATGGTGCCGACGCGGCTGTTCGACACCGAGCTCGCGGGCCGTCTCGCCGGGTTCCCCCGGGTCGGCCTCGGCGCCATGGTCGAGAACGTCCTCGGCTTCGTACTCGAAAAGGGCCACTCCGCCGTCGACTGGTCGACCCGCCCGCTGCCCGAGCCGTGGCTGCGCTATGCGGCGCTGGACGTCGAGCTCCTGGTGGATCTGCGCGACGCGCTGGAGAAGGAGCTGGACCGGCAGGGCAAGCTGGAGTGGGCCCGGCAGGAGTTCGACGCGATCGCCTCGGCTCCGCCGCCGGAGCCCCGCAAGGACCCCTGGCGGCGTACGTCCGGGATGCACAAGGTGCGACGGCGCCGGCAGCTCGCCGTGGTGCGGGAGCTGTGGCAGACGCGGGACCGGATCGCCCAGCGGCGGGACGTGTCGCCGGGGAAGGTGCTCGGGGACGCCGCCATCGTGGAGGCGGCGCTCTCCCTTCCGGGCAATGTGCACGCGCTGGCCGCCCTGAACGGGTTCGGGAACCGGATGGGACGGCGGCAGCTGGAGCAGTGGCAGGCCGCGGTGGACCGTGCGAAGGCTCTGCCGGAGGCGCAGCTGCCGGCGCCGGGGCAGGCGGTGACCGGGCCCCCGCCGCCGCGCGCGTGGGCCGACAAGGACCCGGCCGCCGCGGCGCGTCTGTCGGCGGCCCGGGCGGCGGTGTCCGCCCTGGCCGAGCAGCTGAACATGCCCCAGGAGAACCTGATCACGCCGGACACGGTGCGGCGGGTGTGCTGGGAGCCGCCGAAGGTCGTCGACGCGGACTCGGTCGGTGCGGCGCTCTCGGGGCTGGGGGCTCGGCCCTGGCAGGTCGAGCAGGTGACGCCGGTGCTGGTGGCCGCGTTGTCCGCCTAGGGACACCTCCCCGGCTCCAGCAGCGGCCGATCGGCGGAGAGCAGCGACCGGGTGGCCCTGAGTACCGCGCACCCCCGCGAGTGTGACGTTCACCGCTCCAGCCGTCAGGGGTGTGCAGGTACGTTACCCGCAAGTAGCATGGGCCTGAGCGCGCGCTCAGCGCTTGCGCTTGCGCCGTGCAGCAGTGCCATCCCGCATCTGGAGGAGAGCCATCGTGCCTCGTACCGTCAGGGACGTCGTCTTCGTCGACGGCGTCCGTACCCCGTTCGGCAAGGCGGGCCCGAAGGGCATCTACCACGAGACCCGCGCCGACGACCTCGTCGTGAAGGCGATCCGGGAGCTGCTGCGCCGCAACCCCGGCCTCGACCCCAAGAAGATCGACGAGGTCGCCATCGCCGCGACCACGCAGATCGGTGACCAGGGGCTCACCCTCGGCCGCACGGCCGGCATCCTCGCCGGGCTGCCGCAGTCGGTCCCGGGCTACTCCATCGACCGCATGTGCGCCGGCGCCCTGACCGCCGTGACGACCACCGCCGGTTCGATCGCCTTCGGTGCCTACGACGCCGTCATCGCCGGTGGTGTCGAGCACATGGGCCGCCACCCGATGGGCGAGGGCGTGGACCCGAACCCGCGCTTCGTCAGCGAGAAGCTGGTCGACGAGTCCGCGCTCTTCATGGGCATGACCGCGGAGAACCTGCACGACCGCTACCCGACGATCACCAAGCAGCGCGCCGACGAGTACGCCGTGCGCTCGCAGGAGAAGGCCGCCAAGGCGTACGCCAACGGCAAGATCCAGCAGGACCTGGTGCCGATCTCGGTGCGCCGCACCAACGCCGAGGCCGGTGAGACGGGCTGGGGCCTGGTCACCGCCGACGAGCCGATGCGCCCGGGCACCACCCTGGAGAACCTCCAGGGCCTGAAGACGCCGTTCCGTGTGCACGGCCGCGTCACCGCCGGTAACGCCGCCGGTCTGAACGACGGTGCGACCGCCTCGATCATCGCCTCCGAGGACTTCGCCCGCGAGAACAACCTGCCGGTCAAGATGCGCCTGGTCTCGTACGCCTTCGCGGGCGTCGAGCCGGAGGTGATGGGCTACGGCCCGATCCCGGCGACCGAGAAGGCCCTCGCCAAGGCCGGTCTGTCGATCGAGGACATCAACCTCTTCGAGATCAACGAGGCCTTCGCCGTCCAGGTGCTCGCCTTCCTGGAGCACTACGGCATCGCCGACGACGACGCCCGTGTGAACCAGTACGGCGGCGCGATCGCGTACGGCCACCCGCTGGCCTCCTCCGGCGTCCGTCTGATGACGCAGCTGGCCCGCCAGTTCGAGGAGCAGCCGGAGGTCCGCTACGGCCTCACCACCATGTGTGTCGGCTTCGGCATGGGCGCCACGGTGATCTGGGAGAACCCGAACCACAAGGACGCCGGAGGCAACAAGTGAGCACCACCGAACTCCTGAAGGGCGCGGCCGAGCTGTTCCCGGACGAGGTCGTGACGTCCGCGCACGTACGCCACCTCGACCTGCCGTACGGCGCCGGTCGATTCGCGCTGATCACGCTGGACAACGGCTTCGACCACACCAAGCCGACCACCTTCGGCCCGGCCTCGCTGGCGAACCTCAACACCGCCATCGACCAGGTCGAGAAGGAGGCCTCGGCCGGCGAGATCGTCGGTGTCGGCATCACCGGCAAGCCCTTCATCTTCGCCGTCGGCGCCGACCTCAAGGGCGTCGAGCTGCTGAAGGAGCACAAGGACGCGCTCGCCATCGGCAAGGGCGGCCACGAGGTCTTCAAGCGGCTGTCGGGCCTCGCGGTGCCGACCTTCGCGTACTACAACGGTGCCGCGATGGGCGGTGGCGTCGAGGTCGGTCTGCACTGCAAGTACCGGACCGTCTCCAAGGCGCTCCCGGCGTTCTCGCTGCCCGAGGTCTTCCTCGGGCTGGTCCCGGGCTGGGGCGGCTGCACGATCCTGCCGAACCTCATCGGTGCCGACAAGGCCGTCTCGGTGATCATCGAGAACAGCCTCAACCAGAACAAGCAGCTGGGGGGCCAGCAGGTCTTCGACCTCGGTATCGCGGACGCGATCTTCGAGGGCGCGGACTTCCTGGAGCAGTCGCTGATCTGGACCGCTCAGGTGCTGAAGGGCGACATCGAGGTCGAGCGTCCGGTGATCGACCGCGGTGAGGCCTGGGACCAGGCGGTCGCCAAGGGCCGGTTCATCGCGGACTCCAAGGTGCACGGCGCCGCCCCGGCCGCCTACCGCGCCCTCGACATCATCGCCGCCGCCAAGAACGGCGACCTCCAGCAGGGCTACGACGCCGAGGACAAGGCGCTCGCCGACCTGATCATGGGTGGCGAACTGCGCGCCGGCATCTACGCGTTCAACCTGGTCCAGAAGCGCGGCAAGCGTCCCGCGGGCGCCCCGGACAAGAACCTGGCGCGTCCGGTCACCAAGGTCGGCGTGGTCGGCGCGGGCCTGATGGCCTCGCAGCTCGCCCTGCTCTTCCTGCGCCGCCTGGAGGTGCCGGTCGTGCTGACCGACATCGACCAGGAGCGCGTCGACAAGGGTGTGGGCTACGTCCACGCCGAGATCGACAAGCTGCTCGGCAAGGGCCGTATCAACCAGGACAAGGCCAACCGCCTCAAGGCCCTGGTCACCGGTGTGCTGGACAAGGCCGAGGGCTTCTCCGACGCCGACTTCATCATCGAGGCCGTCTTCGAGGAGATCGGCGTCAAGCAGCAGGTGTTCGCGGAGGTCGAGGCGGTCGCCCCGGCGCACGCGATCCTCGCCACCAACACCTCCTCGCTTTCGGTGACGGAGATGGCGTCGAAGCTGAAGAACCCCGAGCGGGTCGTGGGCTTCCACTTCTTCAACCCGGTCGCGATCCTCCCGCTCCTGGAGATCGTGCGCGGCGAGCAGACCGACGACGCGTCGCTGGCCACCGCCTTCGCCGTCGCCAAGAAGCTCAAGAAGACCGCGGTGCTGGTGAAGGACGCCCCGGCGTTCGTCGTGAACCGCATCCTCACCCGCTTCATGGGCGAGATCCAGAACGTCATCGACGAGGGCACCCCGGTCGAGGTCGCCGAGAAGGCCGTCGAGCCGCTCGGCCTGCCGATGTCCCCGCTGGTGCTCCTGGAGCTGGTCGGCCCCGCGATCGGTCTGCACGTCTCGGAGACCCTCAACCGGGCCTTCCCGGACCGCTTCACGGTCTCCCCGAACCTCGCGGCCGTCGTCAAGGCGGGCAAGCGCGGGTTCTACGTCTACGACTCCGGCAAGCCGGAGCTGGACCCCGAGGTCGCCGCGCTCCTCAAGCAGGGCGATGTCGTCCTGATCGAGGAGCAGGTCCGTGACCGTGTCCTCGACGCCGTCGCCCAGGAGATCGGGCTCATGCTCGACGAGGGCGTCGTCGCCGAGGCCCAGGACATCGACCTCTGCCTGATCACGGGCGCCGGCTGGCCCTTCCACCTGGGCGGCATCACGCCCTACCTGGACCGCGAGGGTGTCTCGGAGCGTGTGAACGGCAAGAAGTTCCTGGCTCCGGGCGTGGCAAGCGTTCCCGCGTAACGGCACTGCCCTGCAAGGGGGCGGGCGCCCGGTATCGATCCGGGCGACCGCCCCCTTTGCTATGCGTTTACCGTTAGGATCTCCACACACCCAGATCACATTCTTCACATTCACTTTTCGTTCCTGATCAGAGACGGGTCGGAACGTATCGATTTCCTGCGGAGGAACTCCGTGGCGTCCACCCGCCGCCGCCAACAACCCCGACGTCGGGTGTGGCCCAAGGTCAAGCTGCTGCTTCTCGTTGCGGTGGTGGCCGCGGGCGCCACGGCCCTGTATCCGATCTGGCGCAAGGCGAACCCGGACCCGCCCGAGCTCACCGTCCGGTACCGGACGGCCACACCCGCGACGGCCACGACGGCCGAGCCCTCGCTGGAGATCTTCAACGGGTCGAAGAAGCCGCTGCCGCTGAGCGAGGTGACGCTGCGGTACTACTTCACCGCGGACGGCGGCTCGTACGCCTTCAACTGCGTCCAGGCCGCCTTCGGCTGCTCCGACGTCGCCGGGAGCGTCGTCGAGCTGGACAGGCCGGCCAGGACCGCCGACCACTACCTCGAGCTCAGGTTCACGGGCGGCGCGGGCACGCTGCAGCCGGGCGCCAACAGCAAGGGCATCGACGTCCAGCTGTACCGCGTCGACCACAGGAAGCTGGACCAGTCGAACGACCGCTCCTTCGACGCGGAGAAGACGACGTACAAGGAGTCGAAGACGGTCACCGCGTACAAGCGCGGGATTCTCGCCTGGGGTGAGGAGCCGGACGGCACGAAGCCCGACGACGACAAGAACGCCTCCAAGGACGCCGCCCGTCCGGCCCCTGACGTCCCCTCCGGTGTCCTCTTCGACAACTTCCACTACACCGGCCCGAAGGACCCCGCGCTGTTCAAGCACGGCTGGCTGGTCCGCACGAGCGAGGGCGGGCCCGGCATCCACGACACGTGGTCGGCCGACGGCGTCACCTTCCCCTCCGACAAGGACGCCCTGGGCGACGGCCAGGTACTCAATCTGCGTGCCCGCACGGACGGTACGAAGGCCGGCACCGAGCAGGCCAGTGTGGGCACTTCGCGGCGCGAGTTCCGTTCCGGGACGTATGCCGCCCGGATCCACTTCAGCGACGACCCCACGTCCGGCAAGAACGGCGACCACGTCAACCAGACCTTCTACACCATCGGCGGCAAGGGCTCGATGTACAGCGAGCTCGACAACGAGTACCTGCCGAACGGGGGGTGGGGCCGGCTCGGCCCCAAGCTGGACAACGTGACCTGGCACACCGTCGAGGACCGTGTGTACAACACGACCGTCAAGAGCCTGGCCGGCTGGCACACCGTCGTGATGACCGTCAAGGACGGCGTGGTGACCTATCGCGTCGACGGCAGGAAGATCTACAGCACCAGCGGCAAGTACGCCCCGCGCGCCGGCATGTCCGTGAACTTCAACACCTGGTTCATCGACCTGCCCTTCAAGGGCGGCGAGCGCGCCTGGGACATGAAGGTCGACTGGCTCTACTACAACGCCAAGGACGCGCAGTCCCAGGACGACGTGAACGCGGCGGTCAAGGCCTACAGCGCGAACGGCATGAACTACTTCGACACCACATCCTGAGCCGGGGGGCCAGTATGAATTGGGGGGCACGCATGAGCCGTGGAAAGGCGCGGGACGCGCAGGGGTTGAGCCGCCGGTCGGCACTGCTACTGGCCGGAACCGCGGGGCTGGCGACCGCCGGCGGCGCCTCACTCGGCACCGCTTCGGCCGGGCCGGCGGCCGCCGGCCTCGGGGGTCTGGGCACACCACCGACCTACGCGCCCTCCGGCCGCCGTCCCAGACACCGGCGCGCCACCTGGTCGCAGCAGTTCCAGTCCGGGCACGGCTGGAGCGCCGCGGGCACCGGCACCTCCTCCGCCGACGCGAACGACACCTCGCTGTTCGTGCGCGGCACCCAGTCGGTGCGGGTGACCACCACGGGCGCGGGAAAGCAGTCGTACGTCCGCAAGCTGGGAGGTGCGGCGACGAGCCTGACCGGCAAGGCGATCCGGCTCGTCTTCCGGGTCGACGACACCGCCAACCTGTCCAAGATGTCCTTCTACCTGGGCACCGGCTCGCTCGCGAACCACTTCCTCTGGCAGTTCCACACGCACTCCGCGACGGCCGCGAACTACGTGCAGTCGGGCGAATGGGTCACCGTGCACCTGCAGTGGGCCGACGTCACGAGCGCGGCCGGGACGTACTCGATCTCGTCCACCGGAGTGCCGTCCACCACGACGGGCTTCACGGACATGTCCTTCGCGGTGTACGACAACGCGGGCGGCCCGGTGACGTACCACCTCCAGGCCGTCGAGCTGATCCCGGACACCTCGTCCGTCTTCCCCAAGGGCGTCGTCTCGATCACCTTCGACGACTCGCACACCTCCGTGCACGGACTGGCCCGTCCGGTGATGGACGCGTACGGCTACTCCGGCACCGTCTACAACATCGCCGACGCCATCGGCAGCGGCGCATATCTGACGGTTGACCAGATGCGTTCGCTGCAGGACTTCTCGGGCTGGGAGATGGCCGGGCACGCGTATGCGACGAGCGCGCACACCGCGAGCTACAGCGCCCTCACCGCGCAGCAGGTGGACGACGATCTGCGGACCCTGCGGGAGTGGCTGGTGGGCAACGGCTTCACCAGCGAGCACTTCGCCTATCCGCACGGCGCCTTCGAGAAGACCACGGACGGCGTGCCGGTGGACCAGATCGCGAGCCGGCACTTCACCACCGCCCGGTCGATCGTCTCCGAGACCATCGAGTCCTTCGCGCCCGCGATGCCGTACCGCCTGAAGGCGCTCACCGGCATCACCGACGGCTCGGGAGTCGGCGGTACGGCGCTGGCGAACCTGACGGCGGCGGGCGGCCGGCTCGACCGGTGCGCGCACAACGGGGACTGGCTGATCCTCTGTCTGCACCGGATCGTGGCCGGGGCTCCGGCGGCCAGCACGGAAATCAGCAGGGCGGGCCTGGACACGCTGATGAAGGCGATCGCCGACCGGGGGATTCCCGTGCTGACGGTGGCCGAGGCGATGGCGTACTACTCGTAGGGAACGAGCCGAGGGGGCGGCACGGCCGCCCCCTCACGCTCACCAGCCCTGGCCGCCCTGCTGCCAGGAGGGATCGACGTACTGTCCCTGGTGGCCGGGGTGACTGGGGTCCTGCCCGTTGTAGTACGGGTCGTGCTGCCCGCCCTGCCACTGCGGTTCCGGAGTGCCCCAGGACACCCGCTGCTGGGGCGCGTAGGCGTGCTGCTCGTGGTAGCCGGGCAGCGGCTGCGGCTGGCTGGGGATGGCGGGCGCGACGCGGTGGGCCGTGCGGCGCAGGGCCACGCCCTCGAGACGCATCAGCTGGAGCGTCTCGGTGACCTTCTTGTCGGAGTACGGATCCTCTTCCTCGAAGATCTCCGTCACGTCGGACTCGTGATCGCCGGCCACGGACACCTCGACGCCGGCCTGCCGGGTGCCCCAGCTGCCCTTGTGCAGGGTGAGCAGGGCGTAGAACCGCAGCGGGGTGAGCAGCGTCAGCTGGATCACGCCGTAGATCGGCGCGAGCAGGAACATGCCGAAGCGCTTGATGAAGCCCATGCCGCGGCGCGGGAAGTCGAGATAGCGGACGTTGCGGAGGTAGCCCATCAGCACCATGAAGACCAGGTAGTCGCCGATGTGGGCGACGAAGCGGTCCGGATGCAGGATCGGCGTGATGACCATCGAGTAGAACATCGCGGTGCCGAAGACCAGCCACAGCGCGAGCTCCATGCAGGTCAGCCAGAAGGCCGGGCGGTACTTCTTCTGGTGCGTGAAGGCCCACAGGGACTCGCGGAAGAAGGACTTGTTCCAGCGGACCTGCTGGCGCAGGAAGTGCGGCAGCTTCTCGGGGACGGCCGTATAGCCGACGGCAGTCTCCTGGAAGACGACCTGGCCTTCCATGAGGCAGTAGTTGGTCATCCGGCGGTCGTCACCGAAGACGGCCGGCTTGCCCAGGAACTGCTGGTTCAGGAAGTCCGGCAGGTACTTGCGCACCAGGGTGCCGCGGTACGCGGAGAGCGCGCCGCAGCAGCACAGGACCGACTTCAGACGGGAGTAGGCGGCCCGCTCGAAGAGGAAGGAGTTGCCGTACCTGAGGTCCTGAAGGCGCGTGAAGATGTTGCTGTCGTGGTTGAGCGCCAGCACCATGCCGGTGGAGGCCATGATCTTCTCGTCGGCCAGCGGCAGCAGCAGCTCGCGGACGGTGTCCCGGGACAGGATCGTGTCCGAGTCCACGCACAGGAAGATGTCCGAGTACGGCGCCGCCTCGAAGCCCAGCGCCAGGGCCTCGCGCTTGCCCTTGTTCTCGGGCTGCACGCTGACGGTGTACTTCACCCCGCGGGCCTCGAACTCGCGGCGCATCTTCTTCGCCGCACGGATGCCGCCGGGATCGGCGCTGCAGTCGTCGATGATGTGGATCTCGTTCGGCAGGCGGCTCTGCGCGAGGAGGCTGCGCATGCCCTGCTCGAACATCACCGGGTCCTCGTTGTAGATCGGGATGACCGCGGTGACCCAGGCGTTCTCCAGGTACTCCAGCTCCTCCCGCCCGGCCTTGGCCGGACGGTAGAAGAGGGCGCCGAACATCTTCAGGGCCAGCAGGCCCATGGCGCCCAGCGAGTACAGGTGCAGGGAGCCCGCGTCGAGCCGGGTGACGATCAGTGCGGCGAGGGCGAGGAAGACGAAGTACGAGACCTTCAGGTGCCGGCGCTTGCGGTGCGCGCGGCGGCCGCCGGACTCGACGGCGCTCGGTATGTACGTATCGTCGGCAGTCACAGCTTGACCACCCGCGGGTGGTCGGCGGACTTGCCCCGGGTGTCGAACAGCGCACGGGCGCGGTCGGCCAGCAGACCGAGGTCGATCTCCCGGTGGGACTGGAGCAGGATGGTGAGGTCGGCGGTCTCGGCGGCGGCGAGGTAGTCCTCGGCCCGCTCGACCGGGCTGCCGGCGACCTTCCAGTTCTCGACGCGCGGGTCGAAATAGACGAGTTCGGCGCCCCGGGCGAGGAGGTTCTCGGCGACCGCGAGGGCCGGGCTCTCCCGCTGGTCGGAGATGTCGGGCTTGTAGGTGACGCCGAGCAGCAGCACGCGGGCGCCGCGCACCGCCTTGCCCTGGTCGTTCAGCAGGTCGGCGGCCCGGTTGACGACGTGGACGGGCATGCGCTGGTTGATCTCCTGCGCTAGCTCCACGAAGCGGAACGGGATGCCGAGCGAACGGACCTTGTAGGAAAGGTAGTTGGGGTCGATCGGGATGCAGTGCCCGCCGACGCCGGGGCCCGGGTAGAAGGGCGCGAAGCCGAACGGCTTGGTGGAGGCGCAGCGGATGGCGTCCCACAGGTCGACGCCGATCTCCCGGCAGAACATCGACATCTCGTTGACGAGCGCGATGTTCACATGCCGGTAGGTGTTCTCCAGCAGCTTGGCCATCTCGGCCTCGCGGGTGCTCTTGGCCTCGACGACACGTGTCACGAAGCGCTCGTAGAGGGCGCGGGCGGCCTTGGTGCAGTCCGCGGTGACGCCGCCGACCACCTTGGGCGTGTTCTCCAGGCCGAAGCTGGCGTTGCCCGGGTCGATGCGCTCGGGCGAGAAGGCGAGGTGGAAGTCCTCGCCGACCCTCAGACCGCCGGCCTCGAGGCGCGGGCGGACGACTTCGTCCGTGGTGCCGGGGTACGTCGTGGACTCCAGCACGACGAGGGTGCCCGGAGCCAGGTGGGCGGCGATGTCCTCGACAGCGGCGTTCACCGCGGTCAGGTCGGGGGCGTACTCGGTGAGGGGGGTCGGCACACAGATGACGACGGCGGCGGCGTCGGCGATGACGTCGGGCCGGTCCACCGCTTCGAAGCCCTGCTGGAGCATCACGGCGACCTCGGCGTCCGTGATGTCGTCCACGTGCGAGCGGCCGGAGTTCAGACCGTCGACGACGTTCCGGCTGCGGTCGAGACCGATCACTTTCAGCCCCGCCGCAGCGGCCGAGCGGGCCAGCGGAAGTCCTACGTAACCGAGCCCGACCACGACAAGATCCACCGCAGAGGATCTGCTCACAACATCATTCCCAACCCCGTTGGCACGGCAACAGAAGCGCGGGCGGCTCTCGGCCACCCGCGCTCAAAGAATTCGAACAGGTTCAGGAAGGCTAACAAGACCTTCACATCGTCACCACGAACGCTTCGCGTGCCTCTTGTCACGCCCTTACCTGTACAACCTTTTTCATACCTTGGGTGTCTCCTGTCACTAGCTGCCCTCATGTGGTCTCGTTCGGTCGGTAAACGGAACGACCTGGGGCGCTCGCCGGACGACGGCAGAAACCGGCCACAGCGGTAAGCGGAAGCGGAGGAAGCGCGCGACCGCCGGGCGTCACACCTTGCGCCAGGCCTCCAGCGCCAGCCCCGGCTCGTCCTTGCGTCGGGTGAGCAGGAGCTGTCCGGTGGACGGGGACAACGTTGCCGCCACCACGCGGCCGTCCTCGTCCACCGCGAGGGACACGGCGGCGTCCGCGGGAAGGGCCGGGCCCGACTCGGTCCACCAGGCGCCTGCCGACTCCTGCTCGGTCGGATACGCGGCGAAGGCGACCCGCCCGCTCGCCGAGCGCTGCGCGAGCAGGGTGCAGTCGTGGCCGTCGAGTTCGCAGCGCACCGCGGAGACGGGGCCGGGCCCGGCGGAGGGCAGCAGGGTGACGGGTTTGGCGCCGGGGCGCCAGGCGCACAGGTCTCCCGACTCGTCGGTGTAGAAGAGGGTCGTGCCGGCCGGGGAGGTGGCCAGCGCGTACAGCGTGTCCGGGCGGACCGGCGCCTCCATCGCCTCCTCCAGGGCCGGCTGGGCGGCCGCCTTCTCCTGCCGCCAGTGCAGGATGCCGCCGGGGACGGCCGCGTACACCTCGACGCGCCCCGACTCCCCCGTCACCGCGGCCAGTTCCCCTTGTACGTCATGCCCCTTGAGGTCCCGCCAGGGTTCCCAGCCGCCCTTCTCCTTCTGCGCGACCATGCTCACCCCGCCGCCGTTGTTGCGGACGAAGACGTGGGCGCGCCCCTCGGCGTCGACCGCGACGGCGGGCGGGCCGGTGCGGGATCCCTTCTTGTCCGGGTGCCCGATCGGCGCCCAGTCGAGGGCGGCGAGCCGGGGCCGGAAGTGGGTGGAGTGCACGAGGCCGGCCTCGCCGGACACGGTCGGCCGCCAGGACACCAGATGGGCGTAGGAGTCGCTGCCCTGTCCGACCGCGGGTGAGGGGTGCAGCCTCTGCTCGCCGCCGACCCGGTGCGCGGCCGTCCAGGGGCCGCCGGGCGAGCGCTCCGCCCGGCACAGGAGGGCGTCGTCGGTGGGGAGGTAGACACTGAGCCGGCCGTCACGGCCGCGCAGGAGCCAGTCGCCGTTCACCGCTTCACTCTAAGCGGGGCGACACGCGGGTCGTGGCCCGGCCCCTGGGCCCTGCCGTTTGGATCGGGTCGGCCGCAGGGCACGGTGGCTTGCAGCCACCCCGAGCGGGGTCATGGGGGTCCCCGACGCGGAGCGTCGGCAACCGACGACAACGCCGCTGGGGGTCCCCCACGCCCTTGAGGCAGTGGGGGGAGTGCATGCCAGCCCCCGCGACGCCGAGCCGATCCAGACGGCAGGGCCTGCGTCCTTGGGCGTGCGGCCGGGCGCCGAGCGGGCAGGCTGTCCCCGAGCAACCACAGCAACAGTGAGAAGGAAGCCGAACTCATGACCGACCAGCTCACCGTGGGCGTCCTCGGCACCGGCATCATGGGCGCCGCCATGGCCCGCAACCTCGCCCGCGCCGGCCACCTGGTCCGCGCCTGGAACCGCACCCGCGCCAAGGCCGAGCCGCTCGCCGCCGACGGAGCGCACATCGCCGCCACGCCCGCCGAGGCCGTCCAGGGCGCCGATGTCGTCCTGACCATGGTCTACGACGGTCCGGCCGCCCTGGACGTCATGCGCGAGGCGGCCCCCGCGCTGCGCCCCGGCGCCGCCTGGGTGCAGGCGACTACGGCCGGCATCGAGGCGATCGCGGGACTGGCCGCGTTCGCCGAGGAGCACGGCCTCGTCTTCTACGACGCCCCGGTGCTCGGCACCCGCCGGCCCGCGGAGGCGGGGCAGGTGACCGTGCTGGCCGCCGGGCCCGCCGACAGCCGGGCGGTGGTGGAGCCGGTGTTCGACGCGGTCGGCGCCCGCACGCTGTGGACCGGGGAGGACGGCGCGGCCGGCAGCGCGACCCGGCTGAAGCTGGTCGCCAACAGCTGGGTGCTCGCCGCGACCGCGGCGACCGGCGAGGTGCTCGCCCTGTCCCGGGCCCTGGAGGTCGACCCGCAGAGCTTCTTCGACCTGATCGCGGGCGGCCCGCTCGACATGGGCTACCTCAGGGCCAAGGCGGGGCTGGTCCTCAACGGCCAGTTGTCCCCGGCCCAGTTCGCGGTGGTCACAGCCGCCAAGGACGCCCGTCTGATCGTCGAGGCCGGACAGCGGAACGGAGTCCGTCTGGACGTCGCCGCGGCAACCGCCGAACGCATGGAGCGGGCCGCCGCACAGGGCCACGGCGACGAGGACATGGCCGCCGCGTACTTCGCCAGCTTCGACGAGAAGCCGGTGGACTGAGCGGACGGCTGCGGCAGCTGTGCGAACCTTGCCGCATGACTGAGAGCGACCCCCTGCTCGTGATCGTCGACGCCGCGAACGTCGTCGGGTCGGTGCCCGACGGCTGGTGGCGTGACCGGCGGGGGGCCGCCGAGCGCCTCCGCGACCGGCTCGCGGCCGACGGTCTGCCGGGCCACTCCGGTCCCGTGGAGATCGTTCTCGTGGTGGAGGGGGCGGCGCGCGGGGTGGAGACGGTGCCCGGCGTCCGGGTGGAGTCGGCGCCGGGCAGCGGGGACGACCACATGGTCGACCTGGTCGCCGGGGCGCAGGGCCGCCCGGTCCTGGTGGTGACCGCGGACCGGGAACTGCGGCGCAGGGTACGGGAGTTGGGGGCGTCGGTCTCCGGACCGCGAACTGTCAGGCCGTAGCATGCGCGCGGCTCGTGCGGGCGGGTGGGTTGGCTTGCCCGCGCCGGCGGGGTGCCGCTGCGGCCACCCGTGCCGCCGAGCGGCACGACTGCCCGCAGCGGCAGCGGGCTACTTCAGGACGTCGCCCGTCGTCGTCTGCTCGCCCCGTGCCAGACGGCTGTGGGAGCGGCCGTAGAGGAAGTACACGACGAAGCCGATCACCATCCAGATGGCGAACCGGAGCCAGGTCTCGGCGGGCAGGTTCAGCATCAGCCACAGCGAGGCGCACACCGACAGGACCGGGATGACCGGGACCCACGGGGTACGGAAGGCACGGTGCAGGTCGGGGCGGGTGTTGCGGAGGATGATCACGCCGATCGCGACCACGACGAAGGCGAAGAGCGTGCCGATGTTCACCAGTTCCGCGAGTTCGCTGAGGCTGGTGAAGCCGGCGACGATCGCGATGATCACGCCGAGCAGGATGGTCGGCCGGTGCGGGGTCTTGAAGCGCGGGTGGACGTGCGAGAAGAAGCGCGGCAGCAGCCCGTCGCGGCTCATCGCGAAGAAGACCCGGGTCTGGCCGAGGAGCAGGATCATGCAGACCGTGGTCAGTCCGACGGCGGCGCCGAAGCTGATGAAGCCCGCGAACCAGGGGTGCCCGGTGGCCTTGAAGGCGTCGGCGAGCGGGGCGCTCACGGACAGCTTGGTGTAGTGCTCCATGCCGGTGACGACGATCGACACGGCGACATACAGCACCGTGCAGATGACGAGCGAGCCGAGGATGCCGCGCGGCATGTCCCGCTGCGGGTTCCTGGTCTCCTCGGCGGCCGTGGCGACGACGTCGAAACCGATGAACGCGAAGAAGACGACGGAAGCCGCCGTGAAGATGCCCATCACGCCGAAGTTGGAGGGCGCCCAGCCGAACATCAGCTGGATGAGCGGGGCCTTGAGACTCCCGCCCGCCTCCACCGTCTGCGACTTGGGGATGAACGGCTGGTAGTTGTCGCCCTTGACGAAGAACAGGCCCGCGACGATCACGGTCAGCACGACGGTCACCTTGATGGCGACGACGACGGAGGTGACCCGCGCGGAGAGCTTCGTGCCCACCACGAGGATCGCGGTCAGCACCAGGACCAGGGCGGCGGCGAGGATGTCGAAGCCGAAGCCGTGCGCCCCCTCCCTGCCGCTCAGCCGCTCGGGCAGATGCCAGCCGGCGTTGTCGAGGAGGGAGGCGATGTACCCGGACCAGCCGACGGCCACCACCGCCGTACCGAGCGCGAACTCCAGGACCAGGTCCCAGCCGATGATCCAGGCGGGCAGTTCGCCCAGGGAGGCGTACGAGAAGGTGTAGGCGGAGCCGGCCACCGGGACCGTGGAGGCGAACTCGGCGTAGCAGAGCGCGGCGAGCCCGCAGGCCACGCCGGCCGCGACGAAGGCCAGGGCGACGGCCGGGCCGGCGTTGTTCTTGGCCACCGTGCCGGTGAGAACGAAGATGCCGGTGCCGATGATGACGCCGACGCCGAAGACGGTCAGATCGAGCGCGGACAGGGATTTCTTGAGCGCGTGCTCGGGTTCCTCGGTATCGAGGATGGACTGCTCGACCTTCTTCGTCCGGAAGAGGGTACTGCTCATGGGCTTACCTCCCACGCTTCGTCGTCCTCGACATGATCGAGAGGGGGCGTACTGCGTATGCCCCGGCGCGGGCGGATTCACGCAGATGGGCCGCTGCCACCACCCTCGGCGGTGGTGTCAGCGGCCCATCCGGTCGTATCGGGCGGGTCAGTCGCGCGCGGGCTCCACCGAGTCGACCTCGGCCGCCTCGCGGTTGAAGCGGCCGTCCAGCTTGGAGACGAGGCCGGTGACCTGGCGGGCGATGTCGGGTGCCGTGAGCCCGATCTCCGTCATCACCTCGGCGCGGGAGGCGTGGTCGAGGAAGCGCGGCGGGATGCCGAAGTCGCGCAGCGGTACGTCGACGCCCGCGTCGCGCAGGGCCTGCGCGATGGACGAACCGACTCCGCCGACACGGGAGTTGTCCTCGACGGTGACGACCACGCGGTGCCGCTCCGCGAGCGGCGCCATGGCCTCGTCGACGGGCTTGACCCAGCGCGGGTCGACGACGGTGGTGGAGATGCCCTGCTTGTCGAGCAGGGAGGCGATCTCCAGGCACATGGGGGCCAGGGCGCCCACGGAGACGAGCAGCACGTCCGGGGTGTCCGTGCCGGGCTCGCGCAGGACGTCCATGCCGCCCACCCGTCCCACGGCGGGTACGGCGGGTCCGACGGCGCCCTTGGAGAAGCGCACCACGGTCGGCGCGTCCTTGACCTCGACGGCCTCCCGCAGCTGCTTGCGCACCTGGTCGGCGTCGCGCGGGGCGGCCAGCCGGAGCCCGGGGACGACCTGGAGGATCGACATGTCCCACATGCCGTTGTGGGAGGGGCCGTCGGTGCCGGTGATGCCGGCCCGGTCCAGGACGAAGGTGACACCGCACTTGTGCAGGGCGACATCCATCAGCACCTGGTCGAAGGCCCGGTTGAGGAAGGTCGCGTAGACAGCGAAGACGGGGTGCAGTCCGCCGGTGGCGAGGCCCGCGGCGGAGACGGCCGCGTGCTGCTCGGCGATGCCGACGTCGTAGATCCGCTTCGGGAAGGCGTCCGCGAACTTCTTCAGGCCGACCGGCTGCAGCATCGCCGCGGTGATCGCGACGATGTCCTTGCGCTCCTTGCCGAGCTGCACCATCTCGTCGCCGAAGACGGAGGTCCAGTCGGCGCCGGAGGCCTTGATGGGCAGGCCGGTGTCGGGGTGGATGGGGCCGATGCCGTGGAAGCGGTCGGCCTCGTCCTGGAGGGCGGGCTGGTAGCCGCGGCCCTTCTCGGTGAGGCAGTGCACGATCACCGGGCCGCCGAACCGCTTGGCGCGCGCCAGCGCCGACTCCAGGGCCTCGATGTCATGACCGTCGATGGGACCGACGTACTTCAGGCCGAGGTCCTCGAACATGCCCTGCGGGGCGATGAAGTCCTTGAGGCCCTTCTTCGCTCCGTGCAGCGTCTCGTAGAGCGGCCTGCCGACGACGGGCGTGCGCTCCAGCAGGTCCTTGCCGCGGGCCAGGAACCGCTCGTACCCGTCGGTCGTACGAAGAGTCGCGAGGTGGTTCGCGAGGCCGCCGATGGTCGGGGCGTACGAGCGCTCGTTGTCGTTGACAACGATGACGAGGGGGCGGTCCTTGGCGTCGGCGATGTTGTTGAGGGCCTCCCAGGCCATGCCGCCGGTCAGGGCGCCGTCACCGATCACGGCGACCACATGGTCGTCGCGCTCCAGGATCTGGTTGGCCTTGGCGAGGCCGTCGGCCCAGCCGAGCACCGTGGAGGCGTGGCTGTTCTCGATGACGTCGTGCTCGGACTCGGCCTGCGAGGGGTAGCCGGACAGGCCGCCCTTCTGTTTCAGCTTCGCGAAGTCCTGGCGGCCGGTCAGCAGCTTGTGCACATAGGACTGGTGGCCCGTGTCCCACAGCACCTTGTCCTTCGGGGATTCGAAGACGCGGTGCAGGGCGATGGTGAGCTCGACGACGCCCAGGTTGGGGCCGAGGTGGCCGCCGGTCTTGGAGACGGCGTCGACGAGGAAGGTCCGGATCTCCTCTGCCAGCTGGTCCAGCTGCTCCAGGCTGAGCCGGTCCAGATCGCGCGGTCCCCTGATGCGGGTCAGCAGCGGCACCCGTGCCTCCTTGCAGTAGAGCTGTTGCCGGGCTCGTCGAGTCTAATGTTCCGCCTGCGCGGCCGACGCCCGGGCAGTGCGTCATAGGTCACGCGATCGGCTGTACCCAAGATCCGCCGCCCCTATGACACGACTGCGCCCGGCACCGCCATTGGCGCCGGGCACAGGTATGAGAGAGGGGCCGCCTGCGGCCCCATCAGGGGCGCGGGGAACTGCGCGACCAGCCACATCCGGCCGGCACCCGCCGATCCACCGCACCCCCTACGGCGCGACCGCGTTATGCGCGACCGGCAGCCTTCTGGCTCCGACGGCTGACGGAGTCGATGACCACCGCACCGAGCAGAACCGCACCAGTGATCATGTACTGGATGGACGTGTTCATGTTGAGCAGGTCCAGGCCGGTCTGGATCGACTGGATGACCAGCATGCCCAGCAGGGCGGACCAGACCGAACCCCGGCCGCCGAACAGCGACGTACCACCGATGACCGCCGCCGCGATGGCGAGCATCAGGGTGTTGCCGCCACCCGCGGTCAGCGTCGCGCTCGCGGTCTGGCCGGCGAAGAACATGCCGCCGATCGCAGCGAACATGCCGGAGATGGCGAACACGGTGATGCGGACCATGGGCACGCTGATACCGGCACGGCGGGCCGCCTCGATGCCACCGCCGACCGCGAACACCTTGCGGCCGTAGGTGGTGCGCCGCAGCACGAAGTCGACGACCACCAGGCAGGCGAGGAAGATCACCAGGGCGTTGGAGACACCGGCGGCGTTGTTCAGCACGGCCGCGGCCGCGAAGGACGCCACACCGAGCAGGACGACGCGCACCAGGATCTCGCTGGTGGGACGGAAGGGCACCCCGGCGGCCCGGCGGCGGCGCTGCTCGTTGAACTGGCCCACGAGGGACAGGAAGACGCCGAGGCCGGCCAGCAGATAGGCGCCGATGACGGCCTGGTCCATGAAGAAGGAGTTCTGACCGAAGAGGTGCACCGGGCCGGTGTCGGCCGGGATGTTGATGGTGCCGCTGGAGCCCAGCAGCCACAGCATCAGACCGTTCCAGCCCAGGAAGCCGGCGAGTGTCACCACGAAGGCCGGCACACCGATTCTCGCGAAGAAGAACCCGTGCAGCGCACCGATACCGATACCGGTCAGGATCGTCAGGACCAGAGCGAGCCAGTCGTTCATCCCGTGCTCGACCACGAACACGGCGAAGATCGTCGAGGCCAGGCCGCTGACCGAGCCCACGGAGAGGTCGATCTCGCCGAGCAGCAGCACGAACACCAGGCCGATGGCGAGCATGCCGGTGGCCGACAGGTAGTAGCTGATGTTGGACAGGTTGTCCGCGCTGAGGAAGCGGTCGTTCTTCAGCTGGAAGATCGTCCAGATGACGATCAGGCCGATGACCACCGGCAGCGAGCCCAGCTCGCCGCCCTTCACCTTGCGCTTGAACTCGGTGAGGTAGCCCTTGAAGCCCTCTTCGCGGACCAGCAGCCGCGGGTCGACGACGGCGACCGGCGCGGCCGTGGGGTCGTCCGCCGGAGTCGTTGCCTGCTGCTCCGGCGCGGCGTCCGTCTTGGAAACCTTGGACGTGTCGCTCACTTTGCCGCCTCCGTGCTGCGACGCCCCGCACGACGGGTCACGGCGTTGTCCGTGGCACCCGTGATCGCGGCGATGATCTCTTCGTGGCTGGTGTCCTTCACGGGGAAGGAGCCGTTGTTCCTGCCCAGGCGCAGAACGGCGACGGTGTCCGCGACCGCCTTGACATCGGCCATGTTGTGGCTGATGAGGATGACGCCGAGGTCCCGCTCGCGCAGCCGCTCGACCAGGTCGAGGACCTGCGCGGTCTGCTCGACGCCGAGGGCGGCGGTGGGCTCGTCGAGGATGACGACCTTCGGGTCGCCGATCAGCGCGCGGGCGATGGCGACGACCTGGCGCTGACCGCCGGAGAGGCTCGCGATCGGGATGCGGACGCTCGGGATGCGGATGGAGAGCGTGGACAGCAGCTCCCGGGCGTTCTTCTCCATCGTCACCTCGTCGATGGCGCCGCGGTGCAGCAGCTCACGTCCGAGGTAGAGGTTGCCGACCACGTCGAGGTTGTCGCACAGGGCGAGGTCCTGGTAGACGGTCGCGACACCGAGTCCCTGGGCGTCGTGCGGCTTGTTGATGCTGACCGGGTTGCCCTCCCACTCGATGACGCCCTCATCGATGGGGTGGACACCTGCGATCGTCTTGACCAGGGTCGACTTCCCTGCGCCGTTGTCGCCGACCAGGGCGACGACTTCTCCGGCGTGGACCTCCAGCTCTACGTCGGTGAGGGCCTGGACCGCACCGAATCGCTTGGAGACTCCGCGCAACGCCAGCACGGGCGTAGCGGACACGTGAACCATCTCCTTCGCCGCCTGACCGGCGGGGATGCCGCGCTTGGGGTACTGCGCGGAGAGGTGTGCGAAGACGCACGAGGTTTACAGGATGAACATGCGCGAATCCGCTGCCCTTGGCAACGGTTCCGTCCGGCACCCGTCCCGGTAGCGGGGTATGAAAGCCGGGGCGGGCGCCGGACAGGCTTCGCGGGACCGCGTGGCGGTCGCGGCTGCGGTGACTGCCCAGGGGTCCGGGCAGTCACTCGGGTGCTCGACTACTCGAGGCCGGCCGACTTGCAGGCCTTGGCGTAGGCGGCGGTGCAGATCTGCTTGACGGTGTACAGACCGTCCTTGACGACCGTGTCCTTGATGTTGGCCTTGGTGACCGACACCGGGGTCAGCAGCTGGGAGGGCACCTTGTCGCCGGAGCCGCTGGTCAGCGTCGTGGTGGCGAGCGAGGAGATGCTCTTGCCCTGGGCCAGGTCGACCGCGAGCGTCGCGGCGCCCTCGGCCTCCGGCTTGTAGGCCTTGTAGACGGTGCTCGACTGGGTGCCCGCGAGGATCCGCTGGATGGCGGCGAGCTCCGCGTCCTGACCCGTCAGCGGGATACCGGCGATACCGGCGCCCTTGAGGGTGTTGGCGATGCCACCGGCCATGCTGTCGTTGGCGGAGTAGACGCCCGCGATCTTCTTGGCGCCGAGCTGGGTGATGGCCGCGGACATCTTCTGGGCGGCGACGGTGTCCTTCCAGAGGCCGGACTGCTCGTAGGCGATGTCGACCTTGCCGTCGAGGGCCTGGTGCGCGCCCTTCTTGAACTGGGCGGCGTTCGGGTCGGCGTCGTCACCGTTGATCATGACGACCTTGGAGCTCTTGTTCGCCTTGGAGCCCAGCGAGGTGAGCAGCGCCTGACCCTGCAGCTCGCCGACCTTGACGTTGTCGAAGGAGATGTACGCGGAGACCGGGCCCTGCGCGAGACGGTCGTAGGCGACGACCTTGATGCCCTTGTTGACCGCGGTCTGGATCGAGGACTTGATGGCCGCGGAGTCCTGAGCGCTGATCACGATGACCTTGACGCCCTTGGTGATCATGCTGCTGACCTGCTGCGCCTGCTTGGCCGCGTCGGCGTTGGCGTTGGCGTACTGCACGGTGCAGCCGGAGCACAGCTCCTTGACCTTGGCCTCGAACAGCGGCCGGTCGAACTGCTCGTAACGGGTCTGCGTGTTGTCGGGAAGAAGCAGGCCGATCGAGGCCTTGGTGCCGCCGGAGCTCGAGCTGCCGGAGTCGTTCTTCTTGTCACCGGCCTTGCCGCAGGCGGCCATGGACAGTGCCATCGAAACCGCGGCCGTGCCGATCACGACTCTACGCATCGTTGCGTTCATTTGGGGGTGCCTCCCTGACAGGGCCGCAACGCTGCGGCCGAGGTGGCTGGAAGTCAACTCGGCCACACGTGCGACGTCAAGAAGTAAATACTTAACGAGATGGCAACGGCGTCATGCGTTCTCTAAGTGAAGGCAGGTGTCGCAGTCGACAAGGTGCCATCCAAAAGGGTCGAATCGCCCATCTCGCTGAGTGCGAGAGCGAGCGCTCCGAGCACCTCCGCACGGCCCCCAAGTGCCCCCGGGAGAACGGACAGTTGGCGCGCTGCACTGGGGATCGCATAGCGGCCGACGGACTCTCTGATCGGCCCGAGCACCAGCTCACCGGCCTCGGCGAGATCACCGCCCAGGACGACCCGGCTCGGGTTCAGCAGATTGCAGAGATTGGCGACTCCAGAACCGATGTGACGGCCGACGTCGGCGATCACCCGACGGCAGCCCGGGTCTCCGTCCCTGGCCAGCCGCACGACGCCTTCCATCGTCAGGTCGGTGCCGTGGCTCGACTGGAGCAACGGAAGTACGTAGCGCGCTGCCGCAAAGGTTTCCAGGCATCCCCGGTTACCGCAGCGGCAGACAGGGCCCGACTCATCGAGTGTAATATGTCCGATTTCTCCCGCAGTGCCGCCGGGCCCCCGGTAGATCTTCCCGTCGATCACCAGACCCGCTCCGACACCACTCGCGACCTTGATGTACGCCAGGTCCCTGACCCCCCGGCCACTGCCCCAGACCAGCTCGCCGAGGGCGCCGAGGTTGGCGTCGTTGTCCACGTGCACGGGCACGCCGAGCCGCCCCCGCAGCTCCTCGGCGGGCTTGGTGCCGATCCAGCCGGGCAGGATCGCCGACGAGCCGAGGGTGCCGGACTCGACGTCGATCGGACCGGGCACACCGAGGCCCACGCCCGCGACTTTGGACCGGTCGACACCGGTTGCTGCAATCAGGCGATTGACCAGCTCTTCCGCCCGGTCGAAGCCCTGCGCCGAGGAGGCGTCCACGTCCAGCGGCTCGGACTCCTCGGCCAGCACCTGGTGGGCCAGGTTCCCGACCGCGACGCGCAAATGCGTATGCCCGAAGTCCACGCCGATGACGATCCCGGCGTCGCCGCTGAGGGAGACGCTGCGGGCTCTTCGGCCACCCGCCGAGGTGGGCGTGACCTCGACCGTTCCGCCGTCCTTGAGCTCGCGGACGATGTTGGAGACCGTTGCCGCGGACAGCCCCGTGGTCCTCGCGATCTCCGCCTGCGTGAGTGACCCGGCCAGCCGGACGGCCCGTACGACCCGCTCCAGGTTGGCTCGGTGCAGTGACGACTGCGACCCCGGAGTCTCCACGACGACCTCCTGCGCGCGGGACCGCTTCAATGAGGCCCCGTCTATGTCCAACTAGTGAACTCTAAGCTGAGCTGTTCGGGTCGCCTCCCGTCAAGAGGTTGAACTGTTTCCGGGCCCCTGTGCACATGGCTCAGCGCCGCCCCCGGGAGCCGGGAGCGGCGCGCGCCGACGGTTTCGGAGGGCTATTTCAGGGTGGCCGACGTCAGTCCCGCCTGCACCTGGCGCTGGAACGACAGGTAGACCACCAGCATGGGGATCATCGCGATGGTCACGCCCGCGAAGAGGACGGGCAGGTCGGAGGCGTAGCCCTGCTGCTGTTGCAGCTGGATGAGCCCCTGGGTGAGGACGTACCGCTCGGGGTCGCTGCCGCTCTGCGGCTGCATCAGCACGGTCGGCAGGATGAACTGGTTCCACTGGCCGAGCGTGTTGAAGATGCCGACGCTGATCAGCCCCGGCTTCGCCATCGGCAGCATCACCTGGAAGAAGGTCCGGGTGTGCGAGGCCCCGTCGAGGACCGCCGCCTCGAAGACCGCTGTCGGCAGGGTCCGGAAGAAGGCGTGCATGAAGAACACCGTGAACGGCATCGAGTAGGCGATGTAGACCAGGATCAGGCCCTGGTAGGTGTTGAGCATGTCCAGCCGCTTGACCATGAAGAACAGCGGGACGAGGGCGAGGAACACGGGGAACATCGCGCCGGCGACGAAGAAGTAGTACAGCAGCCGGTTGCCCCAGAACTGGTACCGGGCGAGAACGTACGCGGCCATGGAGCCGAGCAGCATCGTCAGAGGCACGGAGAAGACCAGGACGATGAGGGTGTTGAGGAAGTAGTCACCGATGCCCTTGTCCCAGGCCCGGCGGAAGACGTCGAAGGTCCAGTTGTCGGGCCAGCCGAGGGCCGAACCGCCGATCTGGGCGTCGGTCTTGAAGGAGCTGAACACGAGCCACAGCAGTGGCAGCACGATCAGCAGCGCCCATAGGGCGAGGAAGCCGTGCGAGAAGACGTTCAGCACGACGCCTTCGCTGCGCTGCTCACCTGCTCGTGCCAGGGCCTTGCCCGCCGGGCGCTGGGGCGGAACGGTACCGCCCGAGGGGACGGTCTCCTTGAGGGGTGCGCTCATCGTTGTCGTCTCTTCCGCTCAGAACTCGACGCGCTCGCGGCGGGTGGCGCGCAGCATCACCAGGGACAGGACCAGCGTGAGCAGCAGCATGACCACGCCCATGGCGCAGGCATAGCCGCTCTTGCCGAAGTACTGGAAGTTGCGCATCATCACGGTCGACATGACGTCGCTGTGGTGATCGGGCCCTCCGCCGTACGCGCCCATGCTCGCGGTCATGGAGGAGACCAGGACGAACATGTCCATCGCGACGATGCCGAGGTACACCCAGGCGGTCTGCACGGTGTCCCACAGCAGCGGCAGGGTGATGCGGAAGAAGGACTGGTTGCGCCCGGCGCCGTCGATGAGCGCGGCCTCGTAGATGTCCTTCGGGATGGACTGCATGGCGGCCGAGAACAGCACCAGGTAGAAACCGACGCCGTGCCAGACCACGGCCACGATCAGCGCCCACAGCACCAGGTCGGGATCGTTCAGCCATTCCGTGGGATTGCTCGCGTCCACCAGGCCGATCTTGATCAGAAAGCCGTTGAGCAGACCACCACCGTCACTGCGGTACACCGCGTTGAACAGCACCGCGACAATCGCCAGCGACAGCACCTGCGGGAAGAAGTAGATGATCTTGTAGAACTTGGATCCGGCGACACCCTGCACCCCGCCGGCCTTGCTGCGCCCGCCCGCATTCACCATGAAGGCGAAGAACAGGGCGAGCAAAATGGTGATCACCGGGATGAACACCAGGAACAGGATGTTGTGCCAGATGGCCTGCATGAAGACGTCGTCCTGGAACAGCGCCCTGTAGTTGTCCAGTCCGACGAACTTGAAGGTCTGTGACTGGCCCTTCCAGTCGGTCAGCGAATAGCCGAACGTCTGCATGTACGGCCAGATCACGAAGATCAGATAGAGCGCCACGGGAACGAAGAGAAATCCCGCGACGAACCTGTACTGCCCTTTGCGCATTGGCTTTCCTGCCCCTGGTGTCCTCCCCCGGACCGGATTTCTCCGGTCCGGGAAACGGCGTTGCGGTCAGTCCCGGTGGTTCTTCTTGGAGGCCGGGTCCTTGGCCTGCTTGTCGACCGCGGCCTGGCACCGCTTGAGCCACTCCTTCGGCTGGATGCGCTTGGACATCAGCTCGTTGGACGCAGCCTGGATGGCCGTGTCCATCTCGCTGTACCACTCCGGGTAGAGGTAGCGGAAGGTGTTGTCACCGGCCGCCTTGGACGCCTCGACCGTGGACTGGGTGCCGGGGCGGAGCTTGACACTCGCGTCGACGCCGTCCTTGAGGATGGTGAGGGAGTTGGCCTCCTTGGCGAAGAGCGTCGACCACTCCTTGGAGAGCATGTGCCGCATGAACTCCTTGGCGCCCGGCAGGTTCTTTGCCTTCGCCGGGATGATGAAGGGCTCTCCGGAACCGGCCCGGATGGCTTCGAAGGGCAGCTTGCTGTCGGGCAGCAGGGGCATCGGCATGAACTTCATGTCGAAGTCCGACGGCGTCTGCTTGAGCTGCTCGTTCTCCAGCCAGGAGCCGCAGGTGATGAACGCGGCCTTGTACTGGTTCCAGCGCGTCTGGGACTCGGTGTGGGTCAGGCCGTTCGTGCCGGGCATCAACAGGCCCTTCTCGACGACCTCGTAGATCGCCTCGACACCGGCCAGCGCCGCGTCCGAGCCGACGAACGCCTTGGGGTCGAGGTTGTCGATCGCCTTCATCGCGTCCAGACCGCCCGTCTTGGCAATCAGGTCCATGATGGCGACGTTGATGTAGTACGGGTACTTGCCCTGGTGGGCGAGACCGCCGATACCTTCCTTCTTCGCCGCCTGGCAGACCTTGATGAAGTCGGCCCAGGTCTTCGGCTCCTCCCAGCCCTTCTCCTTGAAGAGCTTGCCGGAGTACCACAGACCCCACACCGTGTAGATGTAGTTGAGGGCGACGATCTTGCCCTCCTGCATGCCCGCGTCGAGGGTACCGGGAATGATCATGTCCCGGACCTTCTTGCTCGGATCGTCGACCGACGGCGCGTCGAGGACGGGGGCGAGGTCCAGCAGCTGGCCGTTCTTGTACAGGACGTCGATCTTGATCTGCTGAGCGCCGGAGTCGTCCACGATGTCCGGCGGGTTGCCCGCGTTGAAGCGGGGCTGAAGCTTTCCGGTGATCTCCTGCGTGCCGGTGTGGGTGGAGGTGATGCCGAGCTTCGTCTTGAAATTCGCCTCCCACGCCTTGGCGTAGTCGTCGCCGTATCCGCCCTTGAAAACGACGACGTCCAGCTTGCCGCCCTTCTCCACTCCGAAGGGGTTCGACTTGGACGTCTTGCCCTGGTTGGAGTTGTTGTCGTTGTTGTCTCCTCCGCCGCCGCTCGCACACGCGGACAGGAAGCTCATCGTGGGTACTGAGATCAATCCGAGCGCGGCGGACCGCTTGATCAGATCGCGGCGGCCGACACCCGCGTTGCCGGTGTTCTCGGCGGAAGTGGATCCCATGCTCAAGTCCTCGCCTTCTCCAGGACTCAGGCGGTGAAGGGGATCCTCCCCGGCACCGCGGTCAGGTCAGCAGGGTCGTGCAGGAAGTGCGGATGGTGAAGAACGGATCGGGTGAATCGCCGACAGGTATAGTCCACTTCCCGCCAACGGAGCAAGATCGAATGCAAGGTTGGCCAATGGTCTTATCCGAGTTGAGACCTCCAGGAAATATGAGGCGCCTGTGGCCACCTTGCCGGAAAAATCCGCGACATACGCCCCGAATGCCACAGCCAACACCCTTGACATCACTGAGCACTTGACCCACTACTGGTCTCTGCGCGTCACAGTTGACAACGTTGTCCAGAGCGCAGGGAGGGTGTCGGAGTATGCGGCACAGAGCTCGGCACAGATGGGGTCCGGCGGTCGTGATCACGGCCGCCTTTGTCATGGCGGTGGGCTCGCAGGGCGCGGCGGTCGCCCTGCCCGACGCGCCGCCCAAGGCCGACCGGGAGTTCGCCTCCTCCTTCGAGGCGGGCGATCCGGCGCCCGACTGGCTCAACACCGTCGACACCGCGGCGGACGGCAGCAAGCGGGCCTTGGGTGTCGACGGCGGCTACAGCACCGGCATTCCGGGCAATGTCACCGACCATGTCACGGACGTGCGCGCCAGTGCCGAGAACACGGACGGCGGCGAGGTGAAGGAGAACCTCGTCGACGGCGAGTCCGGCACCAAGTGGCTGACCTTCGATCCCACCGGCTGGGTGGAGTTCGACCTGGACAAGCCGATCAAGCTGGTCACGTACGCGCTCACCTCGGCCAATGACTTCGCCGAGCGCGACCCGAAGGACTGGACCCTTCAGGGCTCCACGGATGGCAAGGACTGGAAAACGGTCGACAGCCGCTCCGGCGAGTCCTTCGCCGAGCGCTTCCAGACCAGGTCGTACAACCTCGCCGAGCCGGCCGAGTACCAGCACTTCCGGCTCGAGATCACGAAGAACAACGGCGCGGACGACATCCTGCAACTGGCCGACGTGCAGTTCTCCACGGGCGGCAGCGGCGGCCCGGTCCCGCAGGACATGCTGTCGCTGGTGGACCGCGGCCCGAGCGGATCGCCCACCGCGAAGGCGGGCGCCGGGTTCACCGGAAAGAGAGCCCTGCGTTACGCCGGACGGCACACCGCCGACGGGCGGGCGTACTCGTACAACAAGGTCTTCGACGTGAACGTGGCCGTCGGCCCAGGCACCCGGCTGTCGTACCGGATCTTCCCGTCGATGGCGGACGGGGACCGCGACTACGACGCCACGAACGTGTCGGTGGATCTCGCCTTCACGGACGGCAGCCACCTGAGCGATCTCGGCGCGACGGACCAGCACGGGTTCGCGCTGTCACCGCAGGGCCAGGGCGCCTCGAAGGCCCTCTACGTCAACCAGTGGAACGACGTGGCCTCACGGATCGGGTCGGTCGCGGCCGGGAAGACGGTCGACCGGATCCTGGTGGCGTACGACTCCACCAGGGGTCCGGCGAAGTTCCGCGGCTGGCTGGACGACATCACGATCGAGCAGGTCGCGCCCGAGCAGCCGAAGACCCATCTGTCCGACTACGCGCTCACCACCCGCGGCACCAACTCCAGCGGCGGCTTCTCGCGCGGCAACAACTTCCCCGCGACCGCCGTGCCGCACGGCTTCAACTTCTGGACGCCGGTGACCAACGCGTCCTCGCTGAGCTGGCTGTACGACTATGCACGTGCAAACAACGACGACAACCTGCCGACGATCCAGGCGTTCAGCGCCAGTCACGAGCCGAGCCCGTGGATGGGCGACCGGCAGACCTTCCAGGTGATGCCCTCGGTCGCCGCCGGCACCCCGGACACCGGGCGTCAGGCCCGTGAGCTGGCCTTCCGGCACGAGAACGAGACCGCGCGGCCGTACTACTACGGGGTGCGGTTCGAGAACGGCCTGAAGGCCGAGATGGCCCCGACCGACCATGCGGCGGCGCTCCGCTTCACCTACCCCGGCGACGACGCGAGCGTGGTCTTCGACAACGTGACGGAGCAGGCGGGACTCACGCTCGACAAGGACAACGGCATCGTCACCGGCTACTCGGACGTGAAGTCCGGGCTGTCGACGGGCGCCACCCGGCTGTTCGTGTACGGCGTGTTCGACGGGAAGGTGACGGACGGGTCGTCGAGCGGGGTCAAGGGCTATCTGCGCTTCGACGCCGGCGAGGACCACACGGTCACCCTGCGCCTGGCCACCTCGCTCATCAGCGTCGACCAGGCCAAGGACAACCTCCGCCAGGAGATCCCGGACGGTACGTCCTTCGACGCGGTGAAGAACCGCGCCCAGCGGATCTGGGACCGCCTTCTCGGGAAGGTGGAGGTCGAGGGCGCCACGCCGGACCAGCTGACGACGCTGTACTCGTCCATGTACCGGCTGTACCTGTATCCCAACTCCGGCTTCGAGAAGGTCGGTTCCGCGTTTCAGTACGCCTCCCCGTTCTCGCCGATGCCCAGCCAGGACACCCCGACGCACACCGGCGCGAAGATCGTGGACGGCAAGGTGTACGTCAACAACGGCTTCTGGGACACCTACCGGACGACCTGGCCCGCGTACTCCTTCCTGACGCCCTCTCAGGCGGGCGAGATGGTCGACGGTTTCGTCCAGCAGTACAAGGACGGCGGCTGGACCTCGCGCTGGTCCTCCCCCGGCTACGCGGACCTGATGACGGGCACCTCCTCGGACGTGGCGTTCGCGGACGCTTACGTCAAGGGCGTCCACTTCGACGCGAAGGCGGCGTACGACGCGGCCCTGAAGAACGCGACGGTCGTGCCCCCGCAGTCGGGCGTGGGCCGCAAGGGAATGGACACCTCGCCGTTCCTCGGCTACACGAGCACGGACACGCACGAGGGCCTGTCGTGGGCGATGGAGGGCTACGTCAACGACTACGGCATCGCACGGATGGGCCGGGCGCTCTACAAGAAGACGGGTGAGAAGCACTACAAGGAGGAGTCGGAGTACTTCCTCAACCGCGCCCAGGACTACGTCAACCTGTTCGACTCCAAGGCCGGCTTCTTCCAGGGGAAGGACGCCAAGGGCGACTGGCGCGTGGACTCCGCCAAGTACGACCCCCGCGTCTGGGGTTACGACTACACGGAGACCAACGGCTGGGGCTACGCCTTCACCGCCCCGCAGGACAGCCGGGGCCTCGCCAACCTCTACGGCGGCCGCGGCGGCCTCGCCGACAAGCTCGACCAGTACTTCGCCACCCCCGAGACTGCCTCCCCGGACTTCGTCGGCTCGTACGGCGGAGTCATCCACGAGATGACGGAGGCGCGGGACGTCCGGCTGGGCATGTACGGGCACTCCAACCAGGTCGCGCACCACGTGATCTACATGTACGACGCGGCCGGACAGCCCTACAAGGCGCAGAAGAACGTCCGCGAGGTGCTCTCGCGGCTCTACACCGGCAGCGAGATCGGGCAGGGCTACCACGGCGACGAGGACAACGGCGAGCAGTCGGCCTGGTACCTCTTCTCCGCGCTCGGCTTCTACCCGCTGGTGATGGGCAGCGGCGAGTACGCCGTCGGATCACCGCTGTTCAAGAAGGCGACGGTGCATCTGGAGAACGGTGCGGACCTGGTCGTCAAGGCGCCGAGGAACAGCGCGCGGAACGTGTACGTGCAGGGTCTGCGGGTCAACGGCCGTCCCTGGACGTCGACTTCGCTTCCGCACTCGCTGCTCTCGCAGGGCGGGGTCCTGGAGTTCGACATGAGCGCGAAGCCCTCGTCCTGGGGCACCGGCAGGAACGCGGCGCCCGTGTCGATCACCCAGGACGACAAGGTGCCGACGCCGCGAGCGGACGTGCTGAAGGGTGCCGGGCCGCTGTTCGACAACACCTCGGCCACGGAGGCGACGGTGACCTCCGTGGACCTGCCGGTGTCCGGGCCGGTCAAGGGCCTCCAGTACACGGTGACTTCGTCGTCGGACCACACGAGGGCGCCGACCGGCTGGACGCTCCAGGGCTCGGACGACGACGGCACCACCTGGCAGACCCTCGACAGGCGGTCCGGCGAGTCCTTCACCTGGGACCGGCAGACACGCGCCTTCACCGTGGGATCCCCGGGAACGTACGGGAAGTACCGGCTGGTTCTGGACGGCGAGGCGGTGGTGTCGGAGGTCGAACTGCTCGCCTGAGCAGCCGCGTGGGGACCCTCTCGCCTCAACTGGTTTGACAGCGCTGCCGGTTGAGGCGATAGGGTCCATGTACAGACCATGCGACAACGTTGTCGTCGCATGCGGTGTCGCCCCGAGCCAGCATCACCCGAGGCAGGTACTCCCCCGGCCTGCCGCGGCTCGCGGACCCGGTGGAACGACCCACCGCCACCGGGTCCGCCCCGAGCTGCGGTTCAGCCGACCCGGCAGGGCAGGCTCGTCGCCGTATCACCGCCGTCGCCCGCGACGACGTATCCGAAGGTCGTGCTCCTGCCCGGAGCGAGCGAACCGTTCCAGTCGGCGTTGTGGACCATCACGTCCTGGCCGTCGTAGGTCGCGTTGCCGTTCCACAGACTGTCGACCCTCTGACCGCTCGGCAGCGTCCAGTCGACCATCCAGCCCAGCATCGGGACGTCACCGGTGTTGGTGACGGTGACCTCGGACTGGTAGCCGCCGTTCCAGCTGTTGGTGGTCCTGCGGACGGCCTCGCACTTGCCCGGTACGGGGTCGGTCGGGTTGCCGGGGTCGTGGATGCCCGTGACCTCGCCGTGGCCGCCGTCGAAGACGACGTCGGAGCAGGAGTAGAAGGTCTCCGCGCTGTCCGAGCGCTGCCAGACCATGTAGACGATGTGGCGGCCCGACTTGCCGGCGGGAAGCTGCCCCGTCCACGAGTAGTTGGCCTCGACCGTGCCCGGGGTGCCGTTGAGGGGCGGGTGGTCGACGGTGAGGAAGGGCTTGTCCTCGATGTCGTCCCAGGTGAGGGGCTTGGTCGGATCGAAGCCGTCCTTGGTGATGTAGACGTGGAACCAGCCCGGGTGCGCCGCCCAGGCGTTGTACGAGAAGTCGACGGTCGCACCCGAGGTGAGATGGGTGAGCGGCCAGTCGTTGCGCGGTGCGTTGAAGCCCGTGAAGTTGGGGTTGCCGCCGCTGCACAGCTGCCCGTCCGGTACGAAGCCGCGGGTGCGGCCGGCGCCGTCGGAGCGCAGCACGGAGAACCAGTTGTAGAACGGCGTGGTGCCGCTGACCTGTTGGGCCGCCTTGCAGGCCGGGTTGACCGGTTTGATCTCACCGGTGCTGGTGAGGCCGTCCTGCCAGCACAGGAAGGTACGACTGCCCGGTTTCATGGGCGTGCCGTGGGCTTGCGCCTTGCCGCCCGCCGTGACGACGAGGGCGAAGGCGGGGATGGTGGCGAGGAGCGAGACGAGGACGAGGAAGAGAGCTCTGGTCGTTAATCGGCGCGCCGGTCGACACGTTTTTGTCGTGATCATGACAGATACATCCTTCAGGTACGGCCGGGTGGACGCAGATGTGCGGGTGCGAGCGGGGTGGGGGCGACCCAGGGCGGCGGGTTCCGGTCCGTCGCCCCACATGGGAGCGCTCCCACCCCGCGTGTGGGGAAAGTAGCGCCAGTTGGGCCGGTTGTAAACGGGAAGCGCGGGAGCGGTATGACGTGGGGGGCGCGACACACGTCAACCGTGCGCCGTGGCCTCGCCGCTTCGGGTGGCGGTACCTTCGTACGTACGATCATGCCGCGTGTCGGCGTCCACACTGGCGTCCATGGGAGCAGTGATGACCACACCCCAGCAGGGACGGGCCACCGAGGACACCTGGATGTTCCCGCCGGCCGACGGCTGGACCTTCGACCAGGTCAAGAACTTGGAGCTGCCCTTCGACTGGGAACTCGTGGACGGACGGATCGTGGTTCGAGGACAGACCAAGTTTTGGCACAACCGTGTACGGGACAAGTTCGCGGTCTCGCTGGAGGCGGCACGTATCCAGCCGTACGAGATCGTGGCCGAGCAGTGCGTGATGGTGGACGACCAGAACACGCCCAAGCCCGACGTGATCGTCTTCGATCCGCGGAAGCTGGACTTCTTCGAGCTCGAGTGTGTCCCCGTGGCGAAGGTGTCGCTCGTCGTGGAAGTCGTCTCCCCCGGCTCACGCCAGGACGACCGCGTACGCAAACCCGCGCTCTTCGCCCAGCACAAGGTCCCGTACTACTGGCGCGTGGAGTTGGACCGCGACCAGAAGCTGGCGGTGCACGAGTACTGGCTCAACGCGGACACCCTCTCGTACTTTCCCGCGCCGTCGCACCCGGTGCACCACGACAAGCTGGTCACCGAGCTGCCGTTTCCCATCGAGATCGACCTCGACGCACTCCTCGGCTTCTGATCCCGCCGTCCACCCCTTCTTCGATCGAGCTGTTACCGGGAGGCGACGGCTACGGTCCGTTCCACGGACGCGACGCCCGCCGGTGGCAGCTCGATCGTGAACTCGGTGCGCCCCGGGGCGCTCTCCACGTGGCTGCGGCCCCCGTGTGCCGAGACGATGGACTCCACGATCGCAAGCCCCAGCCCCGACCCGCCGACCGCCCCCGGCGCCCGGGCGCGGGACGTGTCGGCGCGGGTGAACCGCTCGAAAATCCTCGGCAGCAACTCGGCCGGAATGCCGGGCCCGTCGTCCCGCACCCGTATGACGCACCGCTTGGCCGTCGCCTCCACCTCCGCCACCACGGCGGTGCCCGCAGGGGTGTGCATACGGGCGTTGGCCAGCAGGTTGGCCACCACCTGGTGGAGGCGGGCCTCGTCGCCGAGGACCAGGGCCGGGGTGGCGAGGGAGAGGGCGAGTTGCCAGTCGTGGCCGCTGCCCGCCGCCCGTGCGTCCCAGAGGGCCTCGGCGACCACCGCCGCCAAGTCGACCTCGGCGGACGGGAGCGGGCGGCCCTCGTCCAGGCGGGCCAGGAGCAGCAGGTCTTCCACCAGGCCTGTCATACGGGCCGATTCCGCCGAGACGCGGCGCCAGGCCAGCACCGGCTCGATGCGGTCCGTGCCGCGGTTCATCAGCTCCGCGTAGCCCGCGATGGACGCGAGGGGGGTGCGCAGTTCGTGGCTCGCGTCGGAGAGGAAGCGGCGCATGCGTTCCTCGCCGCGCCGGCGTTCGGCGAGGGAGGACTCGACGTGGTCGATCATGCGGTTGAGAGCGGCGCCGACCTGGCCGACCTCGCTGGCGGGATCGGTGTCCCGGGCGGGGACGCGGGTGAGGCCGGTGACCTCGCCGCGGCCGAGCGGTGAGCGGGAGACCTCGACCGCGGTGGCGGCGACCCGGCCGAGGGGGCGCAGCTGGCGTCGTACGACCACGGCGCAGACGATGCCCGCGACGGCCAGTGCGGTGGTCGCGACGACCGCCTCGGTCTCGACCAGTCCGTCGATCATGTGCTGTACGTCGTCCATGGGGAGTCCGGCGAGGACGCGGATCCCGTCCGAGTCGAGCCCGGCGACCCGGTAGGTGCCGAGGCCGGGGACGGTGACGGTGTGCCTGGAGCCGTTGGGCGCGATGCCCTTCAGGGCGGTGCGCTGGCCGGTCGTCAGGTTCTGCGGCGGGGCGTCCTGCCTGACGAGCGCCGCGGAGACGACCCCACCGTGGTCGTCGAGGCGGGCGGCGATCATACCGACGGGGTGGCCGTTCTCGGTGAGGAAGGAGAGGTTCGCCTTGTCGTCCGGTCGCAGAGCGGCCCCGCCCAGGCTGCGCTCTGCGGCATTGCTGACGCGGCCGTCCAACTCGCCCATGAGAGAGGCCCGTTGGACCACGGCGGTGGTGAAGGTCATCGCCGCGCACACGGCCACCAGGGTGGCGCCGACGCAGAGCAGCAGTCGGGCGCGCAGGGAGCGGGCGACCGGGCGGGCGGTCATCCGCCGTGCTCCGTCGGCCCGATGGTGCACCTGGCGGAGGGGCATGTCACGCGAGCTGACGGCTCCTGTCGATCAGCGCCGGGGCACGCAGACGACGGGAGGCCGGGCAGCGTCCAGGGCCGCCGGCCCGCCTCGGCGACGGCGACGGACAGTGCTTCGGTGAGCGCGGAGATGCCTGACATGTCTCGATACTGTCCCGGTCCGCTGAGGGAACCCTGTGTTCCACCTGAGGGTGGGTGATGACCTGTGGTCTTCCGGGCCCGGACGCGGGGAGGGCCGCACCCCCGGCGTACCGGGGATGCGGCCCTCGACTGCCTTGCCGCGCCGCTTACTTGCGGATCAGGCTGCGCAGCACGTACTGCATGATGCCGCCGTTGCGGTAGTAGTCGGCCTCACCGGGGGTGTCGATGCGGACGACCGCGTCGAACTCGACACCGGTGTCGGTGGTGACCTTGACGGTGCGCGGCGTGGTGCCGTTGTTGAGCTCCTCGACACCGGTGAAGGAGAAGGTCTCCTCGCCGGTCAGGCCGAGGGACTCGGCGTTGGCGCCCTCCGGGTACTGGAGCGGCAGGACGCCCATGCCGATGAGGTTCGAGCGGTGGATGCGCTCGTACGACTCGGCGATGACGGCCTTGACGCCGAGGAGCGCGGTGCCCTTGGCGGCCCAGTCGCGGGACGAGCCGGAGCCGTACTCCTTGCCGGCCAGGATGACCAGCGGGATGCCCTGCTCGATGTAGTTGCGCGAGGCGTCGTAGATGAACGACACCGGCGCGTCGGGCTGGGTGAAGTCGCGGGTGTAGCCGCCCTCGGTGCCCGGCGCGATCTGGTTGCGCAGGCGGATGTTGGCGAACGTGCCGCGGATCATGACCTCGTGGTTGCCACGGCGGGAGCCGTAGGAGTTGAAGTCACGACGCTCCACACCGTGCTCGGTGAGGTACTTGCCGGCCGGGGTGTCGGCCTTGATGGCACCGGCGGGCGAGATGTGGTCCGTCGTCACCGAGTCGCCCAGCTTGGCCAGGACCCGGGCGCCCGCGATGTCGGAGACCGGGGTGGTCTCCATCGTCATGCCCTCGAAGTACGGGGGCTTGCGGACGTACGTCGACTCGGCGTCCCACTCGAAGGTGTTGCCGGTCGGGATCGGCAGCGCCTGCCACTGGGCGTCGCCCGCGAAGACGTCCTGGTAGGACTTGTTGAACATGTCCTCGCCGATGGCGTTGGCCACGACGTCGTTGACCTCGGCCTCGGAGGGCCAGATGTCCTTCAGGAAGACCGGGTTGCCGTCCTGGTCGGTGCCCAGGGCGTCACGCGTGATGTCCACCTTCATGGAGCCCGCGAGGGCGTACGCGACGACCAGCGGCGGGGAGGCCAGGTAGTTCATCTTGACGTCGGGGTTGATACGGCCCTCGAAGTTCCGGTTGCCGGAGAGGACCGAGGTGACCGCGAGGTCGTGGTCGTTGACGGCCTTGGAGACCTCCTCCGGCAGCGGGCCGGAGTTGCCGATGCAGGTGGTGCAGCCGTAGCCGACCAGGTTGAAGCCGACCTTGTCGAGGTACGGGGTCAGGCCCGCCTTGTCGAAGTAGTCGGTGACGACCTTGGAGCCCGGAGCGAGGGTGGTCTTGACCCACGGCTTGCGGGTCAGGCCCTTCTCGACCGCCTTCTTGGCCACCAGCGCGGCGGCGACCATGACGTACGGGTTGGAGGTGTTGGTGCAGGAGGTGATGGCCGCGACCGTCACCGCGCCGTGGTCGATCTCGTACGTCGAGCCGTCGGGGGCGGTGACGGTGACCGGGTTCGACGGGGCGCCGTTGGGGTGGATGGCCGGGGCGTCGGAGGCCGGGAAGGACTCCTGGCCCGCCTCGTCCACGGTGTCGACGTAGTTGCGTACGTCCTGCTTGAACTGCTCGGCGGCGTTCGCGAGGACGATGCGGTCCTGCGGGCGCTTCGGGCCGGCGATGGAGGGGACGACGGTGGAGAGGTCGAGCTCCAGCTTCTCGGAGAAGTCCGGCTCGGCCTTCGGGTCCAGCCAGAGGCCCTGCTCCTTGGCGTACGCCTCGACGAGCGCGACCTGCTGGTCGGAGCGGCCGGTCAGGCGCAGGTAGTTCAGGGTCTCGTCGTCGATCGGGAAGATCGCGGCGGTGGAGCCGAACTCCGGCGACATGTTGCCGATGGTGGCGCGGTTCGCGAGGGAGGTGGCGGCGACGCCCTCACCGTAGAACTCGACGAACTTGCCGACGACGCCGTGCTTGCGGAGCATCTCGGTGATCGTGAGCACGAGGTCCGTGGCGGTGGTGCCGGCGGGCAGCTCACCGGTGAGCTTGAAGCCGACGACGCGCGGGATGAGCATGGAGACCGGCTGACCGAGCATCGCGGCCTCGGCCTCGATGCCGCCGACGCCCCAGCCCAGCACACCGAGGCCGTTGACCATGGTGGTGTGGGAGTCGGTGCCGACCAGGGTGTCGGGGTACGCCTGGCCATTGCGGACCATGACGGTCCGGGCCAGGTGCTCGATGTTCACCTGGTGGACGATGCCGGTGCCCGGCGGGACGACCTTGAAGTCGTCGAAGGCGGTCTGGCCCCAGCGCAGGAACTGGTAGCGCTCGCGGTTGCGGCCGTACTCCAGCTCGACGTTCTGCGCGAAGGCCTCGTGGGTGCCGAACTTGTCGGCGATGACGGAGTGGTCGATGACCAGCTCGGCCGGGGAGAGCGGGTTGACCTTCGCGGGGTCGCCGCCGAGCTCCTTCACGGCCTCACGCATGGTGGCGAGGTCGACGACACAGGGCACGCCGGTGAAGTCCTGCATGATCACACGGGCGGGCGTGAACTGGATCTCCTGGCTGGGCTGCGCCTGGGAGTCCCAGCCGCCGAGGGCGCGGATGTGGTCGGCGGTGATGTTCGCGCCGTCCTCCGTGCGGAGCAGGTTCTCCAGCAGGACCTTGAGGCTGTACGGCAGTCGGGCCGAGCCCTCCACCTTGTCCAGCCGGAAGATCTCGTACGACTCGTCGCCCACCTGCAGCGTGCTGCGGGCGTCGAAGCTGTTCGCCGACACGACAGTCTCCTTCATTGATGTGCGCGTACTCACCACGATCCTGCCGCCACGGCATCTCGGCCGATCCGCTAAGGTAAGGCTAAGTTAGGTAACCCTTACCGGGGCTGGCGGCTGTGGTGCTCCTCGGCAGATATCTCGATGTCGAGATAACTCTAGTACATGGGGCCGGGATGGTCATGCCCGACCTCGTCACACCCGCGCCCCGACGATTCCGCCCGCCGCGCTCGCGCGACCGGACCCGCCAGCCGATTATCCGGCGAAAATGGACATTTAGCGCGGGCGCCCATCAGTGCGCCACCCCTGGGTACCCGCCCCGCCACGGGGAAGTCCGTCCGACCCGAAGGGAGGCGCTCGCCCACCGGCCCCCCGTGAGGCGACGTTGACGGTCCGTCACCCGAATGGACCCCCTTCACGCGCCTCATCTCATATCTGAGATAGCCTCAACCTCATGGCAGACGACTACCTCGTACGCATCGGCAAGCTCATCCGTGACGCCCGGCAACATCGTGGCTGGACACAGGCCCAGCTCGCGGAGGCGCTCGGCACCAGCCAGAGCGCCGTCAACCGCATCGAGCGCGGCAATCAGAACATCAGCCTTGAGATGATCGCTCGAATCGGTGAAGCCCTGGAGAGCGAAATCGTCTCCCTGGGCTATGCGGGGCCGATGCATCTGCGGGTGGTCGGCGGCCGCCGGCTGTCCGGCGCCATCGACGTCAAGACGAGCAAGAACGCCTGTGTCGCACTGCTCTGCGCCTCCCTGCTCAACAAGGGCCGCACGGTGCTGCGCCGGGTGGCGCGGATCGAGGAGGTGTACCGGCTCCTGGAGGTGCTGGGCTCCATCGGTGTGCGCACGCGCTGGATCAACGACGGCGTGGACCTGGAGATCGTGCCGCCCGCCGAGCTGGACATGGCGGCGATCGACGCGGACGCCGCCGTACGGACGCGGTCCATCATCATGTTCTTCGGCCCGCTGCTGCACCGCATGGACCACTTCAAGCTGCCGTACGCGGGCGGTTGCGACCTGGGCACGCGGACCATCGAGCCACACATGATCGCGCTGCGCCGGTTCGGCCTCGACATCACCGCCACCGAGGGGCAGTACCACGCGCTGGTGGACCGGACGGTGCGGCCCGACCGGCCGATCGTGCTGACCGAGCGCGGGGACACCGTCACCGAGAACGCGCTGCTGGCCGCCGCCCGCCACGACGGCGTCAGCGTCATCCGCAACGCGTCCTCCAACTACATGGTCCAGGACCTGTGCTTCTTCCTGGAGGCCCTGGGCGTCAGGGTCGAGGGCATCGGTACGACGACCCTCACCGTGCACGGCGTGCCGCAGATCGACGTCGACGTCGACTACTCCCCCTCCGAGGACCCGGTCGAGGCGATGAGCCTGCTGGCCGCCGCGGTGGTGACGGAGTCGGAGCTGACGGTGCGTCGCGTGCCCATCGAGTTCCTGGAGATCGAGCTGGCGGTCCTGGAGGAGATGGGGCTCGACCACGACCGTACGCCCGAGTACTTCGCGGACAACGGCCGTACCCGGCTGGTGGACCTCACCGTGCGGCCCTCCAAGCTGGAGGCCCCGATCGACAAGATCCACCCGATGCCGTTCCCGGGCCTGAACATCGACAACGTGCCGTTCTTCGCGGCCATCGCGGCCGTCGCCCAGGGCAAGACGCTGATCCACGACTGGGTCTACGACAACCGCGCGATCTACCTGACGGACCTCAACCGCCTCGGCGGCCGCCTCCAACTCCTCGACCCGCACCGGGTTCTGGTCGAGGGCCCGACCCGCTGGCGCGCCGCCGAGATGATGTGCCCGCCCGCGCTGCGGCCCGCGGTGGTCGTCCTGCTGGCGATGATGGCGGCCGACGGCACGTCCGTGCTGCGGAACGTGTACGTCATCAACCGGGGTTACGAGGATCTCGCGGAGCGGCTCAACTCGGTGGGGGCGCAGATCGAGATCTTCCGGGACATCTGAATCGCGGATGGCGGCGCGCCCGGCGTCCGTGCTTCACCGTGCTCCTCCAGGGCGCCGGCCCGGTCGAAGACCGGCCCCGCGTCCGTGAGGACGTTGTGCAGGAGCGGGCCGGTGAAGGTGGGTGCCGGACGCCGCTGGTCGCGCACTCGAAGGCGACCTCGGCGCGGGGGTGGGGCCGGGCGAGCAGGTCGGGCACCACCGGCCGGGCCGGCCGGGCCAGGTCGCCGGTGAGGACGAGTTCCGCCGCGGGTCCGGCGGCCGTACGGGCGGCGGCGAGGGTCTGGCTCACGGGCCACCACCTCCCGCACGACCGCACCCGGACCACCCTCCCGTACAAACGCACATGCCATGCCAGCAGATCACAGTTCCGGCTCATGCGAAGTGACAGCAGACTTTCGCCTTGCATCTGCGGCAGTATCATCGGCGCATGCACACCTACCGGACCGGGTGGTGGCCATGGTCAGCCGAGAGTCGGCTGAGGAGCTGAAGCCGGAGCCCGGTGTTCCGGCGGTTGCCGTGATCAAGTCGGCCCACGTGGTCGTCGAGAGACCGCGGACAAGCTCGCAAGAACGTAGCCGAGTCCGTCAGGACCTCAAGGGAGTGGACCCGTGATGACCCGTTCCGTGCGTCGGACCCGCCGGATGGTGCAGGTGACCGGTGTGAGCGCCGCCGCGCTGCTGGCCCTGAGCTCCTGTTCGTCCTCCGACGACTCCTCGACGAAGTCGGCCCCCTCCCCGTCGTCCTCGTCCTCGCCGAAGCTGTCGGGCACGGTGACCGTCTTCGCCGCCGCCTCGCTGAAGGAGAGCTTCACGACGCTGGGCAAGGAGTTCGAGAAGGCCCACCCCGGCACCAGGGTGACCTTCAGCTTCGGCGGCAGCGACACCCTCGCGGCGCAGATCACCGGCGGCGCCCCGGCCGATGTCTTCGCCGCGGCGAGCCCCAAGACGATGAAGATCGTGACGGACAAGAAGGACGCGGTCGGCACGCCCGCCACCTTCGTCCGCAACCAGCTGGAGATCGCCACCCTCCCGGGCAACCCGGACAAGGTCGCCTCCCTCAAGGACCTCACCAAGTCCTCGCTGAAGGTCGTGCTGTGCGACAAGACGGTGCCCTGCGGCGCCGCCGCCCAGAAGGCGCTGGACGCCGGCAAGCTGAGGCTCACCCCGGTCTCCTACGAGCAGGACGTCAAGTCCGCCCTGAACAAGGTGGCGTTGAAGGAGGCCGACGCCGCGGTGGTCTACAAGACCGATGTGAAGGCCGCGGGCGGCAAGGTGCAGGGCGTGGAGTTCCCCGAGTCCGCCGACGCCATCAACGACTACCCGATCACCCTGCTCAAGGACGCGCCCAACGCCGCGGCGGCCAAGGCGTTCATCGCTCTGGTGCGGTCCGCCGAGGGCCGGCAGGTCCTGACGGCGGCCGGGTTCCTCAAGCCGTGAGCTCTCCCTCCCGGGACAAGGCCGGTGGCGCGGACACCCTGACCGGTGGCCCGCGGCGTCGCCGTGTCCTCAGGGGCGGTGCTCCGCTGCCTCTCCTGGTACCCGCGCTGATCGGCCTGGCGTTCCTGGTCCTGCCCCTGGTCGCCCTGCTGATCCGGGCCCCGTGGCGGAGCATGCCCGGCCTGCTGACCAGCACCGAGGTGTGGCAGGCGCTCCAGTTGTCCCTGGTCTGCGCGACGGCGGCGACCGCGGTGAGCCTGGTGATCGGGGTGCCGCTGGCCTGGCTGCTGGCCCGCGTCGAGTTCCCGGGACGCGGTGTCGTACGGGCCCTGGTCACCCTGCCGCTCGTGCTGCCGCCGGTGGTCGGCGGCGTGGCGCTGCTGATGGCGCTGGGCCGCAACGGGGTCGTCGGGAAGTGGCTGGACTCCTGGTTCGGCGTCACCCTGCCGTTCACCACGGCCGGGGTGGTGGTGGCGGAGGCGTTCGTCGCGATGCCGTTCCTCGTCATCAGCGTCGAGGGCACCCTGCGTGCCGCCGACCCGCGCTACGAGGAGGCGGCCACCACCTTGGGCGCCTCCCGCTTCACCGCGTTCCGCCGGGTCACCCTGCCCCTCATCGCCCCCGGCGTCGCCGCGGGCGCCGTGCTGGCCTGGGCCCGCGCGCTCGGCGAGTTCGGTGCGACGATCACCTTCGCCGGCAACTTCCCCGGCCGTACCCAGACCATGCCCCTCGCCGTCTACCTCGCCCTCCAGAACGACCCGGAGGCGGCGATCGCCCTCAGCCTCGTGCTGCTCGCCGTATCGATCGCCGTGCTGGCCGGGCTGCGTGACCGCTGGATGACCGCTTCATGACCGGTATCGAGAAGGCCGCCGTGGGCGCTCCCGCGTACACCCGTGAGGGACTCGACGCCCGGCTGCTGGTCGAGCGCGGCGCCTTCCGCCTCGACGTGACGCTGAGCGCGGCGCCCGGTGACGTGGTCGCCCTCCTCGGCCCGAACGGCGCCGGCAAGACCACCGCCCTGCGCGCCCTGGCCGGGCTCGTCCCGCTCACCGGCGGCCATCTGCGCCTGGACGGTGAGGAGCTGGACCGTACGCCGCCCGAGTCCCGCCCGGTCGGGGTCGTCTTCCAGGACTACCTGCTCTTCCCCCACCTCACCGCGCTCGACAACGTGGCCTTCGGCCCCCGCTGCCACGGCGCCACCAAGGCCGAATCGCGCGCCGCGGCCGCCGTATGGCTGGAGCGCATGGGCCTCAGCGACCACGCCGGCGCCAAACCCCGCCGTCTCTCCGGCGGCCAGGCCCAGCGCGTCGCGCTCGCCCGCGCCCTCGCCACCCACCCCCGTCTCCTGCTGCTCGACGAACCGCTCGCCGCCCTCGACGCCCGCACCCGCCTGGAGGTCCGGGCCCAACTCCGCCACCACCTGGCCGGCTTCGAGGCCGCCGCCGTACTCGTCACACACGATCCCCTGGACGCCATGGTCCTGGCCGACCGCCTGGTCGTCGTCGAGGACGGCCGCGTCGTCCAGGAGGGCACCCCCGCGCACATCGCCCGCCACCCCCGCACCGACTACATCGCCCACCTGGTCGGCCTGAACCTCTACCGCGGGCAGGCCGAGGGCCACACGGTCCGCCTCGACGACGGCCCCGCCATCACGACCGAGGAGGACCTCACCGGCCCCGTCTTCGTGGCCTTCCCGCCCGGCGCGGTCACCCTCTACCGGGACCGCCCCACGGGTGCCAGCGCCCGCAACCTCTGGCGCTGCGAGGTGGCCGGCCTGGAGAGCCACGGCGACCAGATCCGCGCCGCCCTCTCCGGCGGACTCCCCCTCGCCGCCGACCTCACCACGGTCGCCGCCGCGGAACTCGACCTGCACCCCGGCGCCACGGTCTGGGCGACGGTGAAGGCGGCCCAGACGCACGCCTATCCCGCCTGACGTCATCCTCGCGGCCGGCGCCTCCTGTCGTTGCGCCAGTCATCCGTGGAGTACCGGGCGCGTGCGCGCCGCCGGCGGGTCCGGCGGCGCGCACGGGCGGCGGTCAGTCCTTGGTCAGGGTGACCTCGTGCCGCTCGTCGGCGTGGATGCGGGGCAGCGGCAGGATCCCCTCGAAGTGGAGTTCCGCGACCGTGGCCTCGACGCCGACCTTGCCCGGGCCGATGGCCGGCGACGGTCTGCTCGTGTTCTCCCAGCGGTGTGTCACCCCGTCGCACACGGCGATCGTGCCGCCGATGCCCTGGATCAGGGTCGAGGTGCCGTGGGCCGCGGAGGTCTTCGTGGTGCTCACGGAGGAGCTGACGAAGGCCGCGCCCGTGCTGCCCGTGCAGCGGTAGGTGCCGGAGAGGGTGACGGTGCCGTCCGCGGAGACATGGCCCGTCGGGTCGACGGTCACCGTCTCCTCCAGCTCCGCGGGCCGGTACGGGGCCGCGGTCGCCGAGACGGCAGAAGCGGTGAGCAGGAGCAGGGCGGCGCCGGCGGCGAGGGCCAGGGCGGGTCGCTTGAACATCGGAAACCTCCAGTGGGTGGGGCTTCCACTGGTACCCGGCGAGCAGCTCCCTGGCCGTGACCGTCACCCACTCGGTGGCGAGTCCGCACCGAGGGTCCTGGAACCGTCCTGGTGTTGTCCGCGTGTTGTCACGCTTCACGCCCGGCCGTTCCGATGAGTTCGGCACGAGAGCATGGTCTACCCATGGGGCCGGCGGACGGTCCCGACCGACGTGGAGGTGCGCCATGTGTTCCCACCAGACTTCGTGCCCTTCCTTCGACGAGCTTGCCGTGCACGTCGTCGCCGCCCACCCCGAGCAGGGCTGGAGCCTCCTGTGCGACGGCGCGATCGTGTTCGACGACAGCGGTGAGCTGACGCCCGACGGCCGGGCCGTCGCACCGCACCGGGCACCGGCGGAGCGACTGGCCGTCGCCGCCTGAGACAGCACTCCTAGGGCAGGACGGCGAACCCGTCGAGCTCCACCATCGCCTCCTCGTCCCACAGGCGTACGACCTCCACGACCGCCATCGCCGGGTAGTCGCGGCCGGCCAGCTCCCGCCACAGGCGGCCCAGTTCGGGGGCGTGGGTGCGGTAGGCGGCGACATCGGTGGCGTAGACCGTGACGCGGGCGAGGTCCGCGGGGGTGCCGCCCGCCGCGCGCAGGGCGGTGAGCAGGTTGGTGAGGGCCCGTTCGAACTGGGCGGGGAGGGTGTCGCCGATGACCTTGCCGTCCGCGTCGAGCGCGGTCTGCCCGGCCAGGAAGACGACACGGGTGCCGGTGGCGACGACGGCGTGGGAGAAGCCGGCGGGCGGCGAGAGGTCGGGCGGGTTGACGCGCTCGGTGCTCACTCGGATGCCTCCACGTCGGCGGACGGTCCGTTGTCCGGCTCGCTGACCTGCTCCTTGTACAACTCCTTGGCGATGATGCCGCGTTGGACCTCGCTCGCGCCCTCGTAGATGCGGGGGGCGCGCACCTCGCGGTAGAGGTGTTCCAGGAGGTGGCCGCGGCGCAGGGCGCGGGCGCCGTGCAGCTGGACGGCCTGGTCGACGACGTACTGCGCGGTCTCGGTGGCGAGCAGCTTCGCCATCGCCGCCCGCTTCGGGACGTCGGGGGCGTTCTCGTCGTACGCCGTCGCCGCCGCGTACACCATGAGGCGGGCCGCTTCGGTGCGCAGCGCCATCTCGGCGACCTGGTGGGCGACGGTCTGCAGGTCCTTCAGCTTGCCACCGAACGCGTCCCGCCCGGCGGTGTGGGCGAGGGTCGCGTCCAGCGCCGCCTGCGCCATGCCGACCGCGAACGCACCGACGCTGGGGCGGAACAGATTGAGGGTTGCCATGGCGACCCGGAACCCGCGGTCGACCTCGCCGAGCACATCGTCCGCCGTGACGGGCACGGCGTCGAAGTCGAGGGCGCCGATGGGGTGCGGCGAGAGCATGTCGAGGGCCCTGCCGGTCAGGCCGGGACGGTCGGCGGGTACGAGGAAGGCGGTCACTCCGCGGGCGCCGGCGCCGGGGGTGGTGCGCGCGAAGACGGTGTAGAAGTCGGCCTCGGGGGCGTTGGAGATCCAGCACTTCTCGCCGGTGAGCCGAAAGCGTCCGGGGCCGTCGGGAAGGGCGGTCAGCGACAGCGCCGCCGCGTCCGACCCCGCCCCCGGCTCGCTCAACGCGAACGCGGCGACCGCACTCCCCTCGCTCACCCGGGGCAGCCAGCGCTCCCGCTGGGCGGGGTTGCCGTATGCATGGACCGGATGGGCGCCCAGCCCCTGCAGCGCGAGGGCCGTCTCCGCCTCCGTGCAGGCGTACGCGAGCGACTCGCGCATCAGACAGAGGTCGAGGGCCCCCGAGGTGAACAGCCGCTCCAGGAGGCCGAGTTGGCCGAGTTCGGCGACCAGGGGGCGATTGACGTGCCCCGGCTCGCTCCTGTCCGCCTTCGCGACGAGCGGGCGCAGCCGTTCGGCGGCGAGGGCGCGCAGCTCGGCACACCAGGCGGTTTGTACGGGATCGAGCGAGAATACGGGCATTGGCGGTCCCCTCTCTCGACATGACCCCTCGACGATATCGCGCACCGTTGACTGTCGTCACCAACACGATACGCTCGAACGAGCCCACCAGGACGCCCACAACGGCAAGGGGGCGCACCGCCATGAACGTCTCGGCCCACGTCGACACCTTCGCGCGCGACCACCTCCCGCCGCCCGAGGAGTGGCCTGAACTCCGGTTCGACCTGCCGGAGCTGCACTACCCCGATCGGCTGAACTGCGCCGCCGAGCTGCTGGACCACGCCGACCCGGGCCGCCCTGTCTTCCACACCCCTGCCGGGCCTTCGTGGACGTACGGCGATCTGCGCGCCCGCGTCGACCGCATCGCCCATGTGCTGACCGGGGACCTCGGCGTCCTTCCCGGCAACCGCGTCCTGTTGCGCGGCCCGACCACGCCGTGGCTCGTGGCCTGTTGGCTGGCGGTGCTGAAGGCGGGCGGGGTCGCGGTCACGGTGCTGGCCCAGCAGCGGCCGCACGAGCTGGAGGTCATCTGTGACATGGCCCTGATCCGGCACGCCCTGTGCGACATACGTGCCGTCGACGACCTCGCCAAGGCCGAGATACCGGGCCTGCACATCACGACATACGGCGGCGACGCCCCCGACGACCTGCTGCACCGCCCGGCGCCCGACACCCCGTATCCGGCCGTCGCCACCGCGGCCGACGACGTCGCGCTGATCGCGTTCACCTCGGGCACGACCGGCCGCCCCAAGGGCTGCATGCACTTCCACCGGGATGTGCTCGCCATAGCCGACACCTTCGCCACACATGTGCTGCGAAGCCGTGCGGGCGACGTCTTCGCGGGCAGTCCCCCGCTCGGCTTCACCTTCGGGCTCGGCGGCCTTGTGGTCTTCCCGATGCGGGCCGGCGCCAGTGCGCTCCTGCTCGAACAGGCCCATCCCCGGCAGCTGTTGGCGGCGGTCGCCGAGCACCGGGTCTCCGTGCTGTTCACCGCGCCGACGGCCTACCGCGCGATGCTCGACGAACTCGACGCCCACGACATCTCGTCCCTGCGCCGCTGCGTCTCGGCCGGCGAGAACCTGCCCGCCGCCACCTGGCAGGCCTGGTACGAGCGGACCGGGCTGCGCATCATCAACGGCATCGGCGCCACCGAGCTGCTGCACATCTTCATCTCCGCGGCCGACGAGCACATCAGGCCCGGCACGACGGGCGTGCCGGTACCCGGCTGGCAGGCGCGCGTGCAGGACGAGCACGGCAGGCCCGTGCCGGACGGCCGGCCGGGGCTGCTCGCGGTGCGCGGGCCCGTCGGCTGCCGCTACCTCAGCGACCCGCGCCAGCGCGTCTATGTACAGGGCGGCTGGAACGTCACCGGTGACACATACGTCCGCGAGAGCGACGGCTACTTCCGCTATGTCGCCCGCGCCGACGACATGATCATCTCGGCCGGGTACAACATCGCCGGGCCCGAGGTGGAGGACGCCCTGCTGCGCCACCCGGACGTGGTGGAGGCCGCCGTCGTGGGACGGCCCGACGAGGCGCGCGGGCAGGTCGTCGTGGCGTACGTCGTCCTCAAGGAGGGAGCCGAGCGGGATGTCGAATCCCTGCGCAGCTTCGTCAAGTCCGAGCTGGCGCCCTACAAGTGCCCCCGCGAGATCGTCTTCCTGGACGCCCTGCCCCGCACGGCGACCGGCAAGCTCCAGCGCTTCAGACTGCGCACCGAAGGTGACCAGCACTGATGCCGAAGACCTAAGATGATCAACGTGTCCGACCAGCATGCACCACGGTCTCTCATCGTCACGCTCTACGGCGCGTACGGCCGCTTCGCGCCGGGCCCCGTGCCCGTCGCCGAACTGATCCGGCTGCTGGCCGCGGTCGGCGTGGACGCACCCTCGGTGCGCTCGTCGGTCTCCCGCCTCAAACGGCGCGGACTGCTGCTGCCGGCCCGTACGGCGCAGGGCGCGGCCGGGTACGAACTGTCGCCCGACGCCCGCCAGTTGCTCGACGACGGCGACCGGCGCATCTACGCCACCGCCCCGCCCGAGGACGAGGGCTGGGTGCTCGCCGTGTTCTCCGTGCCGGAGTCGGAGCGGCAGAAGCGGCATGTGCTGCGCTCGCGGCTGGCGGGGCTGGGGTTCGGCACGGCGGCACCCGGGGTGTGGATCGCTCCCGCCCGGCTGTACGAGGAGACCCGGCACACCCTCGAACGGCTGCACCTCGACCCGTACGTCGACCTGTTCCGCGGCGAGCACCTCGGGTTCGCGGCGACCGAGGAGGCGGTGGCCCGCTGGTGGGACCTGGCCGCGATCGCCAAGGAGCACGAGGCGTTCCTCGACCGGCACGCGCCCGTGCTGCACGAGTGGGAGCACCGGGCGGACACCCCGCCCGAGGAGGCGTACCGCGACTACCTCCTCGCCCTCGACTCCTGGCGCCACCTGCCCTACATCGACCCCGGGCTGCCCGCCCGCCTCCTCCCCGAGGACTGGCCCGGCGCCCGCTCGGCCGCGGTCTTCCGGGAGCTGCATGCGCGGCTGAGGGACGCGGGGGCCGGGTTCGCGGGCGTATGACCTACGAGGTCCTCGCACACAACGGCGTGCTCGGTCAGGTCCCCAGCGTCAGACGCGGTTTGGGGGCGTCCGTACGGCCGGTCTGGGGGCGGCGGCTGCCCGCCCGGTAGGGGGCAGGCCAGACGGCGCCGGGGCCTTCGTAGCCCTGCTCGGCTGCCGCGTGCAGGGTCCAGTGCGGGTCGTAGAGGTGGGGGCGGGCGAGCGCGCAGAGGTCCGTACGCCCGGCCAGGATCAGGGAGTTGACGTCGTCCCAGGAGGAGATCGCGCCGACCGCGATCACCGGGATGCCGGTGGTGTGGCGGATGCGGTCCGCGTACGGCGTCTGGTATGAGCGACCGAACTCCGGGTGGTCGTCGGCCACGACCTGCCCGGTCGAGACGTCGATGGCGTCGACGCCGTGCGCGGCGAAGGCGCGGGCGATCTCGACGGCGTCCTCGGCCGTCGTACCGCCCTCGGCCCAGTCGGTGGCCGAGATACGGACGGTCATGGGCTTCTCCTCGGGCCACACGCCGCGTACCGCGTCGAAGACCTCCAACGGGAAGCGGAGTCGTTTCTCCAGCGAGCCGCCGTAGGCGTCGGTGCGGCGGTTGGTGAGCGGGGAGAGGAAGCCGGAGAGCAGATAGCCGTGGGCGCAGTGGAGTTCGAGGAGGTCGAAGCCCGCGCGGGCGGCCCGCCAGGCGGCGGCGGTGAACTGCTCGCGGATATCCGTGAGTTGGGCGCGGGTCAGTTCGCGCGGGGTCTGGCTGCCCGGCTTGTACGGCAGCGGGGATGCCGCCACCAGGGGCCAGTTGCCGTCGGGCAGCGGTTCGTCCATGCCCTCCCACATCAGCCTGGTCGAGCCCTTGCGGCCGGAGTGGCCGAGCTGCACGCCGATCGCGGTGCCCGGCGACTGGGCGTGCACGAACTCGGTGATCCGCTTCCAGGACTCGGCCTGCCGCCCGGTGTAGAGGCCGGTGCAGCCGGGGGTGATCCGGCCCTCCGCGCTGACGCACACCATCTCGGTCATCACCAGGCCGGCGCCGCCGAGCGCCCGTGCGCCGAGGTGGACGAGGTGGAAGTCGCCTGGGACACCGTCGACCGCCGAGTACATGTCCATGGGCGAGACGACGACCCGGTTGCGCAGGGTCAGTCCGCGCAGCCGGAACGGGGTGAACATGGGCGGCGTACCGGGCGGGCAGCCGAACTCGCGCTCCACGGCTTCGGTGAAGCGGGCGTCGCGCAGGCGGAGGTTGTCGTGGGTGACGCGGCGGCTGCGGGTGAGCAGGTTGAAGGCGAACTGGCGGGGCGGCTGGTCGAGATAGAGCCCCAGGTTCTCGAACCACTCCAGGCTGGCGCGGGCCGCGCGCTGGGTGGAGGCGACGACGGGTTTGCGTTCCTCCTCGTAGGCCGCGAGCGCCTCGGCCGGTGTGGGCTGTTCCTCCAGGCAGGCGGCGAGCGCGAGGGCGTCCTCGACGGCCAGCTTGGTGCCGGAGCCGATGGAGAAGTGGGCGGTGTGGGCGGCGTCGCCGAGCAGGACCACGTTGCCGTGGGACCAGCGCTCGTTGACGACCGTGCGGAAGGTGGTCCACGCCGACTTGTTGGAGCGGAGGGGGCGGCCGCGGAGCGCTTCCGCGAAGATCTTGGCGCAGCGTTCGACGGACTCCGTCTCGTCGAGCTCCTCGAAACCGGCGGCGCGCCACACGTCCTCGTGCATCTCGACGATCACAGTGGAGGCGTCGGGGGCGTACGGGTAGCCGTGGAGCTGCATCACGCCGTGCTCGGTCTCGGCGATCTCGAAGCGGAACGCGTCGAACGCGAAGTCGGCGGCGAGCCAGATGTAGCGGCAGCGGTGGGTGGCCACCTGCGGGCGGAACAGGTCGGCGTAGGCCTCGCGGGTGGTGCTGTTGACTCCGTCGGCTGCGATGACCAGGTCGTACGACTGCGCCAGCCAGTCGGGGTACGGGGCTTCCGAACAAAAGCGCAGGTCGACGCCCAGGTCCCGGCAGCGGTCGTGCAGTATCTCCAGGAGGCGTTTTCTGCCGAGCGCGGCGAAACCGTGCCCTGAGGAGGTCTGGCGGTTGTTGCGGTGGACGATGTGGATGTCGTCCCAGCGGGTGAAGTGTTTTTGCAGGGCCTCGTAGACGACGGGGTCGGCGTGTTCGATGCCGCCGAGGGTTTCGTCGGAGAGGACGACTCCGAAGCCAAAGGTGTCGTCGGGGGCGTTGCGTTCCCACACGGTGATTTCGCGCTGCGGGTCGAGCCGTTTCAGCAGGGCGGCGGCGTACAGTCCACCGGGGCCTCCGCCGATGATCGCGACACGCATGGCAGTCTCACCTCCCCTGCCACTTCGGCGGCCGCTTCTCGGTGAACGCCGCGTGGAACTCCGCGTAGTCCTCGCCGTTCATGAGGAGGGCCTGGGTCGAGGCGTCCAGTTCGACCGATGCCGCGAGCGGCATGTCCAGCTCGGCCGTGAGCAGGGCCTTCGTCTGGGCGTACGCCAGCGCCGGGCCGTCGGCCAGGCGGCGGGCGAGTTCCTGGGCCGCCTCGTCCGCATGGCCCTCTTCGGTCAGTTCGCTGATCAGGCCGATGCGTTCCGCCTCAGGGGCGCGGACCGGTTCGCCCAGCATCAGCAGGCGGGTGGCGTGGCCGAGGCCCACGACCCTCGGCAGCAGATAGGCCGCACCCATGTCGCCACCGGACAGGCCCACCCTGGTGAACAGGAACGCGAACCGGGCGGACGGGTCCGCGACGCGGAAGTCCGCCGCCAGGGCGAGGACCGCCCCGGCGCCCGCCGCCACCCCGTGCACCGCCGCGATCACCGGGAACGGGCACTCCCGTATCGCCCGTACGGTCTGGCCGGTCATCCGGTTGAAGTCGAGGAGCTGGGCGGTGTCCATGGACAGCGTCGCGCCGATGATCTCGTCCACGTCGCCGCCCGAGCAGAAGCCGCGGCCCTCGCCGGCCAGGACCAGCGCCCGTACGGACCGCTCGCGGGAGAGTTCGGCGAGCAGGTCGCGCAGGTCGGCGTAGGCGCCGAAGGTCAGCGCGTTGAGTTTCTCGGGGCGGGCGAGGGTGACCGTGGCGACCCCGTCGGCGGACTCCACGCGCAGATGCCGCCAGTCGGAGGTGCGGGCGGCGGAGCCGGTGAAGGGACTCATGACGTGCGGCCTCCTCGGGGGGCGGGCACTGCCTCACTGAGCTCTACCCTTCGAAGCTATCACCCATCCGTGACTGTCGTCACGAGGGCGCGATAGAGCTGTCCTGATCTGACCCGGCCCGGTCACATCCGTCACGGCTCGTCGACAGAGCGGCTACGACGGGAGCGGCGCCGCGAGGCAAGCCGTTGCTACGGGTAAGCCGCCCGTCAGCGGGGCCGAAGGTCCCGCACGGTGCCCGCCGGGCCGCTCGTCGGGCTGCGCCGTACCATTCGTAAAAGTTGAAAGCAGGACGGCCTGCTCATGAACGGACCCGCCTTGTACGACCGCCCCTCGTCGTCCGCCGCCTCCTGGCGCATCGCACTGCCGCACTCCGCCGCGGCCGTGCCCGTGGCCCGTGCGCTCGTGCGCACGGCGCTGGCCGAGCTGGAGCACGGGGCCGACTGCGACACCGCGGAACTGCTCACGGCGGAGCTGGTCGCGAACGCCGTGGAGCACACCGTCGTCGGGGACTCCCCGATAGAACTCGTGGTGCAGCTGCTGCCGAGCGGCTGCCAGGTCGAGGTGCACGACCCCGACCCGGTGCCGCCGTTCGATCTCACCTGGCCGGGCGCGGAGATGCCCGACCCCTGGCAGGAGCACGGGCGCGGGTTGCTGCTGATCCGCGCGCTCAGTTCGTCCTGCGGTCACCGGCCGACGACGTCCGGCAAGGCCGTGTGGTTCCGTCTGCCGGTGGTGCCCCGGCAGCGGCGTTCCGCCTGAGCACCGGGCCGGGTGTCACGCCAGGGTCGCGACCAGGACCGCCTTGATGGTGTGCATACGGTTCTCGGCCTCGTCGAAGACCACGGAGTGCTCCGACTCGAACACCTCGTCGGTGACCTCCAGCTCCGTCAGACCGTGCCGCTCGTGGACCTCACGGCCGACCCGCGTGCCGAGGTCGTGGAAGGCCGGCAGACAGTGCATGAACTTCACGTCGGGGTTGCCGGTGGCGCGCAGCACGTCCATGGTCACGGCGTAGGGGCCGAGCAGCGCTATGCGCTCGTCCCAGACCTCCTTGGGCTCCCCCATCGACACCCAGACGTCGGTGGCGACGAAGTCGGCATGGCGCACCCCCTCCTTCACGTCCTCGGTGAGCGTGACCTGGCCGCCGGAGGCGGCGGCGAGCTGCTGGGCCACCTCGACGATCGTCTCGTCCGGCCACAGCACCCGGGGCGCGACGATACGGACGTCCATGCCGAGCAGGGCGCCCGTGACCAGGTAGGAGTTGCCCATGTTGTAGCGGGAGTCGCCTAGGTAGGCGAAGACCGTCTCGCCGATCGGCTTGTCGCTGTGCTCGGTCATGGTGAGCACGTCGGCCAGCATCTGCGTGGGGTGCCACTCGTCGGTGAGGCCGTTGTAGACGGGGACCCCGGCGTATGCGGCCAGCTCCTCGACGACGCCCTGACCGTGCCCGCGGTACTCGATCGCGTCGTACATCCGCCCGAGCACGCGCGCGGTGTCCTTCACGGACTCCTTGTGCCCGATCTGCGAGCCCGCGGGGTCGAGACAGGTGGTCGAGGCGCCCTGGTCGGCGGCGGCGACCTCGAACGCGCAGCGCGTGCGCGTCGAGGTCTTCTCGAAGATCAGCGCGATGTTCCGGCCCCGCAGGTACTGCGTCTCGGTCCCGGCCTTCTTGGCGGCCTTCAGCTCGGCGGCCAGCTCGATCAGACCGAGGAACTCCTCCTGGGAGAAGTCGAGCTCCTTGAGGAAGTGGCGGCCGGCGAGGGCGGTCGGAACTGTCGCCATGGGGGCGCTCCAGGAGTGCGGGGACCAATACCGCTGGAAGTCTATACGATGAATTGCATTTCTATACGGCAGCCCGTTCGACGGGACAGCTCATACAGCGCGGGCCGCCCCTGCCCCGGCCCAGTTCGCTGCCGGGGATCTCGATGACCTCGATGCCCTGCTTGCGCAGATGGGTGTTGGTGGTGGCGTTGCGTTCGTAGGCGACGACGACGCCCGGCTCGACGGCGAGGACGTTGCAGCCGTCGTCCCACTGCTCGCGCTCGGCGGCATGCACGTCCTGGGTGGCGGTCAGGACCCGGATCTCGCTCAGCCCGAGGGCGGCGGCGATCGCGCGGTGCATGTGCTCCGGCGGGTGGTCGGTGACCTTGAGCTCCTTGTCGCCGGCGCCCGGCTCGATGGTGTACGAGCGGAGCATGCCGAGGCCCGCGTACTGGGTGAAGGTGTCGCCGTCGACCATTGTCATCACGGTGTCGAGGTGCATGAAGGCGCGGCGCTTCGGCATGTCGAGGGCCACGATCGTCTGCGCGGAGCCCGCCTCGAACAGCTTGTGGGCCAGCATCTCGACCGCCTGCGGGGTGGTGCGCTCGCTCATGCCGATCAGGACGGCGCCGTTGCCGATGACGAGTACGTCCCCGCCCTCGATGGTGGACGGGTAGTCGGCCTGCCCCTCGGACCAGACGCGGAAGTCCTCGTCACGGAAGAGGGGGTGGTGCCGGTAGATCGCCTCGAAGTGGACCGTCTCGCGCTGCCGGGCCGGCCAGCGCATGGCGTTGACGGCGACACCGTCGTAGATCCAGGCGGAGGTGTCGCGGGTGAAGAGGTGGTTGGGGAGCGGCGCGAGGAGGAAGTCGTCGAGGTCCATGACGTGGAAGCGGACGGAGGTGGGCTCCGCGTGGGCGGCCAGGAACTCGCGTTTGGTCATGCCGCCGACCAGGGCCTCCGCCAGCTCCTGCGCGGGGAGGGTCTCGAAGGCGGCTCTGAGGTGGTCGGTGGCGAGGACGCCGTACTCCTTCTCGTCGAAGACCCGGTCCAGAACGAGCGTTCTGGCCGCCGGGATCTCCAGGGCCTCGGTGAGCAGGTCACCGAAGAGATGGACGGCGACCCCGCGGTCGCGCAGGACGTCGGCGAAACCGTCGTGCTCGGCGCGGGCGCGGCGCACCCAGAGCACGTCGTCGAAGAGGAGGGCGTCCTTGTTGCTGGGGGTGAGCCTTTTGAGCTCGAGATCCGGCCGGTGGAGTATGACGCGGCGCAGCCGCCCGGCCTCGGAGTCGACATGCATTCCCATGCCTCCATCCTGACCACCGGGGGCCTTCTTGACCCGCTGGTCGACCGGTTTCTTCGCTTCTTGTTTTCGTCCTCTTGACGATAAACGCTTGCGGCGATTATCGTCGAACGGACGAGAACCGAGGGGGTTCGATGGCCGACATCACACGGCGTCTGGGCTGGCGCCATCTGCGCGGGGCGCCGACGGCGCACATCCGGCACCAGCGCGCGGGGAAGCTGCTGCACGACGGCCCGGGGCTCAGCTTCTGGTTCCGTGCGCTGACCGCGGCGCTCTCCGAAGTCCCGGTCGACGACCGGGAGCTGGCGATGACCTTCCATGCCCGTACGTCCGACTTCCAGGACGTGGCGGTGCAGGCGACGGTGACGTACCGGATCAGTGACCCGGCGCTCGCCGCCGCCCGACTGGACTTCTCCGTCGACCCGGACACGGGGGTGTGGCGGGGGGCGCCGCTGGAGCAGCTGGGGACGCTGCTGACGGAGACGGCCCAGCAGCATGCGCTGGACGTCCTCGCCCGTACGTCGCTGTCGTCGGCGCTGGTGGACGGGGTGGCGGCGGTGCGGGAGCGGGTCGCGGCGGGGCTGGGCGCGGAGCCGCGGCTGCCGGCGACCGGCATCGAGGTGGTCGCCGTCCGTGTGGTGGCGCTGCGTCCCGAGCCGGAGGTGGAGCGGGCCCTGCGCACGCCCGCCCGTGAGCAGATCCAGCAGGAGGCGGACCGGGCGACGTACGAGCGGCGGGCCGTGGCCGTCGAGCGGGAGCGGGCGATCGCCGAGAACGAACTGGCCAGCCAGATCGAACTCGCGCGCCGCGAGGAGCAGTTGGTCGAGCAGCGCGGCACGAACGCGCGGCGCGAGGCCGAGGAGCACGCGGCGGCGGACGCGGTACGGGCCGAGGCGGAGGCGGCGCGGACGGTGAAGCTGGCTCAGGCGGAGGCAGACCGCTCGCTTCGGCTGGCCGACGCGGAGGCCACGCGGTCGGTACAGCTCGCGGACGCCGAGGCGCGGCGTACCGAGCGGCTGGCGGAGGCGGAGGCGGCGCGGACGGTGCGGATGGCCGATGCCGAGGCGGCTCGTTCGGTCCGGCTCGCCCGCGCCGAGGCCGAAGGTGCGCGCGAGGTCGGGGAGGCACGGGCCCAGGCGCAGGCGGCCTGGCTGCGGGTGCATGGAGAGGTGGACGTCGCGACCCTGCACGCCCTCACCGGGACCCGGCTGGCGGAGAACCTGCCGAACATCGACAGCGTGACCATCTCGCCGGACGTACTGACGGGACTGCTCGCGCGGCTCGGCAACGGGGAACGGGCATGAAGACGGAAGCCGGACGGGCCGGCTTCCCCGACACGAGACCGCTCGACCAGCCATCGACCGCCCCGACCAGGCTCCGCGACGCGCGCCCGGGCAGCGGTCAGCCGCCGCCCGCCGCCGGGCCGACGGGGGCGCTCTCCTGGCTCGCCCGCAGCGCGGACCCAAGCGGCGGTCAGCCGGCGTCCGCCGCCCGGCCGAAGAGAACCCTCCCCCGACCCGCCCGCAGCACGGACCCGAATGCCGGGCAACCGCCATCCACCGCCCGGCCGACGAAAACCCTCCCCCGGCCCGCCCCCAGCACGGACCCGAATGCCGGGCAACCGCCATCCACCGCCCGGCCGACGAAAACCCTCCCCCGACCCGCCCCCAGCACGGACCCGAATGCCGGGCAACCGCCATCCACCGCCCGGCCGACGAAAACCCTCCCCCGGCCCGCCCGCGGCACGGACCCGAGCGGCGGTCAGCCGGCGTCCGCCGCCCGGCCGACGAAAACCCTCCCCCGGCCCGCCCGCGACGCGGACCAGAGCGGCGGGCACCCGCCATCCGTCCCTCGGCCGACGGGGGCGCTCTCCTGGCCCGCCCACAGCGCGGACTCGAGCGGCGGGTACCCGCCATCCGTCGTCCGGTCGGCGGGGGCGCTCGGTGTGGAGTGGGGCGTATGAGTCTCGCCCCGCGTGTTGTCCTCGTTCATCGGACCACGGAGTACGAGGAGCTGGTGGCCCACCACGGTACGCATGGACAGGCGGACTTCTTTCTCTCCTCCCGGGGCCGGGACATCGCGGAGGTCGCCGAGCGGCATCGCCGCACCCGGCGTGCGCTCGCCGAGGTGACCGCGGCCATTCCGCTGACCTGGCGTCAGACCCTGGTGGAGAGGGCGGACTTGGACCGCTTTTTGTTCGCGCCGGAGGACGTCGTGGTGGTCGTCGGGCAGGACGGGCTGGTGGCGAACGTCGCCAAGTACCTCGACGGGCAGCCCGTGGTGGGCATCGACACGGACCCCGGGCGCAACCCGGGCGTCCTGGTACGGCACCGGCCCGCGGACGCGGCGGCACTGCTGGCGGCGGCCCGCACGACCGCCGTGGACGAACTCACCATGGTCGAGGCCGTCGCCGACGACACTCAGCGGCTCGTCGCGCTCAACGAGATCTACCTGGGCGCCGCCGGACATCAGACGGCCAGGTACCGCCTGGGCCTCGAGGACGACGGGGGTGTCGTCGAGGCCCAGGCTTCGTCCGGGGTGCTGGTGGGGACGGGGACCGGCGCGACGGGATGGATCCGCTCGGTGTGGCAGGAGCGGGGCGCCGCGCAAAGTGCCCTGTCGCTGCCCCGCCCGACCGACGACCGGCTGCTGTGGTTCGTACGGGAGGCGTGGCCGTCCCCGGCCACCGGAACGTCGCTGGTCGCGGGCGAACTCGCGGACGCGGCACGTCTCACCCTCACCGTCGAGTGCGAGCGGCTGATCGCCTTCGGCGACGGGATGGAGCAGGACGCGTTGCAGCTGACCTGGGGGCAGTCGGTGCGCGTGGGCGTGGCGGGCACCTCACTGCGCCTGGTCGGATAGCGCAGCCGCCTGCCCCACCCCCTCGAACTCCCCTGATTCACAAGGTCGTTCAAGTCGGGCGGGGCCGCGCATGTGACACCAGGTTTCCCTGGCGCCTGTGTGAACACGGCTCACGATCGGCTCAGAGCCGCGGGTCCACCGGCTCCGACTCCAGCGCCAGCACCCCGAACACGGCCTCGTGCACCCGCCACAGCGGCTCACCCTCCGCCAGCCGGTCCAGGGCCTCCAGGCCCAGGGCGTACTCCCGGATCGCCAGCGACCGCTTGTGGTTCAGGAAGCGGCCGCGCAGCCGGACGAGGTTGTCGGGGCGCGTGTACTCCGGACCGTAGATGATCCGCAGGTACTCGCGGCCCCGGCACTTGATGCCGGGCTGCACGAGCCGCCCCTCCTCGCTCCTCACGAGCGCGCCCAGCGGCTTGACGACCATGCCCTCGCCGCCGCGGCCGGTCATCTCCAGCCACCAGTCGACACCCGCCCGCACCGACTCCGGGTCACCGGTGTCGACGTAGAGCCGTCGGGTGGTCTGCAGCAGGCCGCCGGAGTCGTGCTCGACGAGCCGGTCGAGCAGCGCGAGCTGCTCGTCGTGCGGCAGTCCGGCGAGGCTGCGGCCCTGGACGGCCAGGATCTGGAAGGGCGCGAGTCGTACGCCGTCCAGGCCCTCGGTCGTCCAGCAGTAGCGGCGGTACGCCTCCGTGAACGCGGCCGCGTTCGACGCCCGTTCCCGCTGGCGGGCCAGCAGGTCGGCCACCTCGACACCCCGGGACGCGGCACCCTCCAGCGCGGCGAGCGCACCGGGGAACACCGCCCCGGACGCGGCGCCGACGGCCGCGTACTGGGACCGCAGCAGCCCGGAGGCCTTCAGCGACCACGGCATCAGCTCGGCGTCGAGCAGCAGCCAGTCCGTGTCGAGCTCCTCCCACAGACCGGCCTCACCGATCGCCGCCCGCACACGCCCGAGGATCTCCTCCGTCACCGACCCGTCGTCGAAGAACGGCCGTCCCGTACGGGTGTACAGCGAGCCCGTGGGCCCGTCCGCACCGAACCGCTTGCGCGCCGCCTCCGCGTCCCGGCACACCAGGGCGACCGCCCGCGAGCCCATGTGCTTCTCCTCGCACACGACCCGCGCGACCCCGTCCGCCGCGTACTGCGCGAACGCCTCGGCCGGGTGTTCCAGGTAGCCCTCGACGTGACTGGTCGCCGTCGGCGCCATGGTCGGCGGGAGGTACGGCAGCAGCCGCGGGTCGACGGCGAAACGGCTCATGACCTCCAGGGCCGCGGCCGCGTTCTCCTCGCGGACGGCGACCCGGCCCGAGTGCCGTGTCTCCACGACCCGCCGCCCGTGCACGTCGTTCAGGTCCAGCGGCCGGCCGTCGTGCCCGCCGGGCGCCTCGGCCCGCAGCGGGCGCGTCGGCTCGTACCAGACCTGCTCGGCCGGTACGTCGACCAGCTCACGCTCCGGCCAGCGCAGCGCGGTGAGCTTGCCGCCGAAGACGGCCCCGGTGTCCAGGCAGATGGTGTTGTTGAGCCAACTCGCCTCCGGGACGGGTGTGTGGCCGTAGACGACCGCCGCCCGGCCCCGGTAGTCCTCCGCCCACGGGTAGCGCACCGGCAGCCCGAACTCGTCGGTCTCGCCGGTGGTGTCGCCGTACAGCGCGTGCGAGCGAACCCGGCCGGAGGTGCGGCCGTGGTACTTCTCGGGCAGGCCGGCGTGGCAGACCACCAGCCGGCCGCCGTCGAGGACGTAGTGGCTGACCAGCCCGTCGATGAACTCCCTCACCTGAGCGCGGAACTCGTCGCTCTCGCCCTCCATCTGCTCGATGGTCTCGGCGAGGCCGTGGGTGTGCTGGACCTTGCGGCCCTTGAGGTACCGGCCGTACTTGTTCTCGTGGTTGCCGGGTACGCACAGCGCGTTGCCGGACGTGACCATCGACATCACGCGGCGCAGCACGCCCGGGCTGTCCGGGCCGCGGTCGACGAGGTCGCCGACGAAGACGGCCGTACGGCCCTCGGCGTGCACGCCGTCGACGTAGCCCAGCTTGCCGAGCAGCGACTCCAGTTCGGCGGAGCAGCCGTGGATGTCGCCGATGATGTCGAAGGGGCCGGTGAGGTGGGTCAGGTCGTTGAAGCGCTTCTCGGTGACGACGGAGGCGTTCTCGATGTCCTCCACCCCGCGCAGGACGTGCACCTTGCGGAAGCCCTCGCGCTCCAAGTGCCTCATGGAGCGGCGGAGTTCACGGATGTGCCGCTGGATCACCCGGCGCGGCATGTCGGCCCGGTCGGTGCGGGCCGCGTTGCGCTCGGCGCACACCTCCTCCGGGACGTCCAGCACGATGGCGATGGGCAGCACGTCGTACTGCTTGGCCAGGTCGATCAGCTGACGGCGGGCGTCCTGCTGCACGCTGGTCGCGTCGACGACGGTACGACGGCCGGCCGCCAGGCGCTTTCCGGCGATGTAGTGCAGGACGTCGAAGGCGTCCTTCGTCGCGCTCTGGTCGTTCTCGTCGTCGGAGACCAGGCCGCGGCAGAAGTCGGAGGAGATGATCTCGGTCGGCTTGAAGTGCCGGCGGGCGAAGGTCGACTTGCCGGAGCCGGAGGCGCCGACGAGGACGACGAGGGAGAGGTCGGTGACGGGCAGGACGCGCCCCTTGGTCTGGTTCTCGGTCATGCCGCCTTCGCCTCCTTCTCGGTCCTGATACGGAAAACAGCCATCTGGGTGGGCGGTCCGACCTCGGGGTCGTCGGGGCCGACGGGCTCGAACTCCACGTCGTACCCGTGCCGTTCGGCCACCGTCCCCGCCCAGGTGCGGAACTCCTCCCGCGTCCACTCGAAGCGGTGGTCGCCGTGCCGGACGTGGCCGGCCGGGAGGGACTCCCAGCGGACGTTGTACTCGACGTTGGGGGTGGTCACCAGGACGGTCCTCGGGCGGGCCGCACCGAACACCGCGTACTCCAGGGCGGGCAGCCGCGGCAGGTCGAGGTGCTCGATCACCTCGCTGAGCACGGCGGCGTCGTACCCCTTGAGCCGGTTGTCGGTGTAGGCGAGCGAGCCCTGGAAGAGCTTGACTCGCGCGGCCTGCCGCTCCCCCATGCGGTCCAGTTTGAGCCGCCGGGAGGCGATGGTCAGCGCGCGCATCGACACATCGACGCCGACGATCTCGGTGAACCGCGGGTCCTTGAGCAGGGCCTGCACCAACTGGCCCTGTCCGCAGCCGAGGTCGAGCACCCGGGCGGCGCCGGACGCGCCGAGCGCGGCGATGATCGCGTCCCGTCGCTGCACGGCGAGCGGGGTGGGCTTCTCCTCCGTCTCGGTCTCCTCCTCGACGGCGTTGTCGATGTCCTCGACCTCGCTGTCGTCCGCCTCGGCGAGCCGCACCAGCTCAAGCCGCTCCATCGCCTCGCGCGTCAGCGACCAGCGGCGGGAGAGGTAACGGCTGGTGATCAGCTTCTGCTCCGGGTGCTCGGGCAGCCAGCCCTCACCGGCCCGCAGCAGCTTGTCGACCTCGTCGGGGGCCACCCAGTAGTGCTTGGCGTCGTCGAGGACCGGGAGCAGGACGTAGAGGTGGCGCAGGGCCTCGGCGAGGGTGAGGGTCTCGCCCTCCAGGACGAGCCGCACATACCGCGAGTCGCCCCACTCGGGGAACTCGGTGTCCAGCGCCACCGCTTCGACGGTGACGGTCCAGCCCAGCGGCTCGAAGAGCCGTCGCACCAGCCCCGGCCCGCCGCGGGCGGGCAGCGCGGGCACCTCGATGCGCAGCGGCAGCGGCTGGGCCGCACGCTCGGGGCGGGCGTTGCACACGCCTCGCATGGCGCTCGAGAAAACGGCGCTCAGCGCCACCGCGAGCAGCGAGGAGGCCGCGTACGGGCGGTCGTTGACGTACTGCGCGAGTGCCGCGTCGGGCGCCCCGCCGCGTCCCTTGCCCTTCCCCCGCCGCACCAGCGCCACCGCGTCGACCTCCAGCAGCAGCGCCGCCGTGCAGCGCTCGGCATCGGCCTCGGGGTAGAGGACGTGCGCCGTGCCGTAGGAGGTGGAGAAGGCCTGCGCCTTGTCAGGGTGCTTGTGGAGCAGGTAGCCGAGGTCGGTGGCCGGTGAGGCGGCGGTGCCGCGCGTGGAGATCGTCAGGAACACACGTCCGAGTCTCCCGGCTGTGCCCCCACTGTGACCACTGGTTTTCCCCGTCCGGCGCGTGCCTCACTGCGGCAGTGCGGTGAGGACGTCCGTCGCCCGGTCGAGCAGGTACCGCAACGGTTCGGCGGTCCACGGGCCGCGCCCGGCGATGAGTTGTCCGGCGTGCCGGCCGAGGTCCTCGGCGCTGAGCCGGCTCGGGCTGTCCGCGCCCATGGCGGCGCGCGGGCCGGTGCGGATCGGACCGATGACGAGTTCATGGATGCGCGGGCCCTTGCCGCCGAGTTCGGCGGTCAGCGTGCGCAGCAGGGACTTCTTGGCGGCGTTGGTGGCGCCCACGAGCGCGTTGCCCGGATAGGGGGCTCTCGGCGTGCCGGGCACAGGCCCTCGTACTGGATGTACTTGGGTCTGTGCCCGGTGCGGCGAGTGGGGGCACCTCCCACGCCCTTCAGGCAGTGGGGGGCGGTGCGGCCGGGCGGTCCCCAGTTGCCGATGGCGAGCACGGCGCCGTCGAACCGGCCGTACCCCTGGACGAGTTCGGCGCGTACCGCGGTGCTGTCGGGGTCCGACACATCGATGACGTGGGTGGGCAGGACGCCGGGCCCGGTGTCGCCCGCGTAGTCCGCGAGGAGGCGCAGCCGGCCCCCGTCCCGGCCGGCCGCGACCACGGTGGCACCCAGCGCCAGCAGCGCCCGCGTCATGCCCTCCCCTATGCCGCCGGTCGCGCCGGCGACGAGCACGTGGCGGCCGCGCAGGAACGGCTCTCCGAACTCCGCAACCCCGGTGAAACGACTGGTCATTGGATCGATCGTAGTCCCGCGGCACGCTAATGACCAGATGTACATTAGGAGCGTGAGCAAGGAGAACACAGCCTCCGGGCCGCCGGGCACCGCTCCGGCCCGGAAGCGAGTACGGGCCCCCGAGGCACATCGGGAGGCGATCCTCAGCGCGGCACGTGCCGCTTTCGCCGAGCGGGGTTACGCGCGCGCCACCATCCGGGAGATCGCCGGCCGGGCCGGGGTCACCCACGGCCTGGTCATGCGCCACTTCGGCTCGAAGGAGCGTCTGTTCCTGGCCGCCGTGCCCGGCACCCGGGACCTGCCGGAGCTGGTGCCCGGGCTGCCCGGCACACTGCCCGACCGGATCGCCCGGGCGTTCGTCGAGCGCATGGAGCGCGCCGACGGCAGCGACCCCTTCCTCGCCCTGATCCGCAGCGCCGCCTCCGACGAGGACGCGGCGACCGCGCTGTACACGGCGATGCGGGACAGCAGCATGGCGGCGTACCGCACGGTGCTGACCGGGCCGGACGCGGACGAGCGCATCGACCTGGTCGGCGTGCAGCTCATCGGGGTCGCCTTCAACCGGTACGTGCTGCGCAGCGGGCCGGTGGCGGAGATGGCACCGGAGCGGCTGGTGCGGTATCTGACGCGGGCCCTGCGCTGCGCGCTGGAGCCGCTCGACGAGGCGGACGTGCCCGGTGAAGCCCAAGAGTCCGATGAAGCCCACCGAGGGAGATCCCCGTCATGACGTCCACGCTGCCGCCGGTGCCGCAGTCCCTGGCCGGGCGGATCGTCGTGCCGGACGACGCACGGTACGAGCGGTTACGGCACTGCTATGTGCACCGGGGCTCCCCCGCCGCGGTACTGCTGCCCGAGACCGCGCGGGAGACCGCCGAGGCGCTGAGGTACGCGCGTGCGCTGGGCTCGGTGGTCTCGGTGCGCAGCGGCGGGCACGGCATCAGCGGTCGCTCGACCAACGACGGAGGTGTCGTCGTGGACGTGTCGCGCCTGGACGGAGTGCGGGTCGTGGACCGGGCCCGGCGGCGCATACGGATCGGGGCGGGCGCCCGCTGGGGGCGGGTGGCGCAGGCCCTCGAGCCGCACGGGCTCGCCATCGGCTCCGGGGACACCGGAGACGTGGGGGTGGGCGGGCTGATCACGGCGGGCGGCATCGGCTGGTTCGCGCGACTGCACGGGATGACCGTCGACCATGTCACGGCGGTCGAACTCGTCCTGGCCGACGGCGAGTCGGTACGGGCGGACGCCGAGCGGGAGCCCGATCTGCTGTGGGCGGTGCGCGGCGCCGGCGGCAACTTCGGCGTCGTCACCGCGGTGGAGCTGGAGGCGTACGAGACGGGTGACGTGGTCTTCGCCGACCTCGTCTTCGACGCGCGGGACGCGGCCGCGCTGATCGAGGAGTGGGGTGCGGTCCTCGAGGCGGCGCCCCGCGAGCTGACCAGCTTCCTGACCTTCATGCCCGCCGGGCCGGGCCTTCCGTCTCTGGCCCATGTCTCCGCCGTGTACGCGGGCGAACACAGCGCCGCCGAGCGGGTGCTGACTCCGCTGCTGCGGCTGGGGCCGCTGCTGCGGCAGCGGGCGGTGCTCGCGCCGTACTCGGGCCTTGTGCCGGTGAGCGGCGCCCCGCACCACGGTCAGCAGCAGCTCGGCGCCACCCGCTCCGGCCTGCTGGACCATCTCACCGCGGACGCGGCGCGGGCGGTGGCGGGCGCCCTGGAGTCCGGGCAGGTGCTGATGGAGCAGTTCCGCTCGGTGGGCGGGGCGGTCAACGACCTGGATCCGGCGGCGACCGCCTACGCCCACCGCACCCAGAACTTCTCGCTGCTCTCCGCGACCGTCCCGGAGCTGGAGCAGGCGCTCGACGCGCACTGGGCCCGGCTCGCCCCGCACCTGAACGGCATGTACCTCAGCTTCGACACCCGGCGCACCCCGGACGTGCTGCGCGAGGCGTTCCCCGAGCCGACCCTGACCCGGTTGCGCGAGCTCAAGGACCGGTACGACCCGGAGAACGTCTTCGACCGCAACTTCCCGCTGCGGTAAGGGATTTCAGGCGGCCCCGTGGGTCCGGGCGGCCTCCAGCGCCGCCTGGTACGACGCGGCGGCCTTCTCCTGGAACTGGGCGAGCCGCGGCACATGCGCCGACTTGGTCAGCTCGGCGTGCAGGAAGGTGAGGTCGGTCGCAAGGCCGACCATGCCGAGGGCCGCCCTGAGATAGCGCTCCTGATGGTCGCTGTCGTGGCGGGGCGTGCCGGGGCCGTAGGCACCGCCGCGCGCCGAGGCCACGACGACCTTCTTGCCCGAGAGCGGGCCCTGGCCGGTGGCCGGATCGGCGATCAGCGGGGCGATCAGGACCCGGTCGAACCACGCCTTGAAGGTCGACGGCACCGAGAAGTTGTACATCGGCACACCCAGCAGGATGGTGTCGGCGGCGAGAAGCTCCTCGATCAGCGGCCAGGTCACCGCCCAACTCGCCTTCTCCTCGGGCGTCTGCGCCGCGGCCCGGGCGACCGCGAGGTCGCGCACACCCTCCGTCTCCAGGCGGTGCATCACCCCGATCTGCGCGTCGTCGACATGGGGAACGTGGTCGGCGGCCAGGTCGCGGTAGACGTAGGCGCCCTCGGGGTTGGCCTTGCGCCAGGCCTCGGCGAACTCGCCCGAGATCTGGCGGGAGACGGAGCCCGCGCGCGGGCTGGAGTCGAGGTGGAGCAGCGTCGGCATGGTGGAGTTCCCCTGTCTGATCAGGTCGTTCGGGTCGGGCCGAGAACCGTGGTCCGGGTCGGGCCGAGCTCCATTGAAAGTCCCGGCGAAACCGTTGTCCCGTAATCTGGCGTGACTGTTTGTAACCGGAAGCGTTAGCGAGGATGACGGTGCTGGACGTACGGAAACTGGTACTGCTGCGTGAGGTCGGCGTCCGTGGATCCATCGCCGCGGCCGCGCAGGCCCTCAACTACACCCGTTCCGCGGTCTCCCAGCAGCTCTCCGCGCTGGAGGCGGAGACCGGCACCGCCCTGCTGGACCGCGGCAGCAGGCGGGCCGAACTCACCCCGGCCGGGCGGTTGCTGGTGTCCCACACCGACCGGATCCTGGCCCAACTGGAGGCCGCCGAGGCTCAGTTGCGTGCCCGAGACGGGCGGATCAGCGGTGAGCTGCGGGTGGGCGTGCCCCTGCACGAGGGGCCCGCGCTACTGGTGCCGGCACTGAACCGGCTGCGCCAGGACCATCCGCGGCTGCGCATCACCCTGCACGGCGTGGCCCCCGACGAGGGCCGGCAGACCGTGCGGCTCGGCCGGCTGGACGCCGTGCTGGCCGCCGGCTATCCGCAGGTGCCCGAGCCCCGGGTGCCCGGGCTGTACGAGGAGGAAGTGCTCAGCGACCGCCTCCGCCTCGTCGTCGCCCCCGGCCATCCGCTGGCCACCGGTGAACTCCCGCGCCGTCTCGAGGAGTTCGCCGGGGAACCATGGCTGCTCGACCGTACCTCGCGGCTCGGCAGGCTCGCCCTGCACGCCTGTGCCGGCGCCGGTTTCGTGCCCGACATCGTCTCCGACATCGGCGACATGCAGGCGGTCTTCGGGCTGGTCTCGCTGGGCTGGGGCGTGGCGCTCGTCCCCGACCTGGTGCCCGGCCGGCCGGGCCATCCGGTCGCCCGGGTCACGCTGGAGGGGCCCCAACTCGCCCGCCGCATCACCCTCGTCGTGCGCGAGGGCGCCCTGCAGACCCCGCCGGTCGCGGCGCTGCTGCCGGCCGTGCGGGAGGCAGCGGCGGAGCTGAGCAGGTCACTGACGGAACATCAGGACCCCGCGTCCCAGTAGCGGGACCCCTCTCATCACGAAGCCGCCGGCCGACGCGGGCAGCTCCCCGAAAACCGCACCTCCACCGCCGGCACCTCGACATCCGCCATGGCGAGCCGCAGCCTGACCGGTGGGCCAGGACTGGATCCAGGACAGGGCGACCGCGCGGGCACGGAAGGCCTGCGGGACGACGGGCAGCAGCGAGGTGCGTTCGTGCGGCGAGCGGGCCGGACGGTGCCGGCGCGGCACCACCGACACGAACCGGGTCACCGCTCCGGCCTCCCGGCCGGGCCCGGCGGCGAGGATCCGTAACCCGTACGGCTTTGCGGCGGCCGGTGCCGCGATGGCCGCCCGACCGGGGATGCCGGCCTCGGCGGCCTCCCGAGCGGCCGCCGCGGTGGAGGCGGCCGCCCGGGGGCGGGCGCCGGGCAGCCGGGCGCGCGGTCAGTGCTCGCACCGGCCGAGTGCGTGCGGATGGCTGAGCATCGGTGACCGACGTGAGGCGCGAACCGCACCGGCACCTCGACCGCGGCGTTGATGTGCGTGTCGCGGCGGCCGGCGGGTATGACCCCGCGCACCGAGGTCTCCAGGGCACCACGGCCGCCTCCAGCGCGGCGGGGACCGTGGGGAACGGACGGTGCGGACCCAGCCGCCCCCGGGGGGGGACCACCGACGGCAGCCGGCGTACGGCGCCCGCGTGAAGGTCCCCTCGGGGCCGAGACAGCCGTAGGGCAGCTCGGGCCGTCAGCTCTCGATGACGCGGTGGAAGGCGACGGTGTCGAAGATGTCCTCCATCCGCACGGCACGGCCCCCGCGCAGCACCCAGGAGTGGACGAACGGCTGGGTCTCGGTGTGGCCGCGCAGCGAGGTGATGTCCCGGTGGCCGAAGACGACCACCCGCTCGCCCTCGCGGACGAACTCCTCGGGGTGCAGCTTCATCCCGCCCAGGACGGTCGGTACGTGCGCCAGGAACTCCTTGACGCCGGCGTGCCCGTGCTTGGTGCCGCCGAGGCCGTACTGGGCCATGCCCTCGGGGTGCACCCACTCGATGTCCGGGTCGAAGGCGTCGAGCAGCGCGCCCACGTCCCGGGCGGCGAAGGCGGCGTAGGCGGCGTGGATCGGGGCCAGCGGATCGGTGCTGTCGGTCATGTGTGTCAGTCCTTGAGGTGTTCGGGATACAGGGCGGCCAGGGTCCGTCGGATGCCCTCGCGCCATGGCACCTTGCAGGGTCCGGTGAGTGAGCGGCGCAGGGTGGGGTCGAACTGATAGGTCTCGCGGGTGACCTCGCTCGGGACGAGGTTCGCCGTCACCCCGGTGAGCTCCTCCAGATACCGGACGCAGTCGGTGATGCCGACCGGCTCGTCGCCGCCCCAGTTGGTCAGGGTCACCGGGACGCTCGCCGCGTTCCACAGGTGCGGGACCTGCTCGACGAGGTCGTCGGTGTACAGCAGGGAGCACCAGTTCTGGCCCTCGACGGGGACCGGGATGGGCTCGCCGGCGAGCATCCGCTTGAAGTAGAGCATCGGGACGCCGCCGTAACCGCCGGGGCCGTAGGCGATGTTGAGGCGGGCGATGACGGTGGGCAGGCCGAGGGTGTGGGCGAAGGCGCGGACCGTGCCCTCGGCGGCGATCTTGACCACGGGGTAGGCGGGCAGCCAGTCGGCCCTGCCGTCCAGCGGGTCTGTCTCGGTGTACTTGTGGTCGAGGGTCTGCCGGGCGTAGAGGGCGCCCGTGGAGACGTACAGGAACGCCTCGGCGGTACGGCAGTGGGTCATCAGGCGGCCCGCCGCGACCGAGTTGACCTCGACGGCCGCGTTGAAGTCACCGTCCTCACCGCGCCGGACGGCTGAGTGGAAGACATGAGTGAAGTCCTCCGGCAGACCCTTGAGGGAGCCCTCGCCGGTGTCGTCCATGTCCCAGCGGAAGGTGCGGATGCCGTGCCGGGTGAGGTCCTCCTCGGCGCCGGGGCTGCCGAAGCGGCCCAGTGCCCATACCTCGTTGCCCTGGGCGAGGGCTTTGGCCACCGGTCCGGCGACCTGCCCGGTCGCGCCGGTGACCAGGATCTTCTTGCCGTTCACTGGATGCTCTCCTGGAGAGTGGTGGGGGTCAGGCGTCGCCGAGGGCGCGGTCGAGTTCCCTGCGGAGGATGGACTGGAAGGCCGCCACGTGCTGCGGGCCCATCAGGGTGTAGTGCTCGCCGGGCACGTCGATGTAACGGTTCTCCTCGGTGGTGTGCTCGTCCCAGCGGCGCAGCTCGTTCTCGAGCCAGTCCTCCTTGGTGCCGCGCAGCGGGATGGCGTAGAAGACGCTCATCGAGCGGACCTTGCCGCTGGGCGCGTAGCTGCGGCCCAGGTCGGTGAGGCTGTCGGCGAGTTCGGCCCAGGCCTTGAACTTCTCGAAGGTCAGGTCCAGTTCGGCGAGCCGACCCTCGGGCGCGTGGTCGATGAAGTACGCCAGCTGCTCGTCCCTGGTCAACGGGCGCAGCCGGTCGGGGAGTTCCAGGGACTGCTTCTTGTCGATGAGATCCAGGAAGAACGCCAGATTGGCGGCGGTCTCGACGAAGTCCAGTTCCTCCATGCGGTACTTGATGTGCGGGGGCAGGTTGAAGCTGCCGACGAAGTCGACGCGTTCGCCCTGGTCCTGGAGCGCCTTGGCGATCTCGAAGGCGACGGCACCTCCGTAGGAGTATCCGGCGACGGCGTACGGGCCGTGCGGCTGGCGTTCGCGGATCGCCCGTACGTAGGTGTCGACCATCTCGGCGAAGCTGGTGAAGGGCGTCTCGCCGGGGTTGAAGCCGCGGGCGCGCAGGGCGTAGAAGGGCCGGTCGCCGACGAAGTACTTGGCGAGGTTGACGAAGACGAGGACCTCGCCGACGCCGGGGTGGACGCAGAACAGCGGTGTCTTGTCGCCACTGACCTGCATGGGCACGATCGGGTCGTACTCCCGCTCGCCGCTCGCGGCACCGTCGAGGTGGGCGGCGAGGGCACGCACGGTCGGGGACCGCAGCACGGTGATGATCTGGAGGTCGGCGGCGCCGAGGCGCCGGGCCACCAGCGAGCGCAGCCGCAGGATGTCCAGCGAGGTGCCGCCGAGGTCGAAGAAGTTGGCGGTGGCGCTCAGCCGCTCCGGGTCGGTGTCGAACATCTCGGCGTAGATGCCGGCGAGGACCTTCTCGGTGTCGCCCTCGGGCGCGTCGTAGCCGCCGAGCCGGCGCAGCACCAGGTCGTCGACGGCGGCCCGGATCTCGTCGTACACGCCCGTCTCCAGGCGCCTGCGCATCAGGGAGCGCTGGATCTTGCCGAGGCTGGTCTTGGGGAAGGCGTCCTCGGGCAGGGGCAGGATGAGGGCGGGCCTGAAGCCCCAGTGCATGACGACGCTGCTGCGGACGGCGGTCAGCACCCGGTAGAGGGCGAGTTCGTCGTCGGCCGCGCACTCCGGGTGGAAGGCGATGACCAGTTGCTCGGTGTCACTGCCGGGGGCGCGGGTGGGGAAGGCGGCGACATAGGAGCGGGCCACGTCGTCAAGGCCTTCGAGGACCGACTCGATGTCGTGGCTGAAGTAGTTGACGCCATTGACGATGATGCTGTCCTTGCTGCGCCCGACCAGGGTGAGCCGGCCGTCGTCGATGCGGCCGAGGTCGCCGCTGCGGAACCAGCCGTCGGGGGTGAAGGCGTCCCGGGTGGCCTGCTCGTTGTTGTAGTAACCGGCCGTGATCATCGGGCCGTTGAGCTGGAGTTCGCCCACCTCGCCCTCGCCCAGCTCGTGGTGGTCCTCCTCGTCGGCGATCCGGATGCGCAGCCCCTCGACGGGCCGGCCCAGGTTGGCGAACTCCTGGCCCTGGTCGGCCGCCGGGAACTGTGTGGAGTAGATGCTGCCGGCGCAGGTCTCCGACATCCCGAAGGCGGGCCAGAGGGCGTCGGCGCGCAGTCCATGGGCGGCGAAGCGGCTGAGGAACGTCTCGCCGGTGGTGCGGACGACGGCCTCGCCGCCGCTGATGATGTGCCGCAGCCGGGACAGGTCGAGGGCCTCGCCGGCCTCCTCGTGGAGCCCCTCGGCCTGCGCATTGATCAGCCCCAGCAGGAAGTTGGGCGTGAAGGTCATGGTGACGCCGAAGCGGGAGACGATCCGCAGGAAGTTCAGCGGCTCCTGGAGGATGACGGGCGCTTCCACGTGCAGCTGGGTGCTGCCGGCGTACAGCGGGAGCATGTGGCACTCCAGCAGGGCGGCGACGTGGTCGAAGGAGACCCAGTTGAGGGTGGTGTCCTCGGCGGTCAGCCGGTGGTAGCCGTTCTTGCCGGCCATGGAGGCGAGCAGGTTGGCGTGCGAGAGCATCACGGCCTTGGAGTTGCCGGTGGATCCGGAGGTCAGCACCAGGACGGCGGTGTCCTTGGGGTCGGCCTCGTGGCAGGTGCCGTCGGGCGTCTCGGCGTACAGCTGCTCCAGGGCGGCCACCGACAGGCCCTCGGTGCGCGGGAGTTCGGCGGCGAGGGTCTCGCTGGTGACGATCAGCGGGTGGTCGAGGAGGGTGTCGACATGGGCGAGCTGGGCGGCCCAGCGCTCCGGGTCGCCGCCGAGCGCGGCCATCGGGCAGGGTATGAAACCGCCCAGCTGGCAGGCCCAGAACGCGGCGAGGAACTCCCTCGGCTTCTCGAGGAGCAGCACGACCTTGTCCCCGACGGCGAGACCCTGTCCGCGCAGGCCACCGAGCACGGAGCGGGCCGCGTCGAGGAGTTCGGAATAGCTCTGGAAGGGTGCGTCGGGGTCGGTCGCGCCCCGGGGGTAGCGCAGCCCGGAGGCCGGGTGGTTCCGGGCGGCGTCGCGCAGCAGATCCACGATGGTCCGTGTGGTCGAAACGGCTGTGGTCATGTCGATGCCTTCTCTTCCTGTCGCGTCGGTGGCCGGGTTGTGGTGGCCGTTGACGGGTGGGGCACGGATGACGGCCACGGGTGGTGACCGCGACGCCGTGGCGATACGGCGGGTCGAATGGCATGCGGGGGCCCGTACTCAACGGCGCGCGACGCACCGTTCAAGCGGGGAGGCCGAGCCGCGAAAATCTCCGGAAAAGCACATCGGAACAGCGCATGCGCAGGCTACGACGGAACCCCGACAAGAGAGATCGAGCGTTCCGGAACACTGGGCAAGTACCTGTACATCGTCCCCCACCGACCAGGTCAGCGCCGAGAGCCACGACGCCGGGGCTCTGAATACCCGCCGAGAATAGAAACCGGCACACCGGCTTGTCAAAGGACCCTGGGAATGCGGAAGAAAAACCGGAAGAGGCGGGAGAGTGCGGCGCCGGCAACTCAATCCCGGATTTCTGCAACTTGCCCGTTACATTACGGCCCAGAAGGCCCTGAATTGCGCCTGAGCAATTTTTCCTTACGGGCGGTGTAAGCAATCAAGACGCGTCCGGAAAGGGAACCGCCCCGACCCTGAGGCCGGGGCGGAGGGCCGGGCGGCTACGACAGCTGTGCCTGTACCCGGGAGGAGATCAGCTCCAGGTGGTCCAGGTCGGCGAGGTCGAGGACCTGGAGGTAGAGGCGGCTTGAGCCGGTCTCGGCATAGCGGCCGATCTTGTCGACGACCTCGGACGGGGTGCCCGCCAGGCCGTTGGCCTTCAACTCGTCGACCTCGCGGCCGATCGCGGCGGCGCGACGGGCCACCTCCTGGTCGTCCTTGCCCACGCAGACGACCAGGGCGTTGGAGTAGACGAGGTCCTCGGGCCGCCTGCCTGCCTCCTCGGCGGCGGCGCGGACGCGGGCGAACTGCCGCTCGCTGTCCTCGACCGAGGCGAACGGCATGTTGAACTCGTCGGCGTACCGGGCGGCCAGCCGCGGGGTGCGGGTCGCGCCGTGGCCGCCGACCAGGACGGGGATCTTCTCCTGGGCGGGCTTGGGCAGCGCGGGCGAGTCGGTGAGGTCGTAGTACTTGCCGTGGAAGTCGAAGGTGTCGCCGACCTTGGTCTGCCACAGGCCCGTGACGATCTCGAGCTGCTCCTCCAGCCGGCCGATCTTCTCCTTCGGGAACGGGATGCCGTACGCCTTGTGCTCCTCCTCGAACCAGCCGGCGCCGAGGCCGAGTTCGACGCGGCCGCCGGACATCTGGTCGACCTGCGCGACCTGGATGGCGAGCACGCCGGGCAGGCGGAAGGTGCCGGCGGTCATCAGGGTGCCCAGCCGGATGCGCTTGGTCTCGCGGGCCAGTCCGGCGAGGGTGATCCAGGCGTCGGTGGGGCCGGGCAGGCCGTCCACGGAGCCCATGCGGAGATAGTGGTCGGAGCGGAAGAAGGCGTCGAACCCGAGGTCCTCGGTGGCCTTGGCCACCGCGAGCAGCGTGTCGTAGGAGGCCCCCTGCTGGGGCTCGGTGAAGATGCGAAGATCCATACCTCCATCCTGCACGCCACGGTGCCGGTCAGCCCCACCGGTCCCTCCGGGCACTCCCGTCCACGGTCGGGTGAAAAACCGTGGTCGCCCGGCTGGGTGCGTACCTGCGCCAGTACTGCATTTTCCCGGGGGACGCCCCGCTGATTGCCGCTGCGCGGCGGGCCGGACCCCCGGCAGAAGAGCGGGCCGGCCACCGTGACCGGCGCGGACATCGCGAGGCAGACCTGAGTAACCCGCTGTGGTGGTGATCGTTGGCTCGTGCGGAGCCGGACCGCCCGGCGCCCGCGCCGGCGGCCGTCGCCGGGATGTCATCCGATCGGCCTCCTGGCGGGGGCCTGGGGCCGAGGAGGCCGTCATGTCCGAAGAGTCCGTGCCGCAGCAGGGCGGCGGCACCGGCCGGCCGAAGGGCCTGCTGCAGCAGATGGAGGAGCTGATGGCGGCGCTGAACGCGGACCTGTCGGCCCTGGACGCGGATCTGCAGTCCGCGGGGCGGGGCGCGGAGGAAAGCGAGGCGGGCTGAGATCCCGTCCCTAGCCGGCCTCCCTCTCGGGTAACACCTCCTCCCGGTCCGCGAGTCTGCGCAGCATCTCCCGGACCCGGTCCCTGGACTCGTCCGCCGCGTCGATGGCCTCCATGCACTGCCAGTAGGTGCTCTCGTCGTCCGCGGCACAGGCGAGTCCCACCAGGGCGATGCCCACCTCGCCCAGGAGGCCGCCGAGGCAGAGAAGGGCCTGGCGGGCGTCGCCGAGGTCGGTGAGCTGGGCCGCGCGCAGGTCCTCGGTGGCGAGGTGCGGGTTGTCGAGGACTCCGCAGCCGCGGCCCGCCAGCTCCGTCAACCCCAGTGCCTCGCCGCGCAGTTCGGGCGGGCCGGAGACCGCGAGGCGGCTGCCTATCGCCTGCGCCAGTGCCTGCGCCTGCCACACCTCGGTCATGGTCTCCGGAGCACCGCCGCTCCCCGCAAGGGCACGTCTGCTCGTCACGATGAGCCGCACAGCGTCCATGCCGCTGCCCCCGTCTGTCTGGACGCGCTGCCCGCACGTCCGCCCGAACTCCCTTGTCCACTACCCAGAGTGAGGGTGTGCGGGACGAAAAGCCAGAGGAAGACCGAAATCTGTGGACAACAAATCGATTTCGGACCGGTTGTTGACTCCGGAGAGTGAAAGTGGACTGAACCACTCCCGGCGGCTGCCCTGTTCGGCTACGGCGCCGGGAACCTCCGTTCGTTGCGGTCGATCTTCGCGTCCAGCGCCGCGAGCGGGTCGATGTCCAGTACGTCGCACAGCTGCAGCAAGTAGGCGAGGACGTCCGCGACTTCGTCCGTGACGCGGTGCGCGGTGTCCGGGTCGTCCATGACGCGGGCGGACTCCTCCGGCGTCAACCACTGGAAGATCTCGACCAGTTCGGAGGCCTCCACGCTGAGCGCGGCGACGAGGTTCTTGGGGGTGTGGTACTGCCGCCAGTCGCGGGCGGCGGCGAAGTCGGCCAGCCTGCGCTGCAGTTTCGCCACGTCGAGATGATCGGTCACGGCTCCAGGTGTACCACCGTGACGGGCTCCGGGCCGTCCAGCCCGGCGGCCCAGGAGGCGTCGCTGACCGCGGCCACGACGCGGATGTGGCCGCGGCCGGCCGTCCGCAGGGCCAGCCGCAGCAGTTCCCTTCGCTGCCGCGGGTCCAGTGAGCGGTCGAAGCCGTCGGCGAGAACGGTGAGCGTCTGCATGGCCGCGGGCACCTCGCCCGCGGTGTCCACCTCCAGGACGCCCGGCCCGGTCAGCAGGACCAGCGCGAGGGCGAGGTATCTGAGCTCGCCGTCGCCCAGGCGCCGCAGAGCCGTCCGGAAGCCGTCGCCGCGGTCGAGGAGTGCCTGGACGGTCCCGTCGCCCAGCGGCTCGGCGAGCACGTCGGTCACCGGCCCCGCGCATCCGGCGCGCACCGCGTCGACGAGCTGCGCGTGCCGTCGCGCGCACTCGGCGCGGGTGCGCCACAGGACGTCGGCGAGGTTGTCGCAGCCGCCGAGGAGCAGACCGGAGCCGAGCGGGACCGGGGCGCGCATCCGGCCGGGGCGCGGATCGCAGGCGAAGACGGACCGCAGGGCGACGACCATCTGTTCGGCGGCGGCGAGCACCCGGCGCTGCCCGGCGGTCTTGCCGGCCACGCGCAGCGGCAGCAGCGCCGTGCCGAGCCGGTCGTCGGGCAGTGGCGCCCGCGTCACCGGTGCCGAACCCGCGGTGTGCCAGGCGGCTTGCACGGTACGGCGGGAGGGGTCGCGCAGGGCGGTCTCCAGGAGCACAAGGCCGCCCGCGGTCAACCGCTCGCCCACGATGCGCAGTTCCGGCTCGGCCTGCACGGCGACGTCGAGCCGGACCGGCCCCTCGGGCCCGTCGGCCGTACAGCCGATGCGGAACCCGCGCCGCCGCTGCGCGTCGGGCCGCGCCCGCTGCGGCACACAGTCGGCCGCGTCGGGAAACACCTCCCCGACCTCGGCACCACCGCCCAGCCGGGCCAGCGCCTCGTAGGCCCGCAGCGCGCTCGTCTTCCCGCAGCCGCTGCCCCCGGCGAAGAGGGTGACCGGCCCGAGCTCGAAGCCGGCCCGCCGGTGTCCGGCGAAGGCGGACAGCCGCAGCTCGGTGACACAGGGGCGGTCCGGGCGGGCGAGGTCCGCGAGGGTGCGGACCGGGGACTGCGGAACCCTGGCCTCCGGCACGCGGGTCTGCGGCCCGGCCGTCCTCCTGCGGGCAGCCGGCACCGACGACGTCCGGACACCGGACGGGGCAGGGCCGCTTGTTCCGGAAGAGGTGCCGGTGTCGGGCTCGAGCGGCAGGCACGCCTGCCTGCCGGACGCCTCGCTCACGGTTCGGTCGGAGGGCCCGCACGGTACAGATGACACGGTCATGATCCGGACCGTAGGGCTCCGCCCCGAAGACGAACCGTTACGGCGTCGGGAGCTTCCTACGATCGGGGGACCACGGTCAGGAGCCGGCCACTCCGGCGCTCTCCACCAGGTCGGTGACCTCGGTGTCCGCGGGGGCCAGCAGGAAGACGTTGCGGTCGACGCGGTGCATCCCGCTCCCGAGGCCGAAGACGACTCCGGTGCTGAAGTCGAGGACGCGCTTGGCGACCTCGCTCTCCGCGCCGCTCAGGTCGAGCAGGACGGGGACCCCGGCCATCAGGGTCTCGGCGACCTCGCGGGCATCGGCGAAGACGTTGACCCTGAGAACGACGAAACGGCGGCGGGCTTCGGTCAGCGCTTCCGGGTGGGCGCGATGGTCCACCGCCGACGGCCAGGCGTCGCGCCCCCGCAGCGGCACGACCTGGGCGAGCCCCTCCCACTGTTCATCGGTGACGTCGTGGCTGTTCACCGGCTCCCCCCGAACTGACTCGCACTCATTGCCTGCACCAGCCAATTCTTACGCCAAGTCACCCGTTCGGCCCAACAGCGACACGGTCCGCGACCGTCACAACCGTTTCACGGCGACGAGAACCGGTCAGGTATGGACCGGTTCCTACCCGAACGGGGCTTCTTACCCGCCTCACACCGGACTCTTCACCTCCGGCCACGTACTGCTCACCGGGCGCGACTAGCGTCCTCTGACGTGCACTTGGCAGAAACCCAGCTGGTGACACCCGGCCGGCGGACGCAGTCGGCGGTGTCCGCCGCACCGGAACCCCCCGCGCAGTGGCACCGCGTACTGACGCTGCTGGCGAACGTCAGCCTGTTCATCGGCACCCGCGCGGTATGGACGCAGGCGGCCAGTCACCGGCCGCCCGTGGCCGCCGCCATCTCGGTGTGTTACGCCTCGATCCTGGTCTGCGGAGTGCTGACGCTCGTCGTGCGCCGGGCCCGGTCGCTGGCGCGGCTGGACGCGGTCGTGCTGGTGACCGCCGTGGTCCTCGCCCTGTGCGCTTGGGCCATGAACCACGGCGGCTCGGACGAGGCGGTGCTGACCACCCAGGCCGCCAAGGAGCTGGTCGCCGGCCACCACGTCTACGGGCATCCCTGGCCCTGGCTCTTCAAGAAGGGCATCGCCCTCACCACGACCTTCGACGGCGGCTACGACTACACCTACGGCTATCCCCCGCTCGCCCCGCTGCTCACCGCACCCCTGCTGTGGATCGGCCACGGCGGCGCCCCGGCGACGGCGGTCAGCACGGGCGCGCTGATCGTCGGCACGGTGGTGCTGTGGCGGATGCTGCCGGTGCAGTGGCGGTCGGCGGCGACCATGGCGTGCCTGGGCTTCGGGTTTCTGCCGACCTACGGCCGTGAGGGCTACCCGGCGATCACCGCGCTGGCCCTGCTGATCCCGGTGGTGGTGCGCTGGCCGCGGATCGGACAGGGCGGACGGCTCGGGGCGGCCGGTGTGGCGCGGGCCGCCTGCTTGGGTGCCGCGTGTGCCGCACAGCAACTGCCCTGGTTCCTGACGCCGTTCCTGCTGGCCGGGATCTACGCGGTTCGCCGCGGTGAGCTGGGCGGACGCGCCGCGGTGCTGGTGGTGGCGCGGATCGCCGCGGTCGCCGCGACCGTGTGGCTGCTGATCAACACGTACTTCGTCGTGAGCGAGCCCGGCACCTGGATCAGTGGCATCGCGCTGCCCCTGACCCAGGGGGCGACGCTGCACGGGCAGGGCCTCGTGGGTGTGTCGCTGTACTACACGGACGGCAGCGACCGGGTGGACTGGTACGGGCACGCGAGCATGCTGCTGGCCGCGGCCCTGCTCGGGCTGATGGTCCTGTTCATGCGCCGGCTGGGGCCGGCCGCGACCGTGCTGCCCTGGTGTGCCTTCTATCTGGCGACCCGGTCCCAGGACGGCTACTACCTGATGATGACGCCGCTGTGGCTGGCGGCCGCCATCACCGCACCGCCGTCCGAGTTCGCGCGGGCCTGGCAGCCGCGCCCGCGTCTGCTCACTGGCCGCCATCGGCGCCCGGCGCTGGCCGCGGCGGCCGCGCTGCTGGTCGCCCCGGCGCTGGTGAGCGCCGTCCTGGCGGTCACCGGGAAGCCGCCGCTCAGGATGGAGATCGCCTCCGTGCGCCGGACGGCGGCGGACGCGAACGTCCTCACCCGGCTGAGCCTGCGGGTCACCAACAAGGACGACAGCGCCCTGGAACCGCACTTCATGCTCACCGTCGGCCAGGGCCTGCGGCAGTACTGGACGGTCCTCAAGGGACCGGCCACCCTGCCCGCGCACGCCACGGCCGACTATGTGATCCGGCCGCCGGACCATGGGAAGTTCACCCTGCCGGGGCCGAAGGCCCGGCTTCGGCTGCGGGTCTTCACCCCCACACCGCAGACGCTGTCCAGCATGGACCTCCACCTGCGGGTGGGCGGCACCGGCGGGCGGGCCGGCCGGGCCGGCTGACGGGCGTCAGGCCGCCGTACGCACGAAGCGGAGTGTGGCGGAGACCGTGGTCAGGCCGCGGATCATGCCCAGCTGGTTCCAGCCCAGGCCGAACTCGCCGCGGTCCACGGTGAACTCCGTGTCCAGGGTGAGCGCGTCGGCGTCCGCTCCCACCAGGCGCGCGGTGAGGGTCTGCGGGCGGCTGATGCCGCGCACGGTCAGCTGACCGGAGACCTCGACGGTGTCACCGGCGCCGGGCTTCGCGCTGCGGACGGCGAAGGTGATCTCGGGGTGGTTCTCGGTGTCGAAGAAGTCGGCGGAGCGCAGGTGCTCGTCCCGCTTCTTGTTCTTGGTGTCGAGGGTGGCGGCGTCCAGGGTCAGGGTGCCGGTGGCGGAGCCGTCGGGCTGCACCTCGCCCTGTCCGCCGACGGCGCCGAAGGTGCCCTTGACGGTGACGAGGCCCCACATCGTCTTGTGGCGCAGGGCGACGGTGGAAGCGGCGGCGTCGAGCTGCCAGACACCGGTTTCGACGGCGACGGTCATGATCTTCTCCAGTGAGCAGTGAGCGGGGATCCGGTGGATCTGGGGATCTGGGGATCCGAGGGGAAGCAAGCAAGTGCTTCAAATTTGGATGACTACGACCGTAGACCATTATCCAAATCTGGACAACCCTCCGGTCCAAAATTGGACAACAGGTAGACTCGACACCATGGCCGACCCCGAGGAGCACCCGACCGACCTGCCCGAATGTCCCTCCGCGCAGGCCGGCGGACTGCTGCCCAAGGAGCTGCGGGCCTGGATGGTGATGCTGGGCGCGGTGGGGGCGGTGGAGCAGGAACTGCGGTCGGTCGTGAAGGAGCGCCTCGACGTCTCGCACGACGAGTTCCTGGTCCTGTGCCTGCTCGCCGAGCAGCCCAGGACGGGTCTGCGCATGACGCGGATCGCGGAACTCCTCGGCCGCCCCAAAACCCGGCTCACGTACCAGATCGCCTGTCTCCAGCACGCCGGGCTGATCACCCGCAAGTCGGTCTGCGGCGACAAGCGGGGCATCGAGGTGGCCCTCACCGACAAGGCCCGCCGCCTCCTGGAGGAGGCCTCCGGCAGCCTCGCCTCGACGGTCACCCGGGCCCTGGCCCACGTCATGGGCCCGGACCAGCACGAGGCGATGTGCGGCCTGCTGCCGGAGCTGGCCATTGAGGTCGAACGCGCCAAGGAGTCCGCGCTCGCCAAGGAGTCGGCGCTCGCCGAGGAGTCCGAGGGTTCGTAACGCGGGGTGACCCGCCCGCTCCTGGGTACTCGGCGGTCCCGTGCCGGCGATCGCAGGAGGGCTCCATGGGCGCACTCGACCTGCCCGAACCCGTCGACCGCAGCGGAGCCGCGCCGCCGGTCGACGCGGCGGGGCTGGAGGCCGCGTTGCGCGAGAGGGTCGACGGTGAAGTCCGCTTCGACGCCGGGAGCCGAGCCGCGTACTCCACCGACGCCTCCAACTTCCGGCAGACCCCGATCGGCGTCGTCGTGCCCCGCACCCCTGAGGCGGCCGCGGAGGCGGTGGCCGTCGCCCGCGAGTACGAAGCGCCCGTCCTGTCGCGCGGCGGCGGGACCAGCCTCGCCGGGCAGTGCACCAACGCGGGCGTGGTGATCGACTGGTCGAAGTACTGCCACCGGGTCGAGTCCGTGGACCCGGACGCCCGCACCTGCATCGTCCAGCCGGGCATCGTCCTCGACGAACTCAACCGGCAGCTCGCCCCGACCGGCCTGCGCTACGGCCCCGAACCCGCCACCCATATGAACTGCACCATCGGCGGCATGATCGGCAACAACTCCTGCGGCGCCACCGCGCAGGCCACCGGCAAGGTCGTCGACAACATCGCCCGGCTGGAGGTGCTGCTCTACGACGGCACCCGCTTCTGGTGCGGCGAGACGAGCGACGAGGAGTACGCCGAGATCGAGCGGCAGGGTGATCTGCGGGCCGCCCTCTACCGGCAGTTGCGCGCCCTGCGGGACCGGTACGGCGACGAGGTCCGCCGCCGCTACCCGGACATCCCTCGCCGGGTCTCCGGCTACAACCTGGACTCGCTGCTGCCCGGGCACGGCTTCGACGTCGCGGGGCTGCTCGTCGGCAGCGAGTCGACGCTGGTCACCGTCCTGCGCGCGGAGCTGGAGCTGGTGCCCGTGGTCAAGGAACGGACGCTGGTCGTGCTCGGGTTCCCGGAGATCTCCGTGGCCGCCGACGCCGTACCGGCGATCCTGCCGTACGAGCCGATGGCGCTGGAGGGCGTCGACGCGCGGCTCATCAAGGACGAGCGGATCAAGCGCCTCAATCCGAAGGCCCGCGCCCAGATGCCCGAGGGCAACGCCTTCCTGATGGTGCAGTTCGGCGGGGACACGGTCGAGGAGGCGGACGAGCGGGCGCACCGGATGCTCGACGGGCTGCACGAGTCCGAGCAAGACGCCGAGGTCGCCTTCCTCGACGACCCCTCGCACGAGGAGGAGTTGTGGCAGGTGCGCGAGGCCGGTCTGGGCGCCACCGCGCACATCCCGGGAAAGCCCGACACCTTCGAGGGCTGGGAGGACTCGGCGGTGGCGCCGGAGCGGCTCGGCGACTATCTGCGCCGACTGCGCCGCCTCTACGACGAGTTCGGATATCTCAGCGACACCGGGCCCAGCCTGTACGGCCACTTCGGGCAGGGCTGTGTGCACACCAGGATCCCCTTCGACCTGTACTCGGCCGACGGGGTGGCGGCCTACCGGCGGTTCATGGAACGGGCGGCCGATCTGGTCGCCGAGTTCGGCGGATCCTTCTCCGGGGAGCACGGGGACGGGCAGAGCCGCGGTGAGCTGCTGCCACGGATGTTCGGCGAGGAACTGGTCGAGGCCTTCGGGCGGCTGAAGGCGGTCTTCGACCCGCTCGACCGGATGAACCCGGGGAAGGTCGTGGCACCGTACCGGCTGGACCAGAACCTGCGCCTGGGCGGCGACTGGGCCCCCTACGCCCCTCGTGACCTGCACTTCCGCTTCCCGGACGACGGGGGCTCCTTCGCCGAGGCCGCGGGCCGGTGCGTCGGCGTGGGCAAGTGCCGGCAGCTGACCAACAAGGGCGGCTCGGTGATGTGCCCCTCCTACCAGGTGACCCGGGAGGAGGAGCACTCCACGCGGGGGCGGGCGCGGTTGCTGTTCGAGATGCTCGACGGGCACGGCGACAGCGCGATCCGGGACGGCTGGCGCTCGGAGGCGGTACGGGACGCGCTCGACCTCTGTCTGGCCTGCAAGGGCTGCAAGAAGGACTGCCCGGCCGATGTGGACATGGCGACCTACAAGGCGGAGTTCCTGTCCCACCACTACGAGGGCCGGCCCTGGCGCAGGCCCCGCTCCGACCTGTCCATGGGCTGGCTGCCGGCCGTCGCCCAGGCGGTGGGCCGGACCCGGCTCGGCCCGGTCGTCAACGCGCTCACCCACACGCCGCCGCTGTCCCGGGCGGCCGTGGCGGTGGCCGGGGTCGAGAACCGGGAGGTACCGCTGTTCGCGGGGCGCACGCTGCAACAGTGGTTCGCCGGCCGTCGTGAGACGTACGGCGACGGTTCGCGCGGGAGTGTCCTGCTGTGGCCGGACACGTTCACCAACTTCTTCCACCCGCATGTCGGGCAGGCGGCCGTGGAGGTGCTGGAGCACGCGGGCTGGCGGGTCGAGCTGCCCCGGGAACCGCTGTGCTGCGGACTGACGTGGATCTCCACGGGTCAACTCTCGGCCGCCGAGCGGGTGTTGGGCCGCACGGTGCGCCGTCTCGCCGGGCATGTCCGGGCGGGCGGGCTGGTGGTGGGCCTGGAGCCGAGCTGCACCACCGTGTTCCGTTCGGACATGGGCGAGCTCTTCCCCGGCGACCGTGACGCGCGCCGGCTCCGCGACCAGACGGTGACGCTGGCCGAGCTGCTCACCGAGCACTCCCCCGGCTACCAGCCCCCGCAGGTGCCGGACCGTTCGGCGCGGGCGCTGGCGCAGGTGCACTGCCACCAGCACGCCGTGCTCGGCTGGGACGCCGACCGCGAACTGCTCGGCCGGGCCGGCGTGGACGCCGAGCAGCTGGAGTCCGGCTGCTGCGGGCTGGCCGGCAACTTCGGCTTCGAGCGCGGCCACCTGGACGTCAGCGAGGCCTGCGCGGAACGCGTCCTGCTGCCGCGGCTGCGCGAGACCGACCCGGCGACGGTGCTGCTGGCCGACGGCTTCAGCTGCCGCACCCAGGTCCACGAGTTCGACAGCGGCGGCCACGAGGCGGTGCACCTCGCGGAACTGCTGGCCTCGGCACTGCCCGACGGTGCGCACGGCAGCGCCTACGGCGTCGGCGCGGGCGTACGGCCGGCCCCGCCGGGCCGCCGCGCCCAGTCCCTCGCCCTGGCCGGGGTCGGGCTGGGCGCGGCGGCCGTCGCAGCCGGGGTCACCCGCGCGCTGCGGCGGTGAGGACCGCTGGGGTCAGGAGGCCTTGGCGGAGCGGCCCCGGACGAGCGCGAACGCCGCTGCCGCCAGGCCCAGTACGCCCACGACCAGCCCGGCGACACCGAGTCCGCGGGCGGTGGAATCGCTGCTCGCCGCGCTCGACGCGGAGCCGTCGGTGCTCTTGGGCGTCGGCGACGAGGCCGAGGTGCTGCCCTCCTCCGCGCCCTTGGCGGTCAGCTTGAGGACGGGGGCCGGGTTCTCCGGCTCGTCCGCACCGGACTGGGCCACATCGATCCAGCGGACGGTCTTCCCGTCCGAGTACGTCTGAAGGGTCTTGAAGGTCAACTGGTCGGTGTCGTCGGGTAGTTGACCGAAGGCGACGTTGAAGTCCTGGTACTGCCCGGCTCCGATTTTCCCGCCCGTCCAGGTGATCTCGGAGACGGCGTCGGTGATGGTGCCGTCGTCCGTCTTGACGGGCGTCTTCAGCTTGGTGTTGGTGACCTTCGCCGTCCAGCCGTTCTGCGGCGGCGACACGAGCACGCCGAGGACGGGGTGGTCGGTGGGCAGGAACACCTGCACCTTGGTGGTGCTCGCGGTGTCCTCCTCGTTCGGGACGCGGAAGGTGACAACGCCGTCCGTGGCGCCCTTCGCATAGCTCTCGGGGTGGACGGTGACGTGCGCGGACGCGATTCCCGCGGCGGCCAGGAGCCCCGCGGCGGTCAGCGCGGTGACGGTGCCTGCGCGGCGCAGGGCAGTGCGTGCGGTGGACATGGGTGAGCTGATCTCCGTACTGAGGAAGGGATGTCGAGGTCAGATCGCGTACGACATCCCCGGCGGCGGACCGCGCCGCTGCACCGCGTGCCGCAGCAGCAGCCGTCGCAGCGGCCGCGGGCCGTCGGCACCCGGGCGTACGGCGTCCGGCGCGGCCGGCAGGGTCCCCGCCCCGCCACCCACCCGCCACCAGGCGGCGAGGCCCGGTACGAGCGTGGCGGCCCGCCGCAGCAGCGACCACAGCGCGGCCTCACCGCGCCGCAGCCACCAGGTCAGCACCACCGCGGCGCCGACGTGGGCGGCGGTGGCGTGCGGGGTCAGGGCGTGCGAGTGGCCCATGTGCATGGCGCCCATGTCATGCATGCCGTACATGCCGCGCATGAGCATCATGGGGTGCGGGCGTACGGCGTCGAAGGTGAGGTGCAGCCCGGCCTGGGCCGTGAGCGTGCCCACGCCGATCGCGGCCAGCGAGCGCTCCCGGGCACCCAGCAGACAGCCCGCCCCGAAGACCGGTACGAACCCCGAGGCCTGCACCCACACGGGCGGTGCCGTCCCGGTCGCCAGCGCGTGTCCCCCGGCGGCGAGCAGCACGCACAGCGCGGCGAACACCGCCGCGCGCAGCGCGCGTACCGAAGGAGACGCCGTCATGGCGCCCGATCCTGCCATGCGCCGGGGCGGCGCCACCCGGCGGATCCCCAAGCGCACAGGTGCAGACTGGGGACCCACGAAGAAGTGCCGGGCAGAGGCGGTGACGGGGTGACGGCCGGACTGCGCATCCGTATCGACGGCGTCGACCTGCCGGGTCGTGCGTGCGGGCCCGACGGTGACATGCCGTCGTACCCCAACATCCATGTGGCCGTGCAGCGCCGGGACCGGCCGGGGGAACTTCTCGATCCGCAGCCCGGCGACGCCGTGTCCGTGAGCTGGACGCTGGAGTGCACGGTCACAGGTACGGACGTCAAGGGGCCCTATGTTCAAGGGCGTCCGAGCGATCGCTTCGTCTATCTGTCCTGGGGGACGGTCGACGGCTCCGGCGCCTTCGGCATGTTCCGGCGCGCCAAGCTGATGCTGGACGCCGTGCCGGCCGAGGTGCTGGGCGCCGCCGTGCGCGAAGGGCTGCTGGTGGGGCGGCTGCGGCTGACCGACGCCCGCGGGAACCCGTTGTGCGCACGGGTGGTGCCGCCGCACATCGTGTGGAGCGCGGGACAGGGGTAACGGCCTGGCGCCCACGGCGGTCTGCGTACCATGGGCGCCGTGACGGCCCTTGCACAGCATCGCGATGCGCCGCCGCCTGCTGTGCGGCGGCGGGTGTTGCTCGTGCTCGGGCTGCTGGCCGGGCTGCTCGCCATGCACGGTCTGGCACCCGGCGGCGGTGTCGTCGAGCACTCCGGCGCACGGCACATGACGGCGGCGGTCGCCCTGCACGGCGACTGTGCGGGCGACGACTGCGGTGGTGGCCATGCCCAGCACGCCGACCAGACCTGTGCGTCCGGCGCCCTGAGCAGCGGGCCCACGCTCCCCGCCCTCGTCGCCGACCCGGTGGCCGTGCCCGCGCCCTCCAACGCCCCTTGCCCCTACGCGGGCACGGCCCCGGACGGTGCACGCGCGCCGCCCTCCCTGGCGGAACTACAGCTCCTGCGGATCTAGACACCACGCGGCACCGCGCCCACGCACGACCGGCGACGCGGTGCGCCTCGGCACGTCCGGATCCCTTTCACGCAGCAACGCAGGAGTTCCAGCATGCGCAACACCCGTACATCCATGGCCCGTCGCACCGCCCTGATGGCCGCGACCCTCACCGCCGGGCTCGTCCTCACCGCCTGCGGCGGCAGCAGCAGCGACAGCGGGAGCGGCGGCCACGACAGCCACAGCGCCGGCTCGTCCTCGCCCTCGTCGAGCACGGCCGCTCACAACGCGCAGGACGTGTCCTTCGCGCAGGGCATGATCCCGCACCACCAGCAGGCCCTGGAGATGGCGAAGCTGGCCGCCGGCCGGGCCTCGTCCGCCAAGGTCAAGGATCTCGCCGCGCGCATCGAGAAGGCGCAGGACCCGGAGATCCGCACCATGAGCGGCTGGCTGAGGTCCTGGGGCCAGAGCGTGCCCTCGGCGATGCCCGGCATGGACCACTCGGCCCACTCCGGCATGGCCGGAATGATGGACAGCAAGGACATGGACGAGCTGGAGAAGGCGTCCGGCACGGAGTTCGACACCATGTTCCTGACCATGATGATCGAACACCACAAGGGCGCCGTGCAGATGGCCGGCACGGAGAAGTCAAAGGGCGCCTACGCCCCCGCGACCACCATGGCTGACGCCATCATCACCGGCCAGACCGCCGAGATCAAAGAGATGAACAAGCTCCTCGGCAAGAGCTGACGTCCTGAGGGGAGGGACCGCTGACCGGTCCCTCCCCGCCGCCCTGAAGGGACGCGCCCCAAAGGGGCGCGGGGCTGTATCCATATGCGGCTCCGCCGTGGGGCGCGACCAGCCACAACGGCGCAGCAGACAAAACAACACCGCGCCCCCACGGACCTCACCGCACAAGCGCTGCAAGCACCTCCGCACAGATGGCCATGGCCGTCTCCGCCGGCGTGCGCGCCCCGATGTCCAGCCCGATCGGCCCATGGATCCGCCCGAGCTGCTCCTCGTCCAGGCCCGCCTCCATCAGCCCGGCGGCGCGTCGCTCCTGCGTATGGCGGGAGCCCAGCGCGCCGACGTACGGGACACCGGAGGTCAGCGCGGTGTGCAGAGTAGGCACGTCCACGTCGGGCTCATGGCTCAGCATGATCAGACAGGCGGCGGGATGCGCGACAAGTAGCTTGCCCGCGTCCTGGGCGGCGGACGTCACCGTGGCCTGCCAGCCGAGCAACCCGGCCTGGGCGACGAGGAGTTCGGCGAGTTCGCCGCCGCCGACGACGACGAGGTGGGGTACGGCGGGGCAGGTCTCGACAAGGCAGAGTCCGGCCTCGGTCGCGTGCACCTCTCGGCCGGCGCGGTGGCGGGCGAGCAGGTCGCGGGCGCTGGCGGCGGCCTGGGGCGGCACGTCCGGGCCGTCGGCCTTGTCGTCCGGGGTCACGACGGCGCTGACGGCATGCGTACGCCGTTCGTCCAGCCAGGTGACCAGCGCCGCGTCGGCGCCCGCACCGAGCAGCTCCCACCAGCGGCCCGGCACGGCGGCCAGCGGCTGGAGAAGGATCTCGGCGCGGCCCCCGCAGGTCAGCCCGGCCTCCTTCACGCCCTCGTCGTGCACGGCCACCGCGACCACCCGGGCGGTGTGTCCGGGCGGCAGCGAGGCCGCCTCGGCCACCAGCTGCCGGTCGAAGGCGCCCCGGTAGAGCCTGCCGTGGCAGTGCCCGTCCTCGTCGACGAGGATCGCGTCGGCCGGATGGCGTGGCCCGAAGCCCCGCTCGCTGAGCGGCCGCGCGAGGACCGCCGCACGGCCCTGCGCCGCCCACTGTGCTGCCGTACCGGCCAGTTCACGCATGGATCCAGCGTAGTCCGCAGGTCAGTACACGTCCCTGACATAGCGCTTCTCGCTCGCGAGCTGTTTGACGTACGCCGCCGCGCCCGCCTCGTCCAGGCCGCCGTGCACGACGGCGATGTCGCGCAGGGCCTGGTCGACGTCCCTGGCCATGCGGGAGGCGTCGCCGCAGACGTAGAAGTGGGCGCCGTCCTGGAGCCAGGACCACAGCAGCGGGCCGTGTTCGCGCATCCGGTCCTGGACGTAGACCTTGGCGCGCTGGTCGCGGGAGAAGGCGGTGTCCAGACGGGTCAGGGTGCCGTCGGCGAGGAAGGCGGTGAGCTCCTCCTCGTAGTAGAAGTCGGTGGCCCGGTGCTGCTCGCCGAAGAACAGCCAGCCCGGGCCACGGTGGCCGAGCGCGCGGCGCTGTTCCAGGAAGCCGAGGAAGGGGGCGACTCCGGTGCCGGGGCCGACCATGACCATCGGGGTGGCGGGGTCGGCCGGCGGGCGGAAGTGGGCGGAGCGCTGGACGTGCACCGGTACGGGTGTGTCCTGCTCGGCGTCGGCCAGGAAGGGGGAGCAGACGCCCTGGCGGGGGCGGCCGTGCAGGTTCTCGTAGCGGACCACGGAGACGGTCAGCGAGACCAGGTGGGGGTCGGTCAGCGGGCTGGACGATATGGAGTACAGGCGTGGCTGCAGACGGCCCAGCGCGTCCGCCCACTCCTGGGCGCCGGCCCTGACCCGGTGCTCGGCGACCACGTCCACGGCCTGCCTGCCCCAGGACCACTTCGCCAGCTCGCCCTTGTTGTCGGGGCGCAGCAGCTTCTTCAACTCCCGCGGGTCGCGGGCCCGTTCGGCGACGAAGCGGAGCAGGTCGGGGCTGACACGGGTGATGTCGAGGTGCCGGAGCAGGGCCTCGCCGAGGGGGACCTCACCGGCGCCCTTCACCTCGACCGCCGTCTTTGCGTCCAGGCCGGTGACGGCCAGCCACTCGCCCACCAGGTCACGGGAGTTGAGGGGCCGTACGCCGAGCGCGTCGCCCGCCTCGTAGAGCAGCGGGGTCTCGCTGTCGCGGGTGTCGAAGGTGAACCGGCGGACCTCCTTGCCGGCGCCGGGGCGGCTCAGCAGGCGGTTGCCGGTGAGGCGGGCGGTGACGGGGGCGGGTTTCTTCGAGCGCGGGGCGGGGGCGGGCGGGGCCGCCGGAGCGAGGGCGGGGCGTTCCGGCGTACCGGACAGGGCCGTGAGGACCTGGTCGAGCCAGGCGTGTGCCGCGTCCTCGTAGTCGGGTTCGCAGTCCGTGCGCGGGGCGAGGCGCAGTCCGCCGAGCTCGTCGAGGCGCTGGTCGAGGCGGCGGCCATGGCCGCAGAAGTCGTCGTAGGAGGAGTCGCCGAAGGCGAGCACCGCATAGCGTCGCCCGTCCATGCGGAGGGTGTCGGACGCGGCCAGGGTCTCCCAGAACCCGCTGCCGTTGTCGGGCGCGTCGCCGTCGCCGAAGGTGCTGGTGACCAGGAGCAGATCGGCGCCGGACGGCAGCGCCGCGGGGTCGGCCTCGTCCATGCCCAGCAGCGAGGCGGCGTGCCCGTCGGACTTGACCCGCTCGGCGACGGCGGCGGCGAACTCCTCGGCGTTGCCGGTCTGCGAGGCCCAGAGGATCACGACCTCACGGCCGGGGGACGACGTGGCCGGTGCGGCGGTGCCGGCGGCCCGCGAGTACATGCCGGCCAGCACCCCGTTGACCCACAGGGCGTGCTCGGGGCTGAAGGGCGCGGAGGGCGGAAGCACCGGAACGCCGGGGGCGCCGGAGGGGATGCCGGCGAGGAATCCGACGAGGTACTGCCGTTCCTGCGCGGTGAGCACGGGCGGCGGGGCGGGCGCGAGCCCGAACGGGTCGGAAGCGGGCGCCGCAACCGGTACGGCCTCAACTGCCGCTTCCACGGCCGGAGTTCGCACTGTCACCGGCGTCGACACCTTGGTCAGCGACACCGCGCACACCTTCAGCTCGGGCTGGAAGGACAGCGGGTCGACGGCGTCGCTCGTCACGGCGTTGACGCTGAGGTACTCGCCGAACAGGTCGTTCCAGTGGAACGGCGCGAAGCAGCTCCCGGGCCGCACCCGGTCGGTGACCACGGCGGGCAGTACGGCCCGGCCGCGCCGCGAGGCGACCTCCACCGAGTCGCCCTCGGCGATGTCCAGTCGGTCCGCGTCCTGCGGGTGGAGCTCCACGAACGGCCCGGGGTTGAGCTTGTTCAGCTTGGGCACCTTCGCCGTCTTGGTCAGCGTGTGCCACTGGTGCTGGAGCCGCCCGGTGTTCAGTACGAACGGGTAGTCGTCGTCGGGCATCTCGGCGGCCGGCAGGTGCGGGCGGGCGAAGAAGGCGGCGCGGCCGCTCGCGGTGGGGAAGGTGAGGGAGCCGTCCTCGCCTACGTAGCGGACGGGGTTGCGGTCGGGCCCGTCCTCGCTCGCGGCGGGCCATTGCACGGGGGTCTCGCGAAGCCGCTCGTAGGTCACCCCGCGCAGGTCCCAGCCGGTCCTCGGGTTCCAGGCCTGCTTGATCTCCTCGAAGATCTCCTCGGCGCTGTCGTAGGAGAAGCCCTTCTCGTGGCCCATCTCCCGTGCGACGGCCGCGATGAGCCGCCAGTCCGCCGTGGCCTCGCCGGGCGGGTCGGCGGCGGGCCGGGCGAGGGTGAGGTTGCGCTCGCTGTTGATGAGGACGCCCTCGGTCTCGGTCCACAGGGCGGCGGGCAGGACGACGTCGGCGTACGCGTTGGTCTCGGTGTCGGCGAAGACGTCCTGGGTGACGACGAACTCGGCGGCCTCCAGGCCCTCGATGACCGTCCTGCGGTTGGCGACGGAGGCGACCGGGTTGGTGCAGATGATCCAGCAGGCCTTGATCTCGCCGTCGGCCATCTTCTGGAACATCTCGACGGTGCCCTTGCCGACGCCGTCGGCGCGGATGGTGCCGGGTTCCAGCTCCCAGAGCTTCTCCACGAACGCCCGCTCCTCGTCGACGAGCACGGAGCGCTGGCCCGGGAGCCCGGGGCCCATGTAGCCCATTTCGCGGCCACCCATGGCGTTGGGCTGGCCGGTGAGGGAGAAGGGCCCGCTGCCCGGCCGGCAGATCGCGCCCGTCGCGAGATGCAGGTTGACCAGGGCGTTGGTGTTCCAGGTGCCGTGCGTGGACTGGTTGAGGCCCATGGTCCAGCAGCTGGTCCACTCCCCCGCCTCGCCGATCATCCGGGCGGCCTCCCGGATGTCGTCCTCGGGGATGCCGGTGATCCGGGCGACGGTGGCGGGCGGGTAGTCGGCGAGGAAGGCGGGCATCTCCTCCCAGCCGTCGGTGTACCGGGCGATGAACTCGGGATCCGTGTGGCCGTTCTCGTGCAGGAGGTGCAGCAGGCCGTTCAGCAGCGCGAGGTCGGTTCCGGGCTTGATCTGCAGGAACAGGTCGGCCTTGTCGGCGGTGGCGGTGCGGCGCGGGTCGACGACGACCAGCTTGGCGCCGGCCGCTTTCACCCGTTCCATCATGCGCAGGAAGAGGATCGGGTGGCAGTCGGCCATGTTGGAGCCGATGACGAGGAAGAGGTCGGCCTTGCCCAGGTCCTGGTACGAGCCGGGCGGTCCGTCGGCGCCGAGCGACAGCTTGTAGCCGGTGCCCGCGCCGGCCATGCACAGCCGCGAGTTCGACTCGATCTGGTTGGTCCGCACGAACCCCTTGGCCAGCTTGTTCGCCAGGTACTGCGCCTCCAGGCTCATCTGCCCGGAGACATAGAAGGCGATCGCGTCCGGCCCGTGCTCGTCGACGATGGCGCGCAGCCGGCGGGCCGTCTCGCTGACGGCCGCGTGGACGGCGTCCGGCACGGGCTCCTCGCCCCGCTCGTGCCGCACGAGGGCCGTGGTCAGCCGTCCGGGAGCCGCGAGCAGGTCGGCGGTGGTCGCGCCCTTGGTGCACAGGCGGCCGAAGTTCGCGGGGTGCTCCTTGTCGCCGGACGCCTTCAGGACCGTACGGCGACCGTCCGGTCCGGACCCGACGTCCAGCACGATCCCGCAGCCCACCCCGCAGTACGAGCAGACCGTCCGCACCTTCGTCGCCGTCGTCGTGTCGGTGTTCCGCGAGTCCGGCGCGGCCACGGGCACCCCTGCCTCTCATGATCGTCCCGTACGGGTGGAGCTTCCGTGACGGTACGAAATGCCCATTACACGGGTGTCTCCTGGGCCGGTCATCAGGGGTTACGCCGGGCGCACAGGGGTCGGGCGGGCGGTGTGAGAGGTCTTCCGGGAAGCAGATCAGGGCGTGAGAGGTCAGCTGCCGACTCCGCAGGCCGCCAGCAGCACCAGGACCAGGGTGGTCGCGCCGAGCAGGCCGTGGGCGGCGACGACCGGCACGGGCAGGTGCCGTTCGGCGGGTGTCGTCGCCCCGGTGGTGGCGGGGGCCGCTCGGTACACGGGGATCCAGCGGGCGAGCAGGGTGAAGCCGAGCAGGGCGACCGCGACGAGCACGCCGAAGGACGTCCAGGCCAGGGCGTCCTTGTCGGCGGCGAGATAGACGATCCAGACCACCAGTCCGGCGGCCGCCAACAGGAAGTGCCCGAAGACCAGCGGCGCCGGGAAGCGGGTGGTCCCGGTCTGCTGCTGGCGCAGGCCGCCGCCGGAGATCCAGCGGGCCAGGAGGACGAATCCGCCGAGGGCGGTGACGATCCAGGCGACGAGAGCGGCGAGGTCCATGTCCGGCTCCAGTGGCTCGAGCCCAGTGGTTCTGGTCAGAGCGTCGTACGGGTCCTGCGGTAGCCCTCCGCCTGCACGGATTCGACGGCCACCCGGACGCCGTAGCGGTAGGCCAGCTTGCCGCCCAGGTATCCGGAGACACCGAGGGCGGCCAGGGCGACGGCGGAGAGTGCCAGCTGCCCGTTGCCGACACTCTGCCCTCCCGCGTAGCCGTCGCCCTGACGCCAGGCGAAACCGGCCGCGTATGCCGCGGTCACGGTGAGATTCAGCGCCATGTGCACCAGCGCCGTACGGAAGGCCGGCGTCCCGGTGGGGATGGCGAACAGGTCGAGGAAGCCGACGGCGGCCGCGGCCAGGGCGCCGAGCACACCGATCGCGATCAGCCAGGCCGAGCCGTGGGCCAGGAAGCCCGGCCGGTCGACGATCTTGGAGGCGATGTCGAAGACCAGGCTGCACACCCAGGCTCCGATCGGCACGGTGACCAGGATCGGATGGAACGGATGCCCGTACGGACCCGCCAGCGCACCGCTGACCGGCTGCTTCGCCTGACGTAGCTCACCGTCGACCGTCATGGGCCACCTCGCCTGAGAGGTATTTCACCAACAAGTGTTGGTCTTATTTCGCCGAGGGTCAAGAGAAACCAGCCCGTCCGGCGTTTGGAGACGAGGTCGTTCAGGGCCGAAGCGGAGGTCTGGGGCGGCGGCCCCCAGCGAGGGACACACCACCGCCGGGTGCCACATCGGCGTTACGGTTACCTCGTGACCGGCTCAGACCCATTCGCCGCGCTCGCCGTCCTCGGCGACGAGTCACGGCGCCGGCTGCTGGACTTCGTACGGCGGGCCCGGCGGCCGGTGACCCGGGAGGAGGCCTCGGCGGCGGTCGGGATCTCCCGCAAGCTGGCGGCCTTCCACCTCGACAAGCTGGTGGCATCGGGCCTGCTGCAGTCCCGGCACGGCGGCCACGGCCCGCGCCGGGTCGGCCGCGCCCCGAAGGTGTACGAGCCCACTCCGCACACCCTCTCCCTGAGTCTCCCCCCGCGCCGCCACGAATTGCTGGCCTCGCTGCTGACCGAGGCCCTGACGGCGCAGAAGCAGGGGGAGAGCGCGCGGGAGGCGGCTTTGCGCGTGGCCGCGGAAAGGGGCGAGGCCGTGGGCGCCGAGGCCCGTTCCGGCGACATCATGGCCACCCTGGAATCGCTCGGATTCGAGCCGGCCGAGGAGGGAGCGGGCCGCACGGTGCTGCACAACTGCCCCTTCCATCCGGTCGCCGCCCAGGCGCCGGATCTGATCTGCGGCATGAACCAGGCCTTCCTGCGCGGCTGTCTCGCCGCGTCCGGCCACCCCGAGACGACTGCCGTTCTGACTCCGCAACCCGGTATCTGCTGCGTCGAGTTGCGCACCGCGCGATAAGAACCGGCAGGAGTCGGCGGGGAAATGCCGTGCGCGTTCGAATTCACGGTCCCTTCGTTTTCTCCACGGAATACCACCGGAATGCAATGCGTGCATTGGGGCGGGGAGGTCCGTTCTCACAGTGACCCCCCGGCCGGAAATGAGGCAACGAAACGACCGATTAACTGACGCGTAGCGGACGGGAATCGTCACAACGGTGCACTCCTGGTCACCGCCGTTCACGCACAGCGTCAGGAGGGACCATGTCCTTCTTTGCCAGGGGATCCTGGCCAGCAGACCATCGCGACGAGATCGTCGCGGGCGCGCTCGTCGCGGCCGTCGTCGTGGTCCTCGGATACGCCTCGGGCATCGGCGCCCAGGCTCCGGCGACCGTCGACACCGCGTCCCCGCCGGCGTCCGAGGCCTCTCCGCAACCGCACCAACCCACGGCCCGCTCCGCAACCGGACCTCCCGACACCGCCGTCGGGAATTACGGCTCCGGTTCGGCGGGCGGTTATTGGCCGGGCGGCAACGACTCCGGAATTCCCGCGCCGGGCGGCATGCCACCCACAGGCGGGGAAAACGGCCACGATCACGGTTCGGGCGGATCGGGCGGCGGACATACCAACGGCCCCTCGCCCTCCCCCACTCCGACCCCCACGCCCTCGGACCACTGCGAGGAGGGTGAACTCCGTCTCGTACAGCCGCTGTTGAACGGCGTGGCCACTCCGGTCACCGGCCTGCTGGACGGGCTCCTGACCCCGGCCTCCCCGAGTCCCTCGCCCTCCCCGTCCCCTGCGTCGTCGACCGGCCCCCTCTCCTCGCTGTGCGTCGGTATCGCCGCCTCGCCCTCGGTCGTCCCGGAGGTGCTCCCGTGAGACGCCGCGCCCCGTCCCTGCTCACCCTGCTCCTGACCGCGCTCGCGGCCCTGCTGCTCGCGGCACCTCCCGCCGCGGCCCACACGGAGCTGGAGTCCTCCACGCCGAAGGACGGCGCCCGGCTCCCGCACACCCCCGCCACCGTGCGGCTCACCTTCAGCGAACCGGTCGAACCGGCCGACGTGCACATCAAGGCGGCCGGCAAGCGGCTGACCGTGTCCCGTGGCGACCACGGCGACGACACCGTCGAGGTCACCGTCCCGAAGATCTCGGCGCGGGAACAGAGCAAGGACCGGGACGATCTGACCCTGGTCTGGCGGGTTCTTGACATGGAGGACGGGCATCTCACGTCCGGGACGCTCTCCTTCCGTCTCACCGCGAAGGCGGCCAGCTCGGCCCGGGCAGCGGCGATCCCTAAGCCGTCCGAGGCGGTGCACACCGCCTGGGTCGCCGCCCGCTGGACCGGCTATCTCTCGCTCGCCCTGTTCGTCGGCGGCCTCGCGTTTCTCGCGCTGCTCTGGCCGCAGGGGGCGTGGGACCGCCGTACCCGCCGCGTCCTCACGCTCTCCTGGGCCGCCGGCCTCGCGTCGAGTCTGCTCGCGCCCGGGCTCCAGGGCGCGTACGGAACGATGGGCACGCTCGGCGACGTGTTCCGGCCCGGCACCTATACGGACCTGTTGAACACGGAGGTCGGCACAGTCGCCGCCTGCCGGGTGCTGATGTGGGTGCTCGCCGCCATCGCGCTGGCCGCCCTGCTGCAGGGCGGGGACCGGGCGGCACGGTCGCCCGGCTGGCGCGTCGGCGCGCTCGCCGTCGGCCTCGGACTGCTGCGGACGACGAGCATGACCGGCCACAACTCCGAGGGCACGCACCCCGGTTGGGGCGCGGTGGCCGACCTGGTCCATCTGCTCGGCGTCTCGCTGTGGCTCGGCGGTCTGACGGTGCTGCTGCTCGGGGTGCTGCCCCGGCGCCGTCCCGACGAGCTGTCGGCCGTCGTGACCGGCTACTCCACGCTCGCCGGGGTGTCGGTCGCGGCGATCGTGGCGGCGGGGGCGGTCCTGACCTGGCAGGTCGTCGGGTCGTTCGACGCCCTGTTCCACACCGGCTACGGGCAGCTGCTGCTGGTCAAACTCGCCGTACTGGCCGCCGTGTTGCTGATCGCCCAACGCAGCCGCGGCTGGGTGCGGACACGGCTCGACATCGCCGTACTGCTGCGCGGCGACCGCGCCACCGTGCGGCCCTTCGTCCACTCGGTCGCGGCCGAGACGGGGCTCGTCCTCGTCGTACTCGCCGCGACGAGTCTGCTGGTCACGTCCGCTCCCGGCCGCTGACCCGCGCCCCTGTCCCACCCCTCTCCCCTCACCAGGGAACTCACAAGGGAGAAGCACCACCATGCACACAGAGGAAACCACCGCACCCGCGCCGCACCACGGGCGTTCCCGTGCGGGCAACCGGGTGCTGCTGGCCACCGGTCTCGGCGCCGGTCTCGCCGCCGTCGCCGGTCTGGGCCTGCTCCAGGCGTCCGCCGGGGCCGCGGCCCCGCAGACCGCCGCCCCGGCGGCCGAGGCCAAGTCGATGTCGGACATGGACCACTCGTCCGGAAAGGCCGCGGCGGCCGACTACACCATCGAGATCAAGAACTACAAGTTCGCCCAGCCCAAGCTGACGGTGAAGGTCGGCGACACCGTGAAGTGGGTCAACGAGGACTCCGCCCCGCACACCGTCACCACCACCAGCGGCCCGGCCAAGTTCGACTCCGGGACCCTGCAGAAGGGCGACAGCTGGTCGTACACCTTCACCAAGGCCGGTACCTACGAGTACTACTGCGCGGTCCACCCGGACATGACGGCGTCGATCACCGTGGTCGCGAACAGCGGCGGCGGCTCGGGCGGCTCCACCGGGGGCGGCACCGGCGGCTCGACCGGAGGATCCACCGGCGGCTCCACGGGCGGTTCCACCGGCGGCTCCACGGGTGGCTCGACCGGCGGCTCCACGGGCGGTTCGACCGGTGGGGGCAGCAGCTCCGGCGGTACCGGCGGCGGGGGCGACGGTGACTGCGTCAGCGTCCAGCAGGTCCTGCTGCCGATCCTGCAGCACATCAACAAGGCCCACCTGGAGCAGTCCCCGGGCCAGCAGGTCCAGGACGCGCTCAAGCTGGACAGCTACCTCAAGATGCACACCGTCTGGCTGGAGTCGATCCTCACCCCCGCGGTGAACGGCACCGGGAGCGTCGCCGACGACACCCTCGGGGTGCTCCTGCAGCACATCAACAAGGCGCATCTGGAGGAGTCCCCGGGCCAGCAGCTCGCGGACATCCTCAACCCCGACGCCTACGTGAAGATGCACACGGTCTGGGCCGAGCACCTGCTCGCGCCGACCGAGAACTACGTCACCAACTCCTGCTGAACCAACTCCTGTTGGCTTCCCCCAGCAGGACGCGGCGGGCCGGCCGAGTCGCAGTCGGCCGGCCCGCCGCTCGCTCCATTCTCCCCGCCCCTCACTCCGCTCGCCCATCGAGGTGCCGAGATGACCACCGAGACCCGTCCCACCGCCGTCCTGCCCCCGCCCCTCCCGGGCCCCGACTGGCTGCCCGACCCCGGCACCTACGGGGCCGCCCCGGACCGCTGCATCGTCGAACTGACCGCTCGCTTCGGCCCGTTGACCACCCTGCGCCGCCGGCTCACCGCCCTGGACGCGACCCTCACCGTGGCGCCCGACTCCGACGACTGCGTGCTGAGCCTGGAGGTGGCCGGCCGGCCGCTGGGCGGCAGGGTGCTCACCTTCGTCAGTACCAGCCTCACTCCCACGGACGAGGCCACCCGGCTGCACGTCCCCGGCGAACTGGCCCTGGCCGGTGATCCGGCCCCGGCCCTCTTCGGCTTCCGTGTCGTCGAGCGCACCGCCGACCGGCTCCTGGTCCTCGGCACGCTCCGGCTGCCGTACCGCCCGCTGCGCCGTGCGACCGGTCTCACCCTGCCCCGCATCCGTCCCGCAGACCGCATCCGGCTGCTCGTAGCCGCGGAGTTCACATGCCCCGTCTGACCGCCCTCCTCGGCGCCCTCTTCCTGGCGGGTGCCGCGCTCGTCCTGCCCGCCCCCGCGGTGCAGGCGGCCGCCGGCCACCAGGTCCTCATGTCCGGCTACGCTTTCTCGCCCCGCACCCTGACCATCACCGCCGGGGACACGGTCACCTGGACCAACCAGGACCAGGCGCCGCATGACGTCGAGACCACCTCCGGCCCCGCCTCCGTCCACTCCCCGATGCTCAACAAGGGCGGCAGCTGGAGCCACACGTTCACCACGCCGGGGACCTACGGCTACCTCTGCACCGTGCATCCGGGCATGACGGCCCGGCTCGTCGTGGAACCGGCCGCCGCGCCGGCGCCCACCGTCCATCAGCACCAGCACCCGACGGCCGCCGCACCCGCCACCCGGTCCGCCGGCGCGATGCCGTCGTCCATGCACAAGGGCCACAGCGCCGAGGCCGCCGCCCCCGGAAGCGCCAGGACGCCGTCCCCCTCCCCCACGGCCGCAACGTCCGCCCCCGCGGTGGCTCAGCCCGCCGTGGACGAGGCCGCCTCGGCCAGCCGTCCCCTCAGCCCCCTCCTTCTCCTCACCGGCGTCGTCGCGGGCGTGGCCGTCCTGTGCCTGCTCCTGGTCGGGTCACGCTCGGCCGCCGCCGCGTCCCGGAACGAGGGGCCGGGTACGAGCTGACCTCGCATCGGGCCGGGCCTCACGCCCGGCGCAGCACCACCAGCACGACCAGCAGCACGGTCGCGCCCGCGCTCGTCCCGTGGGCGACGACCGCCGTCAGCGGAAAGTGCCGCTCGGCGGTCCGTCCGCCCCGGGAGTGCCGTCCCGAGCTGGGCAACCAGCGCAGCAGCATCATGAACCCGAACGCGGCGACCACCAGCACCACGGCACAGGCCGCCCAGGCCGTGCCCCGGACCGCGCCCGCGAGGTAGGCCGTCCAGCAGACCAGACCGGTGACGGCCAGCACGACATGCCCCACGACGAGCCACAGCGGCAGCCGCGTCACCCCCGGCGTGCGCTGCCGCAGGCCGCCGTGGCGGATCCACACCGAGGCCAGATAGCCGCCGAGCCCCGCGGTCAGCAGCCACGCACACAGAACGAAGACACCCACGCGCTCCAGCACAGCGCAGCGAACCGGCGCAGGCCGGACATCCATTCACTGATTCACCCGTAGGCGTGAACAGTGGTGCGAATCCCTTGCCGGCCCTTGATCTGCGGGGATTCCCCGGGACGTCATCGACCGGCCACCAAACCTGTCTCGTTCGTTTTCTTGAATCATTCGTGTTTGTGCGGGTAGCTTGGGTCGCATGACTTCACCCCAGACTCCGACCACCGCCGAGGAGCTGCGCGGTGCCGGCCTGCGGGTGACGGCCGCCCGCGTCGCGCTGCTCGAGACCGTCCGCGAGGGTGACCACCTCGGCGTCGAGGCGATCGCCTCGGGTGTGCGGGACCGCGTGGGCCACATATCCCTGCAAGCCGTGTACGAGGCGCTGCACGCGCTGACCACGGCCGGACTCGTACGTCGCATCGAGCCGCCGGGCAGCCCGGCCCGGTTCGAGGGCAGGGTCGGGGACAACCACCACCACCTGGTGTGCCGCTCGTGCGGTGCCGTCCTGGACGTCGACTGCGCGGTCGGTCATGCCCCCTGTCTCACCGCTTCGGACGACCGTGGCTTCGCGATCGACGAGGCCGAGGTCATCTACTGGGGCCTGTGCCCCGACTGTTCCACCGCTCGCACGGCCTGAGCACCAAACTCCGGAAGGATTCCCATGTCTGAGAACAACGCCGCTGAAGCGAAGTGCCCGGTGGCGCACGATCGCGCTCTGCACCCGACCCAGGGCGGCGGCAACCGCCAGTGGTGGCCGGAGCGGCTCAACCTGAAGATCCTTGCCAAGAACCCTGCCGTGGCGAACCCCCTCGGTGAGGAGTTCGACTACGCCGAGGCGTTCAAGAGCCTCGACCTGCCGGCCGTGAAGCAGGACATCGCCGAGATCCTGACGGACTCCAAGGACTGGTGGCCGGCCGACTTCGGGCACTACGGCCCCTTCATGATCCGTATGGCCTGGCACAGCGCGGGCACCTACCGCATCAGCGACGGCCGCGGCGGCGCGGGCGCCGGTCAGCAGCGCTTCGCCCCGCTGAACAGCTGGCCGGACAACGGCAACCTGGACAAGGCCCGCCGGCTGCTGTGGCCGGTGAAGAAGAAGTACGGCAAGAGCTTGTCCTGGGCCGACCTCATGATCCTCGCGGGCAACGTGGCGCTGGAGTCCATGGGCTTCAAGACCTTCGGCTTCGGCGGTGGCCGTGAGGACGTATGGGAGTCGGAGGAGGACGTCTACTGGGGCCCCGAGAAGGTCTGGCTCGACGACCAGCGCTACACCGGCGACCGTGAGCTGGAGAGCCCGCTCGGCGCGGTCCAGATGGGTCTGATCTACGTCAACCCGGAGGGCCCGAACGGCAACCCGGACCCGATCGCCGCGGCCCGCGACATCCGCGAGACCTTCCGCCGCATGGCGATGGACGACGAGGAGACCGTCGCCCTCATCGCCGGTGGCCACACCTTCGGCAAGACCCACGGCGCGGGCCCGGCCGACCACGTCGGCGCCGACCCCGAGGCCGCCCCGATCGAGGACCAGGGCCTCGGCTGGAAGAGCACCTACGGCACCGGCAAGGGCGGCGACGCGATCACCTCCGGCCTGGAGGTCACCTGGACCGCCACGCCGACCCGGTGGAGCAACGGGTTCTTCAAGAACCTCTTCGAGTACGAGTACGAGCTCACCGAGAGCCCGGCCGGCGCGAAGCAGTGGGTCGCCAAGGACGCCGAGGCGATCATCCCCGACGCCCACGACGCGTCGAAGAAGAAGCTCCCGACGATGCTCACCACCGACCTGTCGCTGCGCTTCGACCCGGTCTACGAGCAGATCTCGCGTCGCTTCTACGAGAACCCCGACCAGTTCGCGGACGCCTTCGCGCGCGCCTGGTACAAGCTGACCCACCGTGACATGGGCCCGAAGTCGCTGTACCTCGGCCCGGAGGTCCCGGAGGAGACCCTGCTGTGGCAGGACCCGCTGCCGGAGGCGGAGGGCGAGCCCATCGACGCCGCCGACGTCGCGGCGCTCAAGGCCAAGCTGCTCGACTCGGGGCTGTCGGTCTCGCAGCTGGTGTCCACCGCGTGGGCGTCGGCCTCGACGTACCGCAACAGCGACAAGCGCGGCGGTGCCAACGGCGCCCGTATCCGGCTGCAGCCGCAGGCCGGCTGGGAGGTCAACGAGCCCGACCAGCTGGCTCAGGTGCTGCGTGTCCTCGAGGGCGTCCAGGCGGAGTTCAACGCGAACTCCGGCGCAAAGAAGGTCTCCCTGGCCGACCTGATCGTCCTCGGTGGTGCCGCCGCCGTGGAGAAGGCCGCCAAGGACGCCGGTCACGACATCGAGGTGCCCTTCACCCCGGGCCGTGTGGACGCCACGGAGGAGCACACCGACGCGGAGTCCTTCGCCGCGCTGGAGCCCACCGCCGACGGCTTCCGCAACTACCTGGGCAAGGGCAACCGCCTGCCGGCCGAGTACCTGCTGCTCGACAAGGCCAACCTGCTGGGCCTGAGCGCCCCCGAGCTGACCGTCCTCGTCGGCGGTCTGCGCGTCCTCGGCGCCAACTACCAGCAGACCGCGCACGGCGTCTTCACGGACACCCCGGGCAAGCTGACGAACGACTTCTTCGTCAACCTGCTCGACCTGGGCCACACGTGGACGCCGGTCTCCGAGGACCAGACGGTCTTCGAGTGCCGTGACGACGCGACCGGCGAGGTCAAGTGGACCGGTACCCGTGCCGACCTGGTCTTCGGCTCGAACTCCGAGCTGCGTGCGCTCGCCGAGGTCTACGCGGCCGACGACGCGAAGGAGAAGTTCGTGAACGACTTCGTCGCGGCGTGGGTCAAGGTGTCGAACGCGGACCGCTTCGACATCGCCTGATCCGCACGGTGACCGGGCTCGGTCACTGAGCCCGGTCACCGAGCAGGCCACTGACGTCCGGGCCGTCCCGCGAGGGGCGGCCCGGACGTCGCCTTTTCGGCCAGCACTGACCCTTTTACGCCAATACGTCACCGCTTGCGCCGTGCCCGCCCCGCCGCATGACGGCGCAGTGCGCGCGCCTGCGTAAGGTGAACCCGTGATTGCCACGCAGCCCGCCCCGAGCACGGCCGGGGCCCGCCACCGCAGAGTGGTGCGGCCGGCCGTGCTGGTCGCGGTGCTGCTCGGGCTGTTCCTCATGCACGGCGGCCCGGCCGCGGCCGGCGGCGGCTGCCACGGGGGCATGGCGAACACGGGGGTGACGCAAACGGCCCCGGACACGATGGCGGCGCACTCGGCCGACCACTCCAGGACCGCGGGCGACAAGGCGACCACGCGCGCCGACGAGACCATGCGAGGCGCGCTGTGCCTGGCCACCCCGCCCCGCTCGGCGATCCCGCTGCCGCCGCTCGCCGTGGCCGCCCTGATTCTCCCGGCTGCCGCCCTCTTGCCACGGGCCCCGCGGGCGTACATGGGCACCCGGCGCAGGGGACCACCCACGGGCGGACGCGCACTACTCCTCCAGGCGTGCGTCGCACAGACGTGACGAGACCCCCGGACACCGGCTCACCGCCGCCGTCCGGCACAGGTCCCGTTCGTCACTCGCGCCACATCGCGGCGCCCACCTGGAAAGACCCTTCATGTCCCAGCGCTCTCGAACGTCCCGCCGCCTTCTCATGACGGCTGCCACCACCTCGGTACTCGCCCTGGGTCTGGCCGCCTGCGGCTCGGACTCCGGCCACGGCTCGTCCATGCCCGGCATGAACCACGGCAACGCGCCGTCCTCCTCCGCACCGGCCGACGCCATGGAGTCGATGCCCGGGATGGACACCGCCGCCACCGGCAACGGCCTGGCCGCTGCCCGGGACGGCTACCGCATGACCTCCCCCACCACCGGCCTCCCCGCCGGCCGGTCGGCCGACTACCGCTTCACCGTCACCGGCCCGGACGGCAAGCCGGTCACCGGCTTCACCGTCGACCAGACCAAGCGGATGCACTTCTACGCCATCCGCAACGACCTCACCGGCTTCCAGCACCTGCACCCGGCCATGGCGAAGAACGGCACCTGGACCGCGCCACTCGCCGCGCTGAGGCCGGGCACCTGGCGGCTCTACACCTCGTTCACGCCGGCCACCGGCTCCGGCAAGGGCAAGGACCTCGTCCTCAGCCGCACCGTGAAGGTGTCCGGCATGCCGATGACCACGTCGCTGCCCAGGGCGTCCGGCACCACCACAGTCGACGGCTACACGATCGCGGTGAAGGGCGATCTGAAGGCCGGCACGGCCCGCCGGCTGACCGCCACCGTCACCAAGAACGGCGAGCCGGTCACCGACCTCCAGCCCTACCTGGACACCTACGCCCACCTCACCGCCTTCCACCAGGGCGACCTCTCCTTCGCCCACCTCCACCCGGAGACCAGGGCGGACGGCGACCACGGCGGGCCCGCGCTCACCTTCCACGCCGAGTTCACCCAGTCCGGAAACTGGCGGCTCTTCCTCCAGTTCCAGACCGACGGCAAGCTGCACACCGCAGCGCTCACCCTCCACGTGAACTGACCGCCGAAGGCCGGGCCGTCCCCCTGCTGGAGGGACGGCCCGGCCCAGGAACGAGCGCCTCGCCCAACGGTCCTCACGACGCAGGCGGCCCCAACCCCGCCACAGAAACACCAGATCAGGGGCCTGATCCACTGTCGTGGATCAGGCCCCTGACTGGTTTGCGGGCCCGGTCAGTACCGCCCGCCAGACACCGGTGTGCTTCCATCAGCGGACCAACCCACGGACCGTCTGCCACAGCCCGTGCTCCACCGGTTGGTCTCGCCCCTGGTCCGCACCCGCCTGCCCGGTCTAGGACACGACCTAGAAGGCTCTGTCGTTGCAACCCATGGACGAGCCGATGTGAGAGTTCTGCCCACCCGCGTTGCCCTCGCCGTTCAGCGCGTTGCCCAGGGCGCCGTTGAGGACGCCGACCTGGCCGAGGACGTCGACATTCAGGTCGTGCGACCTGCAGTGGGCGCTCTGCAGGACGTTGCCGCCGTGCCCGTCGCCCCCGTCGGCAGTGGCGGTGCCGGCGTTCAGGAGTCCGACGCCACCAAGGGCGACGGCCAGGACGACAGCCTTGCGAAGCTTGCGCATGACATCTCCGATGGAGTGAGGTGGGTGCGATCCGTGAGGGATCGACTTCGTACAGTTACCAGACGATAGTATGAAGAATGGCGATATGGCTGTTATGACGCGCCGGGGTTCGTGATCACCTGAGGAAGCGTCCCGGATCCCCTGAAGAAGCGCCCCGGACAACCGCATGGCCTTCCGGCACCGCACACTGATCCTCCGTCAGATCGCCCACGGGTTGACCTCGTACGGCCTGGGCAAGCCCGGCATTCAGCCGAGCACCGGGCGGTTGCGGCGAGTGTTCGACGATCACGGCCGGTCAACTGCCGCTCAATTCCTGGTGGGCTGAGGTCATGAGTGAGGGAGAGAAGATGTTTCCAACTTGTGCGGCTGAGCGACCTTGAGAACGAAGTCGTCATCACTGTCCTCTCACCTGTGGGCTCCCCTTACTCGGAGGCGCGGATCGAGGTGACCAGCACGTTCGTCAAAGGGGGCGTTCGCAGAACATCGGTTCTTGAAATGAGGAGCTACGTCCGGGTGATATCCGGAAGCGGCAATTGACACCTCGCCGAGCGACCGAGCATTTCGGCTCAGCTGAGTCGAAACCCCATCGGTCGCCCGCGGTGGGCTGCCCGTTGTGCGTCTGTCACTCACGGTCGAGGACGATGGGCTGGCAGGATGACCGCCGACATGGGCTCCGCCCACCTGGTCCTGTGCCAACCCGAGCCCGCGATCTGGATCGGCCGCAGTCGGCACCCGGATCGGCTGATCCCGTATCCGTCGTGCCTCCCGCATGGTTCAACGCCTCAGCTCAGCCATCCCGCAATGGCGTTGGCGAGGGCATTACCGCCATGCTGAACCACGGTTCCCGCCACCAGGGCGGGAAGTGCCTGGGCGATCCCTCGAAGTACGCCGGCCTGTGCGTCGGGTGCAGCCAGCGAGGTGTCGACGGTGTCCGCCATGGCACGCAGGACCGCCGCGTTGGCCAGGCCCGCCTCGTTGCGCTCCACATCGGCGCGGAACGAGGCGAGGAGATCTCGTACAGCCTCCGTGTCGACTGCGACCTGGGCAGACGCGGACTGATATACGTGCGAGATGCTCTGCCCCACGACGTTCTGATTCGGGGCGTTGTTGTTGCCACCGATGCTGATGCCCGAGCCGTGTCCCTGCTCCGGTTCGGGGCGACGCCGTCCCACCATCATCACTTGCCTCCCTGGTTGCCGTTGCTCTGGCCGACGCCGCGGATGTCGCTGCCCGCGACGTTCTGGATGGGCGCGTTGTTGTCGCCGTACACCTGGATGTTGGTGATGACCGCGGCCACCTGACGCTCGTACGGGTCGGTGTCCACGCCCAGTTCGTCGAGGTACTCGGCGACGGTCCGGAAGATGCAGGTCTGCATCAGCACGACGTGCCGTTTGGCGTCGTCGCTCTGGTGCATGTCGGTAACTTCTTCAGTGGAGTATCGATCTCGCAGGCTGACCGGATCCTTCTCCTCAGCGCGGCCGTCCTCGGCTTGCTCGCCGCGCCCAAGCCGCGTAACGAATAACCACAGCGCGAGGGGGCCCGCAGCAGCGTCCAGGAGCGACTGCGTTACGACCCAGCCGAGGAGCCGTGTGCCGCGCTTGGCGAGGGGCGTGTCGGTCACCCGCAGCTCGTTGTACAGAGGAGTCATCACGTGAGGCCGCACGGTGAGGCGTAGTTCGCCCGCCTCCAGAGCAGCGTGCACGAACACGCTGACCACGACCTGCCCGTCCCAGCTGACGCACTGCGCCCGCAGATACAACCGGTCCGGCACGCTGGACGGCGACTTGCGTCCCCGGCCTCTCAGGTCCGGCAGCTCCAGCTTCGCCGCGCGGGTGCGCCGCAGCCAGAGCGCCGACGGCAACCCCTTCACCTCCGTGACGGAGAACCCGGGCAGCGGATCAGTGATCTCCCGGGCCCCGCGCCCCAGCTCCCGCAGCGCCGCGCCCATCCGCCGCAACAGGTCTGCCTCTCCGAACGACTTGACCGAGACCTCCGGGTCCTTCGGCTTCAAAGGGATGTCGATGTCGGCAGATCCCCACACGTCACGCCCGGCGCCCACGAAGTTTTCGGGCTCGTCGTAGGGCAGCTCCCGCCTCGCCTGTTCGTTGCCCAGGCGCGCCATCCGGCGTGCGCCCTTCGGAGCGGCCCAGGGCAGCCGATCAGACGACACGCCATCCCGGACGAGCCGGGCCAGCGCCGCCCGCGCCGCGAGGCGGTCACCAACACACACCAACGCGGCCCCGACCAGCAGCGCGAACGGCAATACGAGAAGCCCGATCCGCAGGGCGACGACCTCGCCACCGACCGGCTCGTACGGGACAACCGCGAGCACCCATGGAATGCACAGCACGAGATACGCCCCCCGGGGCGAACTGGCCAGCCGCGACTTTCTTCCCTTGCGTATCGCCCGGTACGCAGCCCACCGCATCAAGAGAGCCACTAGGACGACCACAACCCAGACGACGGCCGCCCGCGGCGCCGCGTACATCACGAGGGCAGCCAGGAACAGCACCATCGACCGTCGTGCCCACCGACGTCGCCGGGCACGCAGACTGTGTGCCATCACTGGTATGAGGTCGAATCCGTATGACGGGACAGGCAGCGGCGGCCCGTGCAGCACGTGATCCACTGCCCACTGCGCCACAGGCTCACCCAGCGGCGGGCAGTCGTCACTGCCCTCCAGGTAGATGCGTCTGCGAGTGCTGCGTCGAGGCTTGTTCGGCTTCTTGCCCTTGCCCCGGAACTTGCGCCACCACGCCTTGACCTCTCCCACTCGGTCAGAACGCGCGTAGACGGCTTGGCACAGCAACCTGGTCACCTCGGAAGAGGTTGGGTCCACCTCACTGGCACGGTCCGCACCAGAGTTCGTGGGGTCGACCTGAATCGGCACCGCCGGCCCCTCGACCCCCCCCTCCCGCCCGCCCCTGGGCCCGCAGCCCCCACCCCAACGCCATGCCGCCCCCGTTCGCAGATCCGGCGGGCATCATCACGGTGAAGTTGGAGAACCACCAGGTCGCAAACGCGACAATGCGCTCAACCTGCAAGTAGAGAGCAGGGATTGACCGAAATCCGCTCCCTCAGAAGGGGGCTGCTGATGAGGTTCCAGTGCTCAACTACGGTGTTCCAGACGCCGCGGCTTGCCTACCATGCCTGAATGCGCGCTTGTCAGCCTGCCCTCAAGGGAGCATAGATTGGCTCCAGTTGATCGTCAGGGGGAGCAGTGGCAGGGCGGGATCTTCGAACGCTGTTCAGCTCGAACGACCGGAGCATCGCCGCCAATGAGGCGTTCACGAACCGGCAGGCACAGTGGCAAGCAGTGACGACCGGCCTCACCGAGCACGTACGGCACATGATCCGTGCGGACTTCGATGTGGAGGACCTGGAGGCTCCCCGCCGCAACGTCCTCGTGTTCCACGGGGTGGGCGGGATCGGTAAGTCCACGCTCTCCCGCAAGATCGAGGCGTCGCTCGCCAACAGCAAGCACCGGCCCGTGCAATGGGAATCGTCGTCCCACCCCGAGGAGCGGACGCTGCCGGTCCGCATCGACCTCGCGCGCGCCGCGGGTATGAACTTCGAGCGCGTCATCCTCACCATCCGCCTCGCCGTCGCCACGCTCGGCCGGCCGATGCCCGCCTTCGACCTCGCTCTGCGCCGCTACTGGGAGCACAACCACCCGGGCGAACCGATCGAGGACTACCTGCGCCGGGGCGGGCTGCTGAGCCGCTTCAGCGCCGCGGCCGCCCTGCCACAGCAAATGGAGTCCGCCCTCAGCGACGTCGCCCAGGCCCTGCTCCTGCCCGGCACCGTCGGGAACGCACTCGGTCACGGGGCCGGAGCGCTCATTAAGGCGTTACGCGAACGGCACCAGTCCGTACGCGCCCTCGCCGGCTGCTCCCGTCTGGCCGATCTCCTGGAAGCCGAGCCCGACCTGGACGCCCTCAGCTTCTACCCGCACCTTCTCGCCTGGGACCTGGCCCAAATCCCGGCCGCCAAGAGCGCACTACCCGTGATCCTGCTGGACACCTTCGAGGACACCGGCGACCGCACCAACCGTGACTTCGAGCGCCTGCTCCAGCGCATTGTGTGGCTGATGCCCAACGCGTTCTTCGTCGTCACCGGACGCAACCGCCTTCAGTGGGCGGAGACGAGCCTCGAAGGGCAACTCGACTGGACCGGGCCAAACGCCTGGCCCGGCCTCGTCCCCGAAACAGCACACGCCGGGTCGGGCGCATCCGGCCGCCAGATCCTGATCGGCGACTTCTCCCCTGAAGACTGCGAGGAGTACCTGGCCCGCAGGCTCAACCGCGACGGGCAGCCAGTCATCGACGAACCGATCCGCCGGATCATCGCCGAGCGCTCCCACGGTCTGCCGCTGTACCTGGACCTGTCGGTCATGCGCTACCTGGAGCTTCGGCGCATCGGCAGTCAGCCACAGGTCGCGGACTTCGAGCACGACTTCCCGGTCCTGATCGCCCGGACCCTCAGAGACCTGACGTCCGAGGAACGCCATGTACTTCGCTCGGTCAGCCTGCTCAGCTCGTTCTCCGTGCCCCTGGCCACCCAGGCCGCCGGCATGCAGCACGACGCGCCTGCTCTACGGCTGACCCAGCGCCCCTTCATCAGGGAGTCCCCCTCCGGGGTGTGGCCCTTCCATGTCCACGACCTGATCCGCGCCGCGATTCGCCATGCGGACGACGGCAGTGACGACCGCTGGTCGGAGCAGGACTGGCAGCGTGCGGCCCAACGCGCCTTCCACGCTCTGGAAGCGCAGTGGCGCCAGAACCTGCGACGGGATCGCGCCTTCCTGGTCGGGTGCCTCCAGCAAGGGCTGCTCCTCGCACGGGACTTCGATCTCGATCTCGGCTGGCTCGCCGATGCGGCATTCCAGTACGTAGGGGACTCGATCTGGGAACCGCTGGTGCTCCCCGCCGCCGATACCGCGTCGGCGAGGAGCGTGCGGACTGCTGCGGATGCCCTGGTGGAAACGCTCAGTGCCATCGCCCGGCGCCAGCATGAACACCGTGAACGCACCGTCAGTCGGCTCGCCGCCGTCCTTGCATCGGGGTTGCTCCCTGATGGCCTGCTCGAACTGCCCGCGTATTACCAGGCGAAGGCCCAGCGAGACCTCGGACTGACCCACGATTCTCGCCAAGGCATGCAGCGTGTCGCATCCGCCGGCGGTCGGCTCGCTTCCGCCGCTCGACGGGGCCTGGCGCATCTGAGCCGAGTGTCCGGAGATTTCCCTGCGACGGTGGAGGCTGCCGGAAGTCTGGGCTGGGCTGGACGGCACCATCGGGTGCTTGGGGACGTGTGGTGGGTGCAGGGAGACATGGAGCGGGCGGCAGCCGCCTATCTGGCGGCCCGGAGCGACGCCGAAGAACACGGTGTGGTCGGCGAGACCGCCGTGGCCCAGGCACATCTCGCCTTCGCCGTATCCTTCGTCGACCCGCTTCGAGCCGACGACGAACTCGACCTCGCGGACCGGCTACTGTCGCCCCTCAGCCTGCGCTCGAACGAGATGACGGCTCGCATCGCCACACTCGTGCGCGATGCAGGATTCGCCCCAGACCTTCCTGACCGGGCGGCCGTCCAGCTCGCAGAAATCGGCGTCTCCGGCATCTCCTACGCCACAGCCAAACTGCAACTGGCCCTGTGCTTCCACCACGCAGTCCTGGATGCCCAGGACAACCTCGCGGCTGGCATTGCCCGCTTGCGCGAGCTCACACAAAACGGCTACTACGCCTACTACGTCGAGATCGCGCACTTCATGGGCGACCTCCCGCTCCCCCCGAACACCGTACGAGCACGGTGGATCGACGGAGAACGACAGACCCGCCGGCGCTGGCGCAATCTTGTTGCGACACGTCGCAATCACCTCGGAACGGCCCACTAACGAGCTCGTGGCTTGGCATTGGGCCTCCTCGCTGCGGCGCGAGCAGAATTCGCGTTGGCAGCCGCGTTAAGACGGGCCAGACGCGCACGTTGCGATACTTCGCCCCCATAAGAGGACCAGCCGTACAGAGACGCAAGGAGTTCGGCTGTAACAGCTGCCGCTGCCGTCATACCAGCCATGGCCCTGGACATTGATGCAGGGGGCCTGGCAACCAACCGACCTCGGCTTTGTGCAGCCGTGATGGCGCATTGCTCCGACCAGACCTCGAATACCTGAGAGAGGCGGGCGAAGAAGGCGGCGGCCGCAGCCAGGCAAATATAGAAGGCGACGAGCCCTACGCCAATGCGTGCAGCGATACCCGGAGTCGGTTCATGGTCGGTCCAAGGCCACCCCATGACCGCATAGACGACCGCCAGACCGGCTGAAGCAGCAATCCATGCAGACCCAAACAGAGATTCCAGGCGGTCCTCGTAGTCATCCTCCTCCTCGCCCTCCTGCTCGGGCCGGCGCTTCGTCGGCGCCGGTTTGCCGGACGTCTTCTTCCCGTAGGGCGGGAGAAAGACCTGCCAGAGGCCACCGTGGACGTCGCCGCCCACAAACGTGCCGGAGCCATGGTTGTGCTGCTCCCGGTGCTCAACGTCCGCCATCTGACGCCCCGCCGTAGTTGAACGTCATCCCACCGTGGACGTCACCACCGATGAACGTTCCAGAGCCCGTGTTGTGCTGGTTCCAGATCTTCGAGGTCGGCGGGGTGGGCACCGCGAGTTCGTCCACCTCGCTCATAGCCTCGCGGTGCTCGGCAAGGTATTGGGCGATGAGCTGTGCCCAGGCGGTCGCTGCCAGCGCCTGAGCGTCTGAAGAGGGCGAGGTGAGCTGTGCGGCGGTGTCATCCACTGCTTGGGCAGCCGCTCTCTGTTGATCCGGAGCGGCCCTGCGGAAGAAGTGCGCGACTTTCAAGCGCATCTTCTCAGCGCCCGACGTGGCTATGGCCGCGACGAGCGTGCCGGCCGCACCGGTGGCCACGGCCATTAATTCGGCGTCGTACATGATCGAGATGTCTCCCCGTTCGTGGTGGCGTGCCGCAGCAACCTACCGGGCACCACTAACACTCCGAGGGGACAATCCGCATACACAGGCTCCGAGAGACCACGCAGCCGGCCCGGCGACACCAGCTCCTGATCGGCACGTCGCGGGGACTCGAACGCGGCGCCTGACCAGGATGAACACCAGGCACCTTGGTCTCAGTTCTGGTCTCATTCACCCCCGTCCGGCGCCGTCCAAGAGCGCCGCGACCACCCACTCCGCCCCAGGTCAGAACACCCCCGTCCCCCACCGAACCCCCGGACGAAGACTTGGAAAGCGTGTTGGGGGCAACCCCTCACGAGTTCGAATCTCGTGTCCTCCGGCTCCGCCCATCAGGGCAAACGCAGCCGGGGAAGTTCTCCACCTCGGTCGTCTGCACCAGCGCGCCGCCGGCCGTGACCGCGCCCTCGAAGACCAGCGGCTTCAGCGAGGCGCGGGCGGTGTAGAGGGCGGCGGTGTAGCCGGCGGGACCGGAGCCGATGACGATGACGCTGCGTACGTCCCCCGCGGTGCTCATGCCTGGGGCTCCGGCGCGATCTCCTTGATCAGGCCATCGACCAGCACCTTGATCTCGTCCCGGATCGGGCGGACGGCCTCGACGCCCTGGCCCGCCGGGTCCTCCAGCTGCCAGTCCAGGTAGCGCTTGCCGGGGAAGACGGGGCAGGTGTCGCCGCAGCCCATGGTGATGCAGACGTCCGACTCCTTGACCGCGTCGACGGTGAGCATCTTCGGCACCTCGGCGGAGATGTCGATGCCGACCTCGGCCATGGCCTCGACGGCGGCCGGGTTGACGTTGGCGCCCGGGTTGGAGCCGGCGGAGCGGACCTCGACGCGGTCCCCGGCCAGGTGGGTCAGCCACGCGGCGGCCATCTGCGAACGGCCGGCGTTGTGGACACAGACGAACAGCACGGAGGGCTTGGCGGACATCAGAGGTCTCTCTTGTCTCACGAAGACATCAGGCGTGAATGACATCAGCACCTGGTGGTATCAGTCACCACTGATGTGACAGTATCAGCCCATGATGACGTCAGTCGACACTGATCTGATCCGGGTTCTGGCCGACCCGCTCAGGCTCCAGATCGTGACCCTCCTCGCCAAAGAGACGCTGTGCACCACCCACCTCGTGGAGGAGACCGGTGCCCGGCAGACCAACCTCTCCAACCACCTGAAGGTGCTGCGCGAGGCCGGGGTCGTCGAGACGGAACCATGCGGCCGCTACACCTACTACCGGCTCAAGCCCGACGTCATCGCCCAACTCGCCGGTCAGTTCGCCGACCTGGCCGAATCCGCTCGCGCCGCCGCAGAGAACAAGAGGGTCTGCCCATGACCGCCGCCGAAGCCACCACCGCCGCGGAGTCCCACCCTGCCGCGCCTGCGTCTGAGTCCGCGGCTCCCGCGCCGGGTGCCACCCCGGCACGCACCCCGCTGGTCGCCCGTGCCGCCGCCGAGCTCATAGGCACCGCCCTGCTGGTGGCCGTCGTGGTCGGCTCCGGCATCCAGGCCACCGAACTGACCAAGGACGTCGGCCTGCAGCTGCTGGCCAACTCCACGGCCACCGTCTTCGGCCTCGGCATCCTCATCCTCCTGCTCGGCCCGGTCTCCGGCGCCCACTTCAACCCCGTGGTCACGCTGGCCGAGTGGTGGACCATGCGCCGCGGCGGCGCCGGTGTCACGCCGCGCCAGGTGGCCGTCTACGTGCCCGCGCAGATCGTGGGAGCCATCGCGGGCGCGATCCTGGCGGACGCGATGTTCGGCGAGCCGCTGGTTAAGTGGTCCACGCATGACCGCTCGGCGGGCCATCTGCTCCTCGGCGAGGTCGTCGCGACGGCCGGCCTGATCCTGCTGATCTTCGGCCTGGCCCGGGCGAACCAACTGCGCTTCGCGCCTGTCGCGGTCGCCTCCTACATCGGCGCCGCCTACTGGTTCACCTCGTCCACGTCCTTCGCCAACCCGGCGGTGACGATCGGCCGCGCGTTCACCGACACCTTCGCGGGCATCGCCCCCGGCTCCCTGCTGGGCTTCATCGGCATGCAACTCGTCGGCGGGGTGGTCGGACTGGCCCTGGTGGCCCTCATCTTCATGCCGGGGCGTGCGGCCGACTCCGAGGTTTGATGCCCGAAGCTGTGGCTTACAGCCAGCCGTTGCGCTTGAAGCCTCGGTGGAGGAGAAAGCAGGCGGTGGCGATGACGGAGAGGACGAGCGGGTAGCCGAAGGTCCAGCGCAGTTCGGGCATGTGGTCGAAGTTCATGCCGTAGACGCCGCACACCATGGTGGGTACGGCGATGATCGCCGCCCAGGCGGTGATCTTGCGCGCGTCGTCGTTCTGGGCGACGGCGACCTGGGCGAGGTGGGCCTGGAGGATGGAGTCGAGCAGGGCGTCGAAGCCGGTGATCTGCTCGGTGACGCGGGCGAGGTGGTCGGCGACGTCGCGGAAGTAGGCGCGTATCGCGGGGTCGATGGTGCGGGGCGGAGTGGTGACGAGCGCGTCCAGGGGGCGGCCGAGCGGGACCACGGCCCGCTTGAGTTCCAGGAGTTCGCGCTTGAGCTGGTAGATGCGGCCGGCGTCCGCCGTCTTCGCGCCCTGCGGGGAGAAGACCTCCGTCTCGACCGCGTCGATGTCGTTCTGGACGGCGTCGGCGACGCTCACGTAGTCGTCGACGACGTGGTCGGCGATGGCGTGCAGCACCGCGGAGGGGCCCTTGGCCAGCTGTTGCGGCTCGGCTTCCAGGTCCTCGCGCAAGGGGCCGAGGGAGCCGTGGCGGCCGTGCCGGACGGTGACGACGAAGTCGGGGCCGGTGAAGACCATGATCTCGCCGGTGTCGACGACCTCGCTGGTGGCGGTGAGCTGCTCGTGCTCGACGTAGGTGACCGTCTTGAAGACCGCGAACAGGACGTCGTCGTAACGCTCCAGCTTGGGCCGCTGGTGGGCCTGTACCGCGTCCTCGACGGCGAGCGGATGCAGGTCGAACAGCTCGGCGACCCGCGCGAACTCCGTATCGCTGGGCTCGTGCAGGCCCAGCCAGACGAAGCCGTCACGGTGCCTACGGACCCGGGCAACGGATTTCTCGACCGTGGGGGCGGTGTCCTGGCGGACGCCCGCGCGGTAGATGACGCAGTTGACGACCGAGGATCCGAGCGGGGAGCGGGCCGGGTGGCTGAGGTCCACGCGGCGGCGGTTGCGCCGCGTGAGGCGGGCCACTTTGCGCAGGTTGCCGACCATCGACATGCGGGACTCTCCTTTCCCCTGGTCCGGCCAGTGTGCCAGCCGGATGGAACAGGTCAGAGCCGGTACCCGTGGGCGGCGCTTATTCCATGGGCTGACGGGCCGGAGAGCGCCGCATCCCCGGTGTGAGCTCGGTATGAGTCCGGTGTGACGACGGCGGCTCCGCCGACTGCGCGGGCCGCGACGGCTGGTCGGGCGGGCGTCGCAGCGGGCCGCGACGGTAAGTGCGGGTTGGTGGCGGGGACGGCGGCGGGCGTATGCTCTGCGTTGTTTGAGGCACCTCGTTCGGTGAGGCGTCTTCACGGACACAGGCCACTGACCCGACGACGTCGAGAGACGCCCAGGTTCAGGACACCTCTCCCCGGCCTAAGGGGTGAGGCCAAGTGGCTTCCCGCCCAAGAGGGCGAGATTACGCCGTGGAGTGCCAAAGCTCTGACGAGTTGGGGTGTACCAGGAGCATCGCGTCCTGGTCCGCTCCTTGCCGAGTCGTGGTGACACCCATGGGTGTCCCGGCCGGAGGGAGGCGAGAGATGGACAGTAGTCCGGGCCATAGTCGGCCCCATTCCGCGTTGCCGTCGTTCTTGCCGTCCAGCCGCGGCACGAGGCAGCCGATCGCTCCCTGACCATTCCAGTCGTCCGGCACCGTCGCCGGCCGCCCGTCACGCCTGCCCAAATGCAGTGTCGTGCGCGGATTTTCCCTGGTCAGGGCTGATGGCGCTGCCCGCTGCCGCCTTGTGCCCCGCCGACTCGTCGGGGCTAGGGGGTGTTCACCTTGGCCACCAACACTCTGCTCATGTCCACCACCGCCCGCCTGCGCGGCCGCCGCGTCCAGCTGGAACGCCGGGCCACCGCCTCCAAGGCCGTACGAGCCTCCCTGGTCTCGCTGGCCGGGCTGATCGGCGGCCCGGTCACCAACCAGGCCGGGGAGGAAGTCGGCCGGGTCGTCGACGTCGTCGCCCGGCTGTACGGCGCCGAGCCGTATCCGCCGGTGACCGGCCTGGTCATCCGGGTCGGCCGGCGTCACGCCTTCCTGCCCGCCGACACGGTCGAGAAGGTCCACGCCGGGCGGATCGCGCTCCGCACCGCTCGCCTGGACCTACGCGAATACGGGCGCCGCCCGGGTGAGGTGCTGCTCGCCCGCGACGTGCTCGACCACCAGCTCGTCGACGTCGACGGAGTGCAGGTCACCCGCGCCGCCGACCTGTACCTGGCCCCGCTGGCCGACCGCGTCGTGCTGGTCGGCGTGGACGTCAGCCTTCCCACCCTGCTGCGCCGTCTCGGCCCGCGCCGCTGGCAGGTTCGCCCGACCCCGGAGCGGGTGCTGGACTGGCAGTCCGTCGCCCCCTTCGCCGAGCACGCCACCGACGGGCCCGCCCAGGTCCAACTGCGCGCCTCGCGCCAGGGGTTGCACCAGCTGCGCCCCGGCCGACCTGGCCGACCTTCTGGAAGACCTCGGCCGCGCCGAGCGCCAGCAGTTGCTGCACATGCTGGAACCCGCCGCCGCGGCGGACGCGCTCGAGGAGATGGAACCGGCCGAGCTGGAGAACCTGCTGCGCGAGGCCGAACCCGAGCACGCGGCCCAGCTGGTGGAGGCGATGGAGCCGGACGAGGCGGTGGATGCGCTGCGCGACCTGCACGACGACGAGCGCGAGCGCCTGCTGGACCGTATGCCCACCGCACGGGCCGGGCACCTGCGCCGCCTGCTTGCCTACCCGGAGGGCACCGCCGGCGGCGCCATGACCACGCTCCTGGTCACCGCCCGCAGCGAGCAGAGCATCACCGAGGTGCGGGCGGTGCTGGCCGCCCAGGCCGAGCACCGCACCGAGATCGACGCGATCGCCGTGGTGGACGACGACGGGCGGCTGGTCGCCGACGTCGCCCTGTTCGACCTGGCGGTGGCCGAGGACGCCACCAAGGTCGGCGAACTGACAGGCTGGCTGGCCCAGTTCGGCCCGCCGGTGACCGTGCATCCGGACACCCGGCTGTCTGAGGCGGCCGAGCAGTTGGTGGCCGCGCGTGTGTCCTCCCTCCTGGTCGTCGACGACACCGGCCGCCCGCTGGGCCGCATCCTCGCCGACGACGTCCTCGACACCCTGCTGCCCGAGCGCGGGCGCCTGCACTTCCGGAGGTTCCTGCAGTGACCACCCGCGACCTCGACACCTCCACGGCCGCGCCCGCCACTGCCCCCGTCTCCCGACGCCGGGGGCTGGGCCGCCTCGCGGTGATCGCCGCGATCGCCGGTCCCGGGCTGGTCGCCGCGAACGCCGGCAACGACGCCGCCGGCATCGCCACCTACGCCTCCGCCGGCTCCCAATTCACCTACGGCACGCTGTTCTTCATGGTGCTGGTCACCATCGCCCTGGTCATGGTCCAGGAGATGGCCGTACGCCTCGGCGCCCACACCGGCAAAGGGCTCGGCGCCCTGATCCGCGAACAGTTCAGCCTCCGCCTGACCGCGCTCGCGGTGTTCTGCCTGCTGCTGGCCAACACCGGCCTGGTCGTCTCCGAGTTCGCGGGCATCGGCGCCGCCTTCGAACTCCTCGGCGTGCCCAAGTGGGCGGTCATCCCGCCGGCCGCGATCCTGCTCTGGTCGCTCGTCCTCTTCGGCTCCTACCGATGGGCCGAGCGCATCTTCCTGATCATGTCGCTGGCGTTCTTCGCCTATCCCATCGCGATGATCCTCGGCCACCCGCACTGGGCCGATGTCGGCCACCACCTCGTCATCCCGCACATGGAGCCCAGCAAGGACTTCATCCTGCTCGCGGTCGCCCTGATCGGCACCACCGTCAGCCCCTACATGCAGTTCTACGCCGCCGCAGGCGTCGTGGACAGGGGCGCGAAGCCGGAGGACTACAAGCTCATCCGCGCGGACGCCGTGCTCGGCGCGGTGTTCGCCTGCATCATCAGCCTGACCATCATCATCGCTACCGCATCGGCCATCGGCGGCACCGGCCCGCTCAACTCCGCCGCCCAGGCGGCCGAGGCCCTCAAACCGGTCGCCGGCCAGAACGCCGAACTCCTCTTCGCCCTGGGCCTGATCGGCGCCTCCGCCCTCGCCGGCGCGGTCGTGCCCCTCTCGGCCAGCTATGCCATAGGAGAGGCGGCAGGCGTGGAACGCTCCGTCTCCCGCAGCTTCCGCGACGCACCCCTGTTCCTGGGCCTGTTCACCGCGCAGATCGTCCTCGGTGCGGCCGTCGCGATGACCCCGGTCGACGTCATCCAACTCCTCATCGGCACCCAGGTCCTGCAGGGCCTGATCAACCCCGTCGTCCTGGTCTACCTGCTCGTACTCACCAACCGCCGCTCCGTGCTCGGCACGGCGGCCAACGGGCCCCGCTACCGCATCGCCGCCACCGCCGTGGTCGTCGGCGTCGGCAGCATGTCCACGATCCTGCTCATCCAGACCGTCCTCGGCTGGTTCGGCCTCGGCTGACCCGGCCCCAGTACACGAAGAGAAGGTTCCACGATGAAGAAGTACGGGCCCTACCTCGTGGCCGCCGCGCTGCTCACCTGGATCACCACCCTGGTCGTACTGATCGCCCTCGACCCTCAGCCCGTTCCCTGACAGCGCGCTCCGGCCGGCAGGACTGGCACTTCCCGTGTCAGCGGTGCTCGTCGGCCAGGGTGAGCTGTCGGCGGTGGAAGTCGAAGTGCCGGGTCGGGTAGCGGTAGAGGTCCGCGATGGTCATGACGTCGTGGAAGAACGGGTCCCAGCGGGTCGGATAGTGCATGCCGAGCGCGAGATCGGGCTCCCGTTCGGCGTCGAGGCGGCGGTGCAGTGAGGCGATCACGCGGTCGAAGGCCCAACCCATCCGGCGGCGTCCGAACACGCGCGCCCCGCCGACCGGGCCCAGGTAGTTGACGACGTCGAAGGGCCTGGTGCCGGTGTTCAGAAGTCGGGCGAAGCCCCGGCTGACGCCAAGCGGGAGTCGTCCGAAGATCCGCAGCAGGACCAGCAGCGGGCGGATCAGGATGTAGCCGAACAGCATGTGGAACAGCATCTGTTCGTTGGTCCAGCGGGTGCCGTCGGTGGGCCCGCGCAGGTCGGCCCCGGTGGCGTCGTCGAGGAGTCGGTGGAACGTCGCACGGGTGCGCTCCAGTTCCTCGTGGATCGCCTGACGGTCAACAACTGCGTTGCTCATCGGACTCACCCCTGCCCGCGGCCCGTCCAGTCGGTTCAGCCCAGGCCGCTGAGCATCTGCCCCATCGCGGCCACCACCGATGGCTCCACCCGGTAGTACACCCAGGTGCCGCGCCGTTCGGAGGTGAGCAGCCCGGCCTCCTTCAACTTCTTCAGGTGGTGGGAGACCGTCGGCTGGGAGACCCCGACGTCGGAGATATCGCACACGCACGCTTCGCCACCCTCGTGCGAGGCGACCAGCGAGAACAGCCGCAACCGGACCGGATCGCCGAGTGCCTTGAACTTCCGGGCGGTCTTCTCGGCCTCGTCGGCGGTCAGCGGTCGCTCGGTGAGCGGAGGGCAGCACGGCACCACGACATCGGGGACCTCGGGTTCCAGGAGTGGCAGCGCCGTCGTATTCGACATGCATCTATGTTGACATACGTCGAACCAGAATGGCGAGGGGCGGTTCACCCCAGGCGAGGGGCGCACGGCCAGGCGACCCTCGCCTGGGAATTCGATGAATGTCTATGTTGACGCTTGTCGATTCAGGTGCCATCCTGGCCGCACAAGACATCGACAAACGTCGAAACAAAGGGGATCCTCGTGGCTGCGTCCACTAACAGCGTGCTCACCACCGACCAGCTGCCCGTCGTGGTCATCGGAGCCGGCCCGATCGGACTGGCCGCCGCCGCCCATCTCGTCGAGCGCGGCATCGAACCCCTGGTCCTGGAGGCCGGCCCGGCAGCTGGCAGCGCCGTACGCGATTGGTCCCACGTCCGTCTCTTCTCGACCTGGGGCGAGCTCATCGACCCGGCCGCCGAGAAGCTCCTCGCTCCGACCGGCTGGGTCCGCCCGGACGCCTCCGGCTACCCGACCGGCGGCGACTGGGCCGAGCGCTACCTCCAGCCGCTCGCAGACGTCCTCGGCGAAACGGTCCGCTACGGCACGACGGTCACCGGTGTCGCCCGCACCGGCCGAGACCGCATCGTCGACGCCGGCCGCGACGAGCAGCCCTTCACCGTGCACCTCCAGTCCGCCGACGGCCACGAGGAGCGGATCACCGCCCGTGCCGTCATCGACGCCTCCGGCACCTGGTCCATCCCGAGCCCGATGGGCGCCGACGGCCTGCCCGCCCTCGGCGAGAAGTCGGCCGCCGACCGCATCTCCTACCGCGTCCCGGACCTGAAGGACCCGGCCGTACGGGCCCGTTACGCGGGCAAGCGCACCGCCGTCGTCGGCTCCGGAGCCTCCGCCTTCACCGCCCTCGCCCTCCTCGCCGACCTCGCGAAGGAGGAGGACGGCACGCACGCGGTGTGGATCCTGCGGCGCGGCATCGGCGCGAACACGTACGGCGGCGGCGAGGCCGACCAGCTCCCCGCCCGAGGCGCCCTGGGCCTGCGCGCCAAGGAAGCCGTCGAGGCCGGCCACGCGAGCGCCGCCATCGGCTTCCGCACCCAGGCCGTGGAACGCGACCGCAACGGCCGGCTCGTCCTCATCGCCGAAGGCGGCCGCCGCCTCGACCCGGTCGACGAGGTCATCGTCCTGACCGGCTTCCGCCCCGACCTGTCTTTCCTCTCCGAACTCCGCCTCGGCCTCGACGAACGCCTCCAGGCCCCCACCGCCCTGGCCCCGCTGATCGACCCGAACGTCCACTCCTGCGGCACCGTCTACCCGCACGGCGTGAACGAGCTCTCCCACCCCGAGCAGGGCGTCTACCTGGTCGGCATGAAGTCCTACGGCCGCGCCCCGACCTTCCTCGCCATGACCGGCTACGAGCAGGTCCGCTCCATCACCGCCGCCATCGCGGGCGACCAGGAGGCCGCCGAACGCGTCGAACTCACCCTCCCTGAGACCGGAGTCTGCGGCGGCGCGGGCCTGTTCGACGCCCCCGACGCCGCCCAGAGCGGTGAAGGCGGCGGCTGCTGCGCCGCCCCGGCCACTCTGCAGATCGACATCGGTGCCCCTGCCACCTCTGGTGGCTGCTGAACGCCCCATCCGCCCAAGGCGGTTCGCAGTCATACGGAGGATCAGGGCCCCTCCGCTTCTACGGACAGTCAGTTGCAGCAATCGCAGCCTGAGCGGCAGCCGCACGCGGCAGCCGCCTCAGCGTCGACGGCCGGGCCCCCTACCGAGGAGGGCGCGCAACAACCCTTGCCCTGCCAGGCGTCACGGCCTTCCTTCGTGGCAACGGCGGCAATGACGAGGGCGGCGATGGGGTCGGCCCAGGACCAGCCGAGGGTGGCATTGAGGACCAGGCCGACCAGGAGCACGGCCGAGAGGTACGTGCACAGCAGGGTCTGCTTGGAGTCGGCGACCGCGCTGGCGGAACCGAGTTCACGGCCCGCGCGGTGTTGAGCTGTTGACAGGAACGGCATGACCGCGAGAGAGAGGGCGGCGAGCACGATGCCGGGAATGGAGCGCTCCGCCTCCCCTGTGCCTGTGAGCGCGCGGACGGCATCGACAGCGACGTAGGCGGCGAGCGCAAAGAAGGACAGCGCGATGATCCGCAGGGTTGTCTTCTCTCGCGCCTCGCGCACTGCGTGCTCACGGGCGGAGAACTGCCAGGCCACCGCGGCAGCGGAGGAGACCTCGATGACCGAGTCCAGGCCGAAGCCGACCAGGGCGGTGGAGGAGGCGAGCGTGCCGGCGGTGATGGCGACGATCGCCTCGACGACGTTGTAGGAGATGGTCGCCGCGGCCAGAAGACGTATCCGGCGGGCGAGCGCATCCCGGCGGGCCGGGGACGGGCCGAGGGATATCGCGGTCATCAGCAGCATCCCTTCTCGTCGGCGTCGGCACAGGTGCGGTCGGTCTCGACAGCCACCACAGCGGCGCGAAGGTCGTCCAGCGCGTGACCGAGACGCTCGTCCGCCAGCTCGTAACGGGTGCGGCGGCCGTCAGGCACGGTGACCACCAGACCGCAGTCGCGCAGGCAGGCGAGGTGGTTGGAGAGCCGGGTCCGCGAGATGCCGAGGGCATCGGCGAGATCGGCGGGATAGACCGGCGCCTCCCGCAGCGCAAGCAGGACCCGGCAACGGATGGGGTCGGCGAGCGCACGACCGAACCGGGCCAGCACGTCGATGTCGGAGGCAACAGTCAGCACAGCACGACAGTACATAGATTCCTGAATTCAGGAAAGCCTGGATCGTCAACGCGGTAAACCTGCCCCGCAACGGGCAAGTGGGGTGCACGGCCCGGTCGAGGGTGTGCACGGCGCCGGCACGATCGCCCTGCGGGCACAGGCCGCGCGTCAGTCGGCATCCAGCAGTTGGCCCCTTCGATGCCCGTCGGCATCACCTCGGTCGTCTCCCGAAAGGTCTGCCGCGCTCCCAGGCGCAGGAGCATCGACCACAGAGACCGACGAACGCTCTTCACCTCGCACGACCGGAGCATCCCCGCCAATGAGACGTCACGAACCGGCAGGCGCAGTGGAAGGCAGTGACGGCCGACCCGCCAGTTCCCCGATCCGGGCCACCGTCGCTCCGGTCTTCGGGCACGCCCACACCGCTGTGTCCGCCACGACCGTCGCCGTCAGGGGATGCGTGTCCGGGTGGGCCGGGCAGTTCGGCCATACCGCCGGTGCGCCCTCGGACCACAGCGCTTCCACCGCCCATTCCTGGGCCTGATCCGCGAGGTTCGCCAGCCGCTCCGCGGCGGTGCCGCCCTGCGGCGAAGTCAGGCCCTGGCCCGAGCCGTCCGGGGCATGGAGCATGATCCCGTATTTGTCGTCCACGCGGATGCGCGGCCGCACCGCGCACTGCGCCCGGAGGTCCCGAAGTACCGTCTCCAAGCCTTCGGCGAATTCCACGTCGTCCACAGAGGCGCCCCGATCGCATCGCGTAGGACTGTCTGTCCTGGCTTCCACTATGCCGCCGACCGCAGGAGCCAAGAACGCGGTGCCGCTGGATCCGGACAGCGCGGGATCGGCGGTCGCCGACGGTCCGACCACCTGGCCTCGGCCCCAATCCACCGCTCGGTTCCAATACAGGCCCGGGCGGGTCGGTGGCGTGGGTGAGGGAAGACCGGCCGGCCCGGGAGCTCACGGTCGCTGGGGCAACCTCGACGATCAAGCGCTGGCGCGGGCTACAGGCTCACGTCGCGGCTGCGGATGTCGTCCAGGGACTCGCGGCGTACGAGGAGACGGGCGCAGCCGTCACGTACCGCGGCCACCGGTGGGCGGCCGACGAGGTTGTATCCGGACGCCATGGACAGGTGGTACGCACCCGCCACGGGCACGGCCAGCAGGTCTCCGGGGCGTACGTCGCCGGGGAGTTCGACGTCTGCAGCCAGGATGTCTCCGGCCTCGCAGTGTCGGCCCACCACCGTCACTCGGGCCGGGTCGGCGAGGCCGTTCCGGCCGATGAGGCGGGGGGCGTATCGGACGCCGTACAGGGCCGGGCGCGGGTTGTCGCTCATGCCGCCGTCCACGGCGACGAAGACGGTGTCGCCCGAGCGCTTCACGGACAGGACGCGGTACAGGGCGATGCCTGCGGGGCCCGCGATCGCCCGTCCCGGTTCGATGATCAGGCGAGGTACGGGGAGTCCGGCCGTCGCACAGGCGTCGGTGAGTTCGGTGCCGACCCTACGGGCCAGTGACGTCAGGTCCAGGGCCTGCTCGCCGGGGCGGTAGGCGATCCCGTGTCCGCCGCCGAGGTCGAGTTCGGGCAGGACCAGGCCGTACTGTTCGTGCAGCCGGGCCATCAGGCCGACCATGCGGCGCACAGCGGCAATGTACGGCTTGACGCTCGTGATCTGCGACCCCAAATGACAGTGCAGACCGGTCAGTTCGAGTTGCGGCTGGTCGAGTATGCGGGCGATGGCGTGCTGGGCGTAGCCGTCGGCGATGGACAGGCCGAACTTCTGGTCGTCCGTGCCGGTGCGGATTTTGTCGTGGCCGCCGGCGCTGATGCCGGGCACCACCCGGACCATCACCTTCTGGTGGCCGCCGGGTCCGACGGCCGCGGCGAGCCGGGCGATCTCCGACGGGCTGTCGATGACGATACGGCCGACGCCCAGACGCAAGGCAGTGTCCAGGTCGCGCGGGGACTTGGCATTGCCGTGCAGGGTGATCCGCTCCGGCGGGAAGCCGGTGGTGACGGCGAGTTCGAGCTCTCCGGCCGAGCAGACGTCCAGGCCGAGCCCCTCCTCCTCGACCCAGTGGGCCATGGCCCGGCACAGGAACGCCTTGGCCGCGTACAGGACTTCGGCCTCGGGGAAGGCATCCCGGTAGGTGCGGCAGCGGTCGCGGACCTCGGCCTCGTCGAGGACGTAGACGGGGGTGCCGAAGCGGTCGGCGATCTCCGCGAGCGGTACGCCGCTCACCGCGAGGTCGCCCGGACGGGGCTCGGTGGTCGAGGCGGGCCACACCGACAGTGCGGCGGACGCAGTAGTGGCAGTGGGTTCGTGAACAGTGGTCATCGTGTGCGCCCCTCTCAGGCGATCCGCAGCGCGGGGACAGGAATGGCGGGCTCGACCGGTGCGGGAGCCGATGCCGAGAACTGCGGGTCCACCGTGATGGTGGTGATGCCGAGCGGGGCGGTCAGTGTGCGCAGGGCCGGCTCGGCGAGGCGGATCCACGCCTGGTCGGAGCCGAGCGTGGCGGTCAGGCGCTGTGCGGAGGTGAAGCCGACGGCCGTACGGTCGCCGAGCGGGGTGCGGAAGAGCCGGGCCGCACAGCCGGAGGGGCCCGGCCGGACCGGGACGTACAGGAGTCCGGCCGGGAACCGATCGGAGGGCTCGGGGTCTTCGTCGTAGGGAAGCTCTGTCATGGAATGCCTCCGGAGGGGCGGGGAGCGAGTGGTCTTGAAGGCCCCGGACGCGGGGAGGCGGACCAGGGCTCGCCTTCGACGTTATGCCCGGTGTCCCCGGCTCCCGGAAGTGCCCTGACGGGACGCTGACGTCGATCCGGACGACCTTGACGGAGCGCTGACGCTGCTGGTGAAAGGGGGTGGAAGAGGCCGTCAGAAGGGCGCCAAGAAGTGGCGCGAAGGGTGGTCGGAAGCCTCGGAACGGGGGTGAGATGGAGGCGTTCCGAGGAGGATCCAATGTCCGAGTTCCACCTGCCGTCGACCGCTCGCCTCGTGGTGGGAGTGAGCGGTTCGCCGGGCAGTCTCACCGCCCTGGTCCGGGCTGCCGAAGAGGCCAGGCGCCGTGGCGCCGAGCTCTGGCCGGTGCTGGCCTGGGAGCCGCCCGGCGGTGACCTCGCGGCCCGCAGGTCCCCGGCTGCAGCCGTCATGGTCCCTCAGTGGGAGCGGATGGCGCGGGAGAGGCTGCTCAAGGCGTTGCGTGACGTGTTCGGCGGCACGGACTCCGGGCTGCCTGGGCAGGCCCTCGTCGCCCGAGGCACCCCGGGACGGGTGCTGGTGCAGCTCGCCGACCAGGAGCGCGACGTGATCGTGGTCGGCACCGGACGGCGAGGCTGGCTGCACCGCGCGTTCTGGCCGTCAGTCAGCCGTTACTGCCTGGCCCACGCTGGCTGCCCTGTCGTCGCGGTGCCACCGTCCCCGCTCCAGGCAGCGCTGGAGACCGCACACCGCCGGAACCTCCTGCGGCTGCGGCTGGACACCGGGCGACTTGAGCGGGAGTTCGACACCGTGCCGCCCGGCGCCTGAACGCTTCAGGACGTGGTCGCGGCCGGCAGGTCTGGCTGTTGCGGCAGTCGTTCGGGGGCCGTCCGTACGGCGAGCACCATGGTGAGGCCGCCCCCGGGCGTGTCCTCGGCGTGCAGCGTGCCGCCGACGGCCTCGGTGAAGCCGCGGGCGACCGCGAGGCCGAGGCCGACACCCGCGCCGCGGGGTGAGTCGCCGTAGCGCTGGAAGGGTTCGAAGATGCGGTCCTTGGCCTCGTCCGGGACGCCGGGTCCGCGGTCGACGACCCGGACCTCGACCCGGTCGGCGATGGCGCTCGCCGACACCAGGACCTTCTCGCCGGGCGGGCTGTACTTGACGGCGTTCTCCACGACGTTGGCGACGGCCCGCTCCAGCAGCCCCCGGTCGACGTGGACCATCGGCAGCGTCTCGGGGATGTCCAACTCCACGCTGTCCTCCGGCACTCCGCCGAGCGCCATGGGCACGACCTCGTCGAGGTCGGTCTCGCGGATGATGGGGGTGACGGTCCCGGTCTGGAGGCGGGACATGTCGAGCAGGTTGCCCACCAGGAGGTCGAGCCGGTCGGCGCCCTCCTCGATGGCCTGGAGGAGTTCCGTCTGGTCCTCTTCGGACCACTCGACGTCGTCGGAGCGCAGCGAGGTCACAGCGGCCTTGATGCCGGCGAGCGGGGTGCGCAGGTCGTGGCTGACGGCGGCCAGCAGCGCCGTGCGTATCCGGTTGCCCTCGGCCAACTCCTTGGCGCGGTCCGCCTCACGCTGCAGCCGCTGGCGGTCGAGGACGACGGCGGCCTGCGCGCCGAACGCGGCCAGCACCCGGCGGTCGGCGGCCGGCAGCACGCGGCCACGCAGGGACAGGGCCATGTGGTCGCTGATGGGTACGTCGACGTCCGCGTCGTCCGGATGCTCGGCGGGCCCGGAACCCACACTGCCGGCACAGGTCCAGGGGGCCGTTTCGCCGGTCCGCTCCAGCAGGGCCACCGACTCCATGCCGAAGGTCTCCCGCACCCGTTCCAGCAGGGCCTCCAGCGAGGTCTCGCCGCGCAGGACGCTCCCCGCGAGATAGGAGAGGATCTCCGACTCGGCGCGCAGCCGCGCCGCCTGGTGGGTGCGCCGGGCCGCGAGGTCGACGACGGAGGCCACCGACACGGCCACCCCGACGAAGATCGCGATGGCGACGATGTTCTTCGGGTCGTCGATCGTCAGGGTGTGGACGGGCGGGGTGAAGTACCAGTTCAGCAGCAGGGAGCCCACCGCTGCGGAGCCCAGTGCCGGGAACAGGCCGCCCAGCAGCGCCGCCGCCACCGTCAGGGTCAGGAACAGCAGCATGTCGTTGGCGAGGCCGACGTCCGGGATGGCGCTGGTCAGCAGCCAGGTGAGCAGGACGGGGCCCAGCACACCGACGAGCCAGCCCCAGATGACCCGGGAGCGTCCCAGGCGTGCTCCGCGCGCCACGGGCAGTCCGCGGCCCTTGCCCGCCTCGTCATGGGTGATGAGGTGGACGTCGAGGTCGGGCCCGGAGTCGCGGGCGACCGTGGCACCGACACCCGGACCGAAGATGTTCTGCCAGCTCCTGCGCCGCGAGACGCCGAGCACGATCTGGGTGGCGTTGACCCCGCGCGAGAAGTCCAGCAGGGCCACGGGAATGTCGTCGCCGACGACCTGGTGGAAGGTGCCGCCGAGGTCCTCCACGAGGGTGCGCTGGACGGCGAGTTCCTTCGGGGAGGCGGCGGTGAGCCCGTCGCTGCGGGATATGTAGACGGCCATCACTTCGCCGCCTGCGCCCTTCTCCGCGAGGCGGGCGGCCCGCCGGATCAGCGTCCGCCCTTCGGGGCCGCCGGTCAGACCGACGACGATCCGCTCGCGCGAACCCCAGATGGTCGAGACCTGGTGCTCGCTGCGGTACTCGTTGAGATACGCGTCGACCCGGTCGGCCACCCACAGCAGCGCCAACTCCCGCAGGGCGGTGAGGTTTCCGGGCCGAAAGTAGTTGGAGAGAGCCGCGTCGACCTTGTCCGACTTGTAGATGTTGCCGTGTGCCATACGGCGGCGCAGGGCCTGCGGCGACATGTCGACCAGCTCGATCTGATCGGCTCGCCGTACGACCTCGTCCGGCACGGTCTCCCGCTGCCGTACCCCGGTGATCGACTCGACGACGTCGCCCAACGACTCCAGGTGCTGGATGTTGACGGTCGAGACCACGTCGATACCGGCGGCCAGCAGTTCCTCGACGTCCTGCCAGCGCTTGGCGTTGCGGGAGCCGGGGATGTTGGTGTGGGCGAGTTCGTCGACCAGGGCCACCTGGGGCCCGCGGGCCAGGACGGCGTCGACGTCCATCTCGGTGAAGGTGGTGCCCCGGTACTCGATCTCCTTGCGCGGGATCTGCTCCAGGCCGTGCAGCATCACCTCGGTGCGCGGCCGGTGGTGGTGTTCCACGAAGGCGACCACGCAGTCCGTACCGCGCTCGATACGGCGGTGTGCCTCGGAGAGCATCGCGTACGTCTTGCCGACGCCCGGTGCCGCACCGAGGTAGATCCGAAGTTTGCCGCGTGCCATGTCATCCCTCGAAGCGGTAGCCCATGCCGGGCTCGGTGATCAGATAGCGGGGGTGGGAAGGGTCCGTCTCCAGTTTTCGGCGCAGCTGAGCCATGTAAACCCGCAGATAGTTGGTCTTGTTGCTCTGGGTGACCCCCCAGACCTCCTGGAGGAGGTGCTTCTGCGTGATCAGCCGGCCGGGATTGGTCACCAGGATCTCCAGCAGGTGCCACTCGGTCGGCGTCAGCCGCACGTCCCGCCCGCCCAGGACGACTCTCTTCGCGAGCAGGTCGATGCTGAAGTCCGCCGTCTCGACGAGGACCGTCTCGGGGACGAGCGGCGTGTCCTCGGTGCGGCGGACGGCCGCCCGCAGCCGGGCCAGCAGCTCGTCCATGCTGAACGGCTTGGTGATGTAGTCGTCGGCGCCCGCGTCGAGCGCGGCCACCTTCTCGTCGGACCCCTGCCGGGCGGACAGGACCAGGATCGGCACACGGGTCCATCCCCGCAGGCCCTTGATGATGTCGACGCCGTCCATGTCCGGCAGGCCCAGGTCGAGCATGACGACATCGGGCTGCCGCGCGGCGGCGAGCCTGAGGGCCGTGGCGCCGTCGGGGGCGGCGTCCACTCCGTACTTGCGCGCCTGCAGGTTGATGACGAGGGCCCGTACCAGCTGCGGGTCGTCCTCCACCACGAGCACCCGGGTCATGGGTGTGTGCCTCTCCTGTTGTACGTCGGGCCGTGCGCGCCGTCAGCGGGGGACCGACTTCATGGCGGTGGGAGCCGGCGGATCCGGGATGGTTTCCCGGCCGTCGGCTCCCCTCTGGGTCTCGTAAGGCCGTCACTTCTTCGCTACGAGGTCCTTGAGCGCGATGTTGAGTTCGAGGACGTTCACGCGAGGCTCGCCGATGAAGCCGAGGGTACGGCCGTCGGTGTGCTCGTCGACCAACTTCTGTACCTGGGCGACGGTCACGCCGTTCTTCTCGGCGATCCGGTGGACCTGGAGGTCGGCGTAGGCCGGGGAGATGTCCGGGTCCAAGCCGGAGCCGGAGGACGTGACCGCGTCGGCGGGCACCTCGGACGCCTTGACCGTGTAGCCGGCCACCGAGTTGTCCTTGATGACGGCGGCCTTGGCGTCCTCGACCTGCTTGATCAGGTCCTTGTTGTCGGCGGACAGGTTCGTGGCCCCGGACAGCAGCAGCTTGTACTGCGTGTTGACGCTGTTGGCACCGAGCCCGTTGGCCGGACGGCCCTGGAACCACTTGAGGTCCGGGTCCGGGGTCTGCTGGCCCTTCTTCAGCGGCAGGTTGTACGACTGCCCGATCAGCGAGGAGCCGACGACCTTGCCGCCCGACTTGATCTCGGAGCCGTTCGCCTTGTTGTGGAACAGCGCCTGGGCCACGCCCGTGACCACCAGCGGGTAGATGACGCCGGTGACGAGGGTCAGCACGAGCAGTGCCCGCAGGCCCGCCCCGAGCAACCGGGCTGTGTTGGTTACGGAGTTGTTCATGGCGATCAGCCGATCCCGGGGATGAGGGAGATGAGCAGGTCGATGAGCTTGATGCCGATGAACGGCGCGATCAGCCCGCCGATGCCGTAGATGGTCAGGTTGCGCCGCAGCATCTTGTCCGCGCTCACCGGCCGGTACTGCACGCCCTTCAGGGACAGCGGCACCAACGCGATGATGATCAGCGCGTTGAAGATCACCGCGGACAGGATCGCGGAGTCCGGCGAGGACAGGCCCATGATGTTGAGGTCGTTCAGGCCCGGGTAGACGGCCGCGAACAGCGCCGGGATGATCGCGAAGTACTTCGCGACGTCGTTGGCGATGGAGAACGTCGTCAACGCACCCCGTGTGATCAGCAGTTGCTTGCCGATCTCGACGATCTCGATCAGCTTGGTCGGGTTGGAGTCGAGGTCGACCATGTTGCCGGCCTCCTTGGCGGCCGACGTACCGGTGTTCATCGCCACACCGACATCCGCCTGGGCCAGCGCGGGCGCGTCGTTCGTACCGTCACCGGTCATCGCGACGAGCTTGCCGCCCGCCTGCTCCCGCTTGATGAGCGCCATCTTGTCCTCGGGAGTGGCCTCCGCTAGGAAGTCGTCGACGCCCGCCTCCTCGGCGATCGCCTTGGCCGTCAGCGGGTTGTCCCCCGTGATCATGACGGTCTTGATGCCCATCCGGCGCAGCTCGTCGAACCGCTCCCGCATGCCCTCCTTGACGACGTCCTTCAGGTAGATGACGCCCAGCACCCGTGCCCCGTCGGCATCTTCGACCGCCACCAGCAGCGGGGTGCCACCGGCCTCTGAGATCCGGTTGGAAACGGTGTCGGCGTCCTCGGCGACCGTGCCGCCCCGCTCCTGGACCCAGGCGATGACCGAACCCGCCGCACCCTTGCGGACCTTGCGGCCGTCGACGTCCACGCCGGACATGCGGGTCTGAGCGGTGAAGGCGATCCACTCGGCGCCCTCTAGTTCACCCTGGTGCCGCTCCCGCAGCCCGTACTTCTCCTTCGCCAGTACGACGATGGAGCGGCCCTCGGGCGTCTCGTCGGCCAGCGACGACAGCTGGGCGGCGTCCGCCACCTCTGCCTCCGTCGTCCCGCTGACCGGCACGAACTCGGCGGCCTGCCGGTTGCCGAGGGTAATGGTGCCGGTCTTGTCGAGCAGCAGGGTCGACACGTCACCGGCGGCCTCGACCGCCCTGCCGGACATGGCCAGGACGTTGCGCTGGACCAGGCGGTCCATGCCCGCGATACCGATCGCCGACAGCAGCGCACCGATCGTCGTCGGGATCAGGCATACCAGCAGCGCCACCAGCACGACCATCGTCAGATGCGTGCCCGCGTAGTCGGCGAACGGCGGCAGCGTGGCCACGGCCAGCAGGAAGACGATCGTCAAAGACGCCAGCAGGATGTTGAGAGCGATCTCGTTCGGCGTCTTCTGCCGGGCCGCCCCCTCCACCAGGTTGATCATCCGGTCGATGAAGGTCTCACCCGGCTTCGTCGTGATCTTGATGACGATCCGGTCGGACAGCACCTTCGTACCGCCCGTGACGGCCGAACGGTCACCGCCGGACTCGCGGATGACCGGCGCCGACTCACCGGTGATCGCCGACTCGTCGACGGACGCGACACCCTCGACGACGTCACCGTCACCGGGGATGATGTCGCCGGCCTCACAGACCACCAGGTCGCCGATCTTCAGCTCGGTGCCGGGCACCTGCTCCTCGGAGTCCCCCACGAGCCGCCGTGCCACGGTGTCGGTCTTGGCCTTGCGCAGCGTGTCGGCCTGCGCCTTGCCGCGGCCCTCGGCGACCGCCTCCGCCAGGTTGGCGAAGACCACCGTCAGCCACAGCCAGGCACTGATCGCCCAGCCGAACCAGTCGCCCGGGTCCTTGAAGGAGAAGACGGTGGTCAGGACGGAGCCGATCCACACCACGAACATCACGGGGGACTTGACCATCACCCGCGGGTCGAGTTTGCGGAAGGCGTCCGGCAGCGACTTGAGAAGCTGCTTCGGGTCGAAGAGGCCCGCGCCGACACGTCCTTCGGCGGGCTTGTGCCCGGTGGGTACGTCGCTGTGCGGCGCCCGGGTCGGGGTGGCTGTGGACATCGAGTCCTCTTGCTTCGTTACGTCGGTTGTCATGACGCCAGCCCCTCGGCCAGCGGACCCAGCGCCAGCGCCGGGAAGTAGGTCAGACCGGTGATGATGAGGATCGCGCCCACCAGCAGGCCGGTGAACAGAGGCTTTTCGGTCCTGAGCGTGCCTGCGGTCTCAGGGACGGGCTTCTGCTCGGCGAGCGAGCCGGCCAGCGCCAGCACGAACACCATCGGCAGGAAGCGGCCCAGCAGCATGGCGAGTCCGGTCATGGTGTTGAACCAGTCGGTGTTCGCGTTCAGGCCGGCGAAGGCCGAGCCGTTGTTGTTCGCGGCGGAGGTGAACGCGTACAGCACCTCGGAGAACCCGTGCGCACCCGAGTTCAGCATCGAGTGCGGCGGCGTCGGCAGCGCCATGGAGGCCGCCGTGAAGATCAGCACCAGCGCCGGCGTGATCAGGATGTAGCAGGCGGCCAGCTTGATCTCGCGGGTGCCGATCTTCTTGCCCAGGTACTCGGGCGTACGGCCGACCATCAGACCGGCGATGAACACCGCGATGACCGCCATGATCAGCATGCCGTAGAGGCCGGAGCCGGTGCCGCCGGGCGCGATCTCGCCCAACTGCATGCCCAGGATGGTGATGCCGCCGCCGAGGCCGGTGAAGGAGGAGTGGAAGGAGTCCACCGCACCGGTCGAGGTGAGCGTGGTCGACACCGCGAAGATCGACGAGCCGCCGATCCCGAAGCGGACCTCCTTGCCCTCGTATGCGCCACCCGCGGCCTGGAGCGCCGGTCCGTGGTGGGCGAACTCGGTCCACATCATCAGGGCGACGAAGCCCAGCCAGATGGTGAACATCGTGGCGAGGATGGCGTAGCCCTGCTTCACCGAGCCCACCATCACGCCGAAGGTGCGGGTCAGGGCGAACGGGATGACCAGCAGCAGGAAGATCTCGAAGAGGTTCGTGAACGGGCCGGGGTTCTCGAAGGGGTGGGCCGAGTTGGCGTTGAAGTAACCACCGCCGTTGGTGCCCACCTCCTTGATGGCCTCCTGGGAGGCGACCGCCCCGCCGTTCCACTGCTGGTGGCCGCCCATGAACTGGCCGACCTCGTGGATCCCGGAGAAGTTCTGGATGGCGCCGCAGGCGACCAGCACGATCGCGGCGACGACGGACAGCGGCAGCAGGATGCGTACGACGCCGCGCACCAAGTCGGCCCAGAAGTTGCCGAGCTCGCCCGTACGGGAGCGCGCAAACCCTCGCACGAGGGCCACTGCCACCGCGATGCCGACGGCCGCGGACACGAAGTTCTGCACGGCCAGACCGGCGGTCTGCACGACGTGCCCCATGGTCTGCTCGCCGTAGTACGACTGCCAGTTGGTGTTCGTCACGAACGAGACGGCCGTGTTGAACGATTGCGCCGGGTTGACCGAGGAGAAGCCGAGCGAGCCGGGCAGGATGCCCTGCAGGCGCTGGAGGAGGTAGAGGAAGAGGACGCCGACGGCCGAGAAGGCGAGGATCCCGCGCAGGTACGCGGGCCAGGTCATCTCGGTGTCCGGGTTGGCACCGATGCCCTTGTAGATCCACTTCTCGACGCGCAGGTGCTGCTTCGAGGAGTAGACCCGGGCCATGTAGTTGCCGAGGGGAATGTAGGCGAGGGCCAGCGCGCCGATCAGGGCGAGCAGCTGGAGGACGCCTGCAAGTACGGGACCCATGTCTTGGCTCAGAACCTCTCCGGGAAGATCAGGGCGAGGACGAGATAGCCCAGCAGGGCGACGGCCACGACGAGGCCGACGATGTTCTCGGCGGTCACAGCTTGGTCACCCCCTTGGCGACGAGGGCCACCAGCGCGAAACCCGCGATCGTGGCGAGGACGAAGGCCAGATCGGCCATCGCGAACTCCTGGAGTGAGGTTCGATGAACAGGGACGAGTAGAGGAAAGCGCCTCTTTGGCCGGATCGGGACGCCCGTTGACGGCTCTCTTACGGCGGCGCTGACGGCTTTGACGGGACTCTTACGCCCCGTGATCCATACCTGCGAGTAGGCGGCCGTCACGACCGGTGACCCGGCTCACAGCAGCCGGAAGCGGAGGCGGCAGATCACCGCGTCCGTCTCCTGCCGCACGGCGTGCGCGACGACCGCGCCCCGCTGGTTCTGCAGCAGCCGCTGCCAGAGCCGCTCCGGCTCCGTCTCCGGGATGAGCACCGTGACGCGCGTGCCCGGCTCGGCGGCCGACACGTCGCGGACGTAGGCGGCGATCGGACGGCCCAGGCTGCGCCGCTCGCAGGTCAGCCGGACGAGGGGGACGCCCGGGTCCCATGCGGCCCAGGCACGCTCCAAGGCGTGCAGGGCGGCCCGGTCCTCGGGGTCCGGGTAGCACACGCTCACCGCGCGCACCTCGTCACCGAGGGAGGCGGCGGCCGTCAGGGCCTCCGAGGTCAGCCTGGACAGGGTCGAGACGGGCACGATCACGAGCGAGCGCTCGCGGTGCGGGATTTCCGGTATGCGTCCGAGGCCGAGCCGTTCGCCGATCCGGCCGTAGGCGCGGTGCACGGTCTCGAAGGCGACCACGAGCAGAGGCAGGGCGATCACGATCAGCCAGGCGCCGTCCTCGAACTTCTCCAAGGTGACGACGACGGTCGCGACACCCGTGAGCAGCGCACCGAAGCCGTTGAGCAGCGCCTTGCCGCGCCAGCCCGTCCCCCGCTCCAGACGCCAGTGCCGGACCATGCCCACCTGGGCGATGGTGAAGCCGACGAAGACGCCGATCGCGAACAGCGGGACCAAGGTGTTGGTGTCGCCGCCGGAGAAGACCAGCAGGGTCGCCGAGACGAGCGCGAGCGCGAGGACGCCGTGCCGGTGGACCTGCCGGTCGGCCTTCAGGGCGAAGACGTGCGGCGCGTAGTTGTCACGGGCCAGCAGTTTCAGCAGCACCGGCAGCCCGCCGAAGGAGGTGTTCGCGGACAGCGCCAGCAGGATCATCGTCGCGAACTGGATGACGTAGAAGGCCCAGTTGTGGCCGAGCGAGGCGTCGGCGAGCTGGGCGAGGACGGTGACGCCCTCGACCGGCTGGAGGTGGAAGCGGCCGATGAGCACCGACAGGCCGATCAGCATCAGACCGAGGACGGCACCGAGGGCGACCTCCGCGCGCTGGGCCCGCTTGGCCCGCGGGACCCGGAAGGACGGGACGGCGTTCGCGATGGCCTCCACGCCCGTCAGTGCGGCACAGCCGGAAGCGAAGGCTTTCAGCAGAAGCAGGGCGCCGACGGTGGAAGCGTTGTCGGCGAGCACCGAGGCATGCCCGTCCGCGGTCACCGTGCTCACCGGGTGGGAGCGGAACAGCCCGACGGCGATGAGGACGAAGATCGAGCCGACGAAGACGACCGTCGGCACGATGAACGCCTTGGCCGACTCCACGATCCCGCGCAGGTTGACGGCGGTGATCAGGGCGAGCACCGCCAGGCACAGCCACAGCCGGTCGTCGAAGAGAGCTGGGAAGGCCGAGGTCAGGGCGGCCGCGCCGGCTGTGACGGCGACGGCGACGTTGAGGACGTAGTCCAGGACCAGGGAGGCAGCAGCCACCAGGCTCGTACGCGCGCCCAGATGCGTCTTCGCCACCGCGTACGAGCCGCCGCCGTCCGGGAACGCCGCGATCACCTGGCGGTACGAGGCGACCAGCACCGCCAGCAGACCCGCGATGGCCAGCGTGACCGGCATCGTGAAGCCCAGGCCATGGGCGCCCGCGGCCGCCAGGACGAGGACGATCGCCTCGGGGCCGTAGGCCACCGACGCCATCGCGTCCAGCGACAGGGCGGCCAGGCCCGTGACGGCGGTGAGCCGGTGGCGTTCACCGGTATCAGGCGGCTCCTCGCCGGCGGGGACGGCGTTCGGCTCGGTGGTCAGGACGGACATGGATGCGGGCTCCTTCTTGCCTCGGCCGCGCACGAGGGCTGGTGTGCGCGACTGCGTCCAGGTTCTGTCCGTTTCCGGTCACGTCCGACGGTTCCTTGCGGCTTCTTCGCGCCCAACCGGCCGACCTTGACGGAACATTGACGGGCGTGTGACGTGCACGACTTCCGGATGGCAGCGCCCTGACAGTCGCGTCGTGGTCGAGAAGTAGGGATTCCGCTGGATATCCGTCAGAGCCGCGTCAAGGTGTACCGATCGGATTCCCTGGCTCACTACCGTCGGCTCCATGGGACGCCGTGACGACGCGCGCGGAGGACCGCTCGACGCGCACACGGAGGAGCCCGATGGATCCGGTGTGGCGACGAACGACCTCGAGTGGATACAGGAGCTGTGGAGCGCCGTCCGCTGTGCGGGCATACTGCTCGCCCTCCTTCTCCTGGTCGACTGGGGTTCGGGGCGGTTCGCCATGTGGCGTGCCGCGTTGTGGCTCGCGCTCGCGGGGCTGCTGTTCGTTCTGCTGTATCCGGACCGGGTGTCCGCGGGCGCGAACTGGTTGGCCTCCCGCCGGTTGGTGCGTGAGCAGCGGGTGCGGACGGATCTGCTGGTGTCGGTCCGCTGCCTGGACGGCATCTCCCAACGGATCGTGCTGCGAGACGCGCTGGGGGGCCGCGTCGAGATCGACCCCGAGGTCCTGGTGCGCAATCCGCGGCTGTGGTCCCGTCTGAACGAGGGTGTACGGAAGGCCACAGCCGAAGGGATGCTGCTGTGCGGTGTGACCGTCCTGCGGCACATCTCCCGCCGCGTGGACCGCGAAACCGCCCGCGCCGTGTTCAAAGCCTCCGGCCTGGAGTGAGCGTCAGCCCCTACCCGCGGGGCCGGCTGTGTCCAGCGCCGAGCCCGTCTGGTCGGCCAGCGTCACCGCCACGAGCCGGGCCTGGAGCGGGGGTACCGGCCCCGGTCCGGGTGTCAGCATGAAGCGGCCGAGGTAGTGGCCGTTGCCGTAGGCCCGCAGTTCGATCTCGCCCTCGGGCCATCCGGCGGTGTCCACGTCCCACGAGCGCCTGCCCACCGTCACGCTGCCATCGCTCTGCAGGCGTGGCGGCTGTCCCAGCAGCGTGCCGTACTCGAAGCGGCACGCGCGCAGCCCGAGCAGGTCGGTGAGTTCCCGGCGGACGTGGTCGACCACGGTGTCCGCGGACTTGGCGGACTGCGCCAGGCCGGCCGTCCGGTGGATACGGGCGAGGTGGGCCGCGTCCGTGACTGTGACGACCTCCAAGTGACGTGCTCGGGCTGCCAGTTGGGACACGATCACGCCGACGGCCAACAGGAGCACCGCCGTCTCGATGTCGGCGGTCGCGGTGATGTCGAACGTCTCATACGGCCGGGTCAGGAAGAAGTCGAACCAGGCCGCCGCGGACAGCGCCGCGAGCACCCCGGCCGTACGGCTTCCCAGCGCGGCCACCGCGACGACCACCACGACGAGGACGAGTGCGGCGTTCGTGTGTGACAGGCCGGTACGGAACGGGACGAGTGCGAGGGCCACCAGGAAGGGGCCGAGGAGGCCCGCTGTCAGGGCGAACCGGTCCCGCAGCGGCCAGGTTCCGGGCGTTGTCCGGGTCCCGCCCTGATGCAGTTTCCACGCGCTGGTCACAGTGCTCATCACGCGCCTCCCACGTTCTGCTCCGTCGGTTCGGCATCGACGCTCTGCGCGGCGAGCGGCAGCGACACGACCATCGTGAGGCCGCCGCCGGGAGTGTCCTCGGGGGTGAGGGTGCCGTTCATGGCCTCGGTCAGGCCCCGGGCGAGCGCGAGTCCGAGGCCGAGGCCGGTGGTGTTGTCGGTGTCGCCAAGCCGTTGGAACGGTTCGAAGAGCCGTTCCCGGCCGTCGACGGGCAGGCCGGGCCCCCGGTCGACGACCCGCAGCTCCACCCGGCCTGCCAGGGCGCTGGCGGTGACCAGCACCTTCTTCCCATGTGGTGTGTGGCGGTCGGCGTTCCCGGCCAGGTTGGCGATCACCCGTTCCAGCAGCGGCGGGTCGGCGAGCACCTCCGGGATCTCTTCCATGTCCGCCACGTCCACGGCGGAGACGTCCGTCAGTGCCATGGGCAGGACCTCCTCCAGGGAGGTGGGGCGCAGGTTCAGCGTGAGGGCGCCCGCCTCCAGGCGGCTGAGGTCGAGGAGGTTCTCCACCAGGCGGTTGAGCTTGGCCATGGACTCGTCGGCGGTGGCGAGGAGTTCGTCCCGGTCCTCGGCGGAAAACTCGACGTCACGGCTGCGCAGCGAGGCGACCGCGGCCCAGCCCGCGGCGAGCGGGGTACGCAGGTCGTGGCCGACGGCCCGCAGCAGCGCCGTACGCAACCGGTCGGCGGCCTTCACCGGCTCGACCTCGGCGGCGGCTTCGGCGAGCCTGGCCCGCTCCACGGCGGAGCCGACGTGCGCGGCGAAGGCGGCCAGCACGCGCCGCTCGGACGACGACAGCGTGCGGCCGCGCAGGACGAGGTAGGCGCCGAGGCCCGCTGGAACGGCCGTCACTCCGGCCGCGTCGGGAGGCTCCTCCAGCAGGTCAGCCGACTCCATACCGAAGGTCTCGCGGGTCCGCTCCAGCAGGGCCGGAATCGTCGTCTCGCCCCGCACGATGCTGCCGGCCAGGGACGACATGGTCTCCGCTTCGGCCGTCGCGCGGGCGGAACGGCGCGACAGGCGCAGGGAGCGGTCCACGACCGCGGCCACGGTGGCCGCCACGACCGCGAAGACCGCCAGGGCCAGCAGGGCGTTCGGATCGTCCAGCGTGAACTGTCCGATGGGCGGGATGAACCAGTAGTTCAACAGCAGCGACGCCGTGATCGACGCGATCACCGCCGAGGCGACCCCGCCTATGCAGGCCACGCCCACCACGGCGAGCAGGAACAGCAGCGCCTCGCTGGTCAGGTTCAGCGTGCCCCGCAGCTGGGCGAGGACGGTCGTGAGGAGTACCGGCAGCACCAGCCCGGCCACCGGTCCGGCGATCAGCCGGGCCGTCGACAGCGTGCGCCGCCGCGACGGCAGCAGCGTGCCGCGTCCGGCCCGCTCATGGGTGACCCGGTGGACGTCGATGTCGCCGGACAGCTCGGTCACGGTCTCCCCCGTGCCGGGCCCGGTCAGGAACCGTGCCAGCCGGCCGCGACGGCTGGTGCCCAGCACCAGCTGGGTGGCGTTCTCGGCGCGGGCGAACTCCACCAGGGTCGTGGCGACGTCGTCGCCGACCACCGAGTGGTAGCTGCCGCCGAGGTCCTCCACCAGTCGGCGCTGTCGGGCGAGCGAGGCGTGCGAGACCCCGGCGGCCAGTCCGTCGCTGCGGGCCACATGCACGGCGAGCAGGTCGCCGCCCGCCGACCGGTCCGCGATACGGGCGGCCCGCCGGATGAGCGTGTCGCCTTCCGGACCGCCGGTGAGCGCGACGACCACCCGCTCGCGCGTCTCCCACACCCGGCCGATGCCGTGCTCGGCGCGGTAGCTGGTGAGCGCCTCGTCGACCCGGTCGGCCGTCCACAGCAGCGCCAGCTGGCGCAGCGCGGTCAGATTGCCGGGCCGGAAGTAGTTGGCGAGGGCCGCGTCGATCTTCTCCGGGGTGTAGATGTTGCCGTGCGCCATCCGGCGCCGCAGCCCCTCAGGCGGCATGTCCACCAGCTCGATCTGCCAGGCGCGCCGTACGACCTCGTCCGGAACCGTCTCATGCTGCGGCACCCCGGTGATCTTCTCGACCACATCGTTGAGGGATTCCAGGTGCTGGATGTTCAGCGCCGTGATGACATCGACGCCCGCGTCGAGCAGAGCCTCGATGTCCTGCCACCGCTTGGGGTTGCGGCCATCGCCGGGGACGTTGCTGTGCGCGAATTCGTCGACGATCACGACCTGCGGGCGGCGCGCGAGGACCGCGGCCAGGTCCATCTCCTCGAACCGTCCGCCGCGGTAGGTGCAGGACAGCCGGGGGACGGTTGCCAGTCCGTCGAGCATCGCCTCGGTGTGCGGGCGCCCGTGACACTCCGCGAATCCCACCACCACATCCGCCCCGCGCGCGGCGCGGCGGCGCCCCTCGTCGAGCATCCGGTAGGTCTTGCCGACCCCCGGAGCCGCCCCGAGGTACACCTTCAGTCGTCCGGGCCGTACGTCATTCATCGCCGCCGACGCACTCCACTCACTGATCCAACTCCCCTGTGCAGAAGGGTTCCTGCTCCAAAGGAAGCCCTTTCGCGGGACGGTCGGGGCGCTTGTTAGCGGTTCCTTGTCGCCGACCCCGGGGACCTTGACACTGTCTTGACGTGACCTGCGCCCGATAGAGTGAGTCCAGGTGTGCCGGGAAGTCTGGTCGGCCGGAAGCCACGGCGGTTTCCGTAAGCCCCAGGGGGACGGCATGCGCAGCGTCGGTACGGTTCTCGCCCTCGTGGTCCTCGCCACGCTGGTCGCCACCTTTGCGCGCCGGTGGCGCATCCCCGCTCCCTCCCTTCTCGTCGTCGCAGGTCTCGCCGTGGCCCTGCTCCCCGGCACCCCGCGAATCGAGATCAGTCCCGAGATCATCGGCCTGGTCGTGCTGCCGCCCCTGCTGTACGCGAGCGCGGAGGACATGTCCTGGCGGGAGCTGCGGGCGGTGTGGAAACCGGTCGGGATCCTCGCCATCGGCCTGGTGCTCGCCTCCGCGGCGGCCGTGGCGGCGGTGGCAGCACTGGTCACTCCCCTGTCCTGGCAGATGGCGTTCGTACTGGGCGCGATCCTGGCCAGCACCGACCCGGTGGCGGTCACCGCGCTCGGCCGACGGCTCTCCCTGCCGCCCAGGGTGCAGGTGCTGGTCCAGGCGGAGAGCCTGTTCAACGACGCGACCTCGCTGGTGCTGGTGCGGGTGGCGGCGGGCATCGCCGTGGCGTCGGCCGCCGCGAACTGGGGTGCGGCGGGCGGCGAGTTCCTGGTGCTCGCGGGTGGCGGCACGGTGATCGGAGCCGCGGTCGCCGGAGTGATCATGCTGATCCGGCGCCGTACCGAGGACCCGGTGCTGGAGACGGTGATCGCGCTGGTCACGCCGTACGCCGCCTACCTGCTCGCGGAGGTCGCGCACACCTCCGGGGTGACGTCCTGTGTGGTGGCCGGCGTGGTCCTGGGCGGTCGGGGCGAGAGGCTCACCAACGCCCGCATCCGCCTCCAGCTGCATGCCGTGTACGGCACAGTCGTCTTCCTTCTGGAGAGCGTGGTGTTCAGCCTCATAGGGCTGGCCCTCCCCGCCCAGGTGCAGGCGCTGGCCGACGGTGACCGGGCCTGGCCGCTGTACGCCCTAGCCGTCGCCGCCACGCTCGTCGCCGTCCGCATGCTGTGGCTGGCGCCCCTGTCGGCGGTCGTGCAGCGCAAGGGCGGACTGGGTCGGATGAACTGGCGGGTTCCGGTGGTGTTGACGTGGGCCGGCACCCGCGGCGTGATGCCGCTGGCCGCCGCCCTGTCCATCCCAGAGGTTATGAAGGACGGCACCCCGCTCGCCGACCGGCCGCTGGTCCTGGTCCTGACCACCTCGGTCGTGGTCGTCACCCTCGTTGTCCAGGGCTTCACCCTCGCCCCGGTCGTCCGGCGCTCCGGCATCGCGCTGGAGCCCGCGCACACCGCACGCGAGGAGGCCGAGGCCCGCTCGCGGCTGGCCCACGCGGGCCTGGCGCGCCTGGAGGAACTCGCGGAGCTGGAAGTCGTACCCGAGGTCGTCGTCGACCGCCTCCGCCGTGGTCTGACCGCCCGTGTGGACGACGCCCGCGACCGCCTTGCCGCGCACAACGGCGCCGACGGCGCGGCCACCGAGTCCGCCGACCGTGTCTACCGGCAGCTCCGCCGTGACCTGATCGCCGTGGAGACCACCGAACTGCAGCGGCTCTACGACGATCACGCCATCAGCGACACGACGCGGCGGCGGCTTCAGCGGGTACTGGATCTGGAGGAGGCCCGGCTCGCCGATGCCTAACGGAACTCGGCCAGCCGGGGGCGCAGTCCGAGCAAGGTCAGCAGGGCAGCCGCCGCCAGCAACCCGCCCGCCCACGGAAGCAGTCCGTCCACCTCCGACCGGCCGGCGTCGACGGACGACGTGAAGTGGGCGCGGTTGATGCCCGCCACCTTGTCCAGCGCGGCCATCCACGCCCCGAAGTGGGCGTTGGACGTGCCCGCCTCCCACCCCATGCAGAACTCCACCGCCTTCTGCTCCTTCCCGGCGGCCAGCAGCGCGCGGATCTTCCGGTCGTCGCGCTGGTAGACGGCATACGTCTGGACCGTCTTCTCCGCCGCGGCCCGCTCGCCGGGGAAGGTGATGTTGTCCAGCTCCCGCCGGAACTCTCCGGTGAAGCGCAGGTCGCGGTGGTCGGACTCGTATGCCTGCCAGGTCGTGGTCAGTTGGGAGTCGTACGTCGAGAGGGTCGCGCCCTTGATGCCGTACAGCTGCTGCGACTTGGTGAGGAAGGAGTCGGCGTACTGCCCGCGCCGCTGCGGGTCGAGCAGGTAGCGGCTCTCGTCGGCGTTGGCGTCGTAGGCGATGGCGCGGGCACGGGAGAGGGCGACGACGGAGTCGAAGGCATCGTGACGGGCCACGCGCAGGTGGGCGGTGGAGGAGGACAGGAGCTGCGTGCCGAGGACCACCGCGAGCAGTGTGCAGACGGTGGCCGCCAGCACTCCGGGGTTCAGGATGCGCCGGAAGCTGCGGGCGAGGTACCACTGCACAACGCCGAGCACGGCGAGCAGCAGTACGCCGAGGGCGAGGACGGCGGCAAGCTGGGTGTTCAGGGTGGAGCGTGCCGAGAAGTAAGCGGCGTCGAAGGCCGCGTTGTTCGAGGCCACCAACGTGCGTGCGGCAGGCAGGAGTTGGGTGCGCAGCAGGTCGGTCGCACGGCGGTAGTCGGCTAGGGCGGCCGTCCTGCCGCCGTGGTGGCCGTCGTTCTCCAGCGACCGGCCGATCAGCTCCTGGTACTCCGCGAAGCCGTCGGTCAGCGACTCGACCGTCTTCTCGTCGGTCCGGCTGCCCTGCGCGGCGACGGCGAGGGTGCGCAGGTCGTGCCCGATCTCGCGCCGGGCTTCGCCGTGGAAACCGGCCGCCTTCTCGTACGGCGTCTGCAGGCGTCCTCGTCCCGCGTCGCCGTTGGACAGCAGGAGGTTGGCGGCCTGGGCGTCCATGTCGTTCAGGGCCAGGTCGAGATCGGCCGCGCTGGTGGTGCGGGGCGCGTCGCGGTCGGCTGTGCTGCTCCAGGTGCCCAGAGTCGTGAGCCCGGCCACCAGCAGCAGCACGGCGAGGGCGCCGGTGAGCAGGACCGTGGCCGCGCGCAGAAGGCGCAGCCGCGCGGGCACGGAGGCCCAGTAGCGACGGCGCAGAGCGGCCCACGCGGCCTCGGCCTGCTGTCCTGGGCGGTGCCCCGGACCGCCCGTCCGCGACGCCCCTCGCCGCCGCGGTCCGGGGCTTCCCCCGGGCGGGGCGACCGCCGGCTGCACCTGCTGCGCGCCGGCCTGCGGCCGAGGTCTGTGCGATGTACCGGCCGTGATGGTCACGGTCCCTCCCACGTCATGCCACGGACGGTTGCCCGTCCCCCCGTTGCCGCTCAGTCTGCGACCGGATTCGGCCAGGGGCGGCTTGCGTTGACGCCCTTCTGACGGGGGGCCAGGCATGTTTGACGGGACCTTGACGGCGTGCGCGCCCGGCCCGTATGAATGCCGCAAATTCCGTGCTGAGCAGGGTGGTTCGACCGTCCGTCACGGATAGGTTCATGTAGTCCGCCGCCGAGGCCGTCGCGTCAACGGCCTCGCCGACTCCGGAGTCCCCAATCCGGACGCGGCTCGCGGCGGCCGGGTGCGTGCCCCGAAGGCAGGCACCAGCGTGTGACGTCCCGTCGTCTTCCCGCGCCGACGTCCGCGCACCACCCGTGGGGGGGGGGGGGGGCCCCCCCCCCCCCCCCCCCCCCCGGCCCCCCACAACCCCCCCCCCCCCCACCCCCACCCCCCCCCCCCGCCCCGGGCCCCCCAACCCCCCCCCCCACGGCGCCCCCCCCCCCCCAGCGGGGGCCCGCGCGC